>NZ_CP036319.1:4200000-4500000 GCF_007752935.1 Crateriforma conspicua | reverse complement strand
ACTGCAATTCATAGCGGCCGTCTTGGTCGGTGATCGCGCTGGAGATCGCACCCTCGGTTCCCTCATCCGGATCGGGCATGAAGTTGATCCAGATTTCCGGCGCAGGCTCGCCGTCCTTGGTCACTGTCCCGGTGACCTGTCCCAGTTCGATTCCGGAATCACATCCCACCATCAACAGCACGGCGGGGATCAACAAAGCAAAGATAACGTGGCGTTGCATGATTCATTCATACGCCGGGCCGGTGCGACGCAAAATCGTCTGGCACCGCACGGTCGTTTTCGCAGGTGGTGTTTTGGTCGACGGGCCCGCCAGATATCGACGGGACGATTCAAAAAAAATCGCGTCTGCACGCGGCGGAGCCCGTGACAGACGCGGGGGATTCGATCAGCGTCGGATTGCCGTTACCGAACACTCGTTCGGTAACGACCGACGGATCAATATTCTTCGTCCAGAATCTCGCGACCCGATTTGGTGCTCAGGGCTTGGTAAGTCACCATGTTGATCGAATCGCTGATAAAAGCGACGCTGCCGTCGGTGAAAGCAAAGTTGGTTCCGCCGACGTGACCGCTGCCAAAAGCCGACATCCGCAAGTTGACCGAAGCGTAAGACGACGGTGCATCTTCGGGCGTTTGATAGTTCGGCGGAACGCGAGTCGATCCGAAGACGTGCGTCGTGCCGTTGCCGCCACCGGTCCAGGCCCAGGCACCCCAGCGGTTGATCGGGTAACGGCTGTACTTACGCGAAACGTTGTGCAGCTTGGCGTCGAAGAACTGGTCGTAATGGAATCGTTCGCCGAACAAGAACGTTTGGCTGGTGCCGTCGATGCAATCGGCGAAACGGGCCGGTGCTTTTCCGTCTTCCAGGAATCGCTGGTAGCTTTCCGGTTGGCTGTCGTCACCGGTCATGAAGAACATGCCGTCGTCTTGCATGTCGGTGTCGCGGAAGTAGGTGCTGTGTGTTCCGCCGTTGGCCAAGTAGCTACACAGGCTGAAATAACCGGTCGCGTATCCGGTGACGTCATAATCTAATTCGAACACCGTTTCCGGCGCCACGTCGCTCGGGCACAGGTAAGTCGGAACCACTTGGGCCGATGCCGCGTCGACCGACTTGATCGTCGGGTCCAACGGGTCGCTGGTGTTGTTTTGGGCCGCTTCGTACGTGTCCGACCAGTCCCACTTGTCGTAGATCGACTGTTGTTCCAGGTAGGGCAGGATGTAGGTGAAGACGGTGTTGCCGTACCAGTCCCGGGGGCTATTGTTGACGAACGTCGTCAGCCCCGGCGGGAACTTCTTGTAGGTGCTTTCAAAGTTGTGGGCGGCAAGTCCCAACTGCTTCATGTTGTTCTGGCAGCTCATTCGCCGTGCCGCGCCACGGGCCGATTGAACGGCAGGCAACAGCAGGGCGACCAAGATACCGATGATCGCGATGACCACCAGCAATTCGACCAGAGTGAAACCGTTTCGCTTCATCACTCGTTTTGTCCGTCGGATGGAGATGAAAAAAATACTGTGTGAAAAAAGGACGATCCGTCGGGATAGCCGCCCGTTCCGTCGATCCATTGGGGCGGTTTCTGGGGCGCACCAAGACGCGTGTTCGTTGCATTGAAACCGCCCGCACGCAGCGACGAAAGTCCCGCCGCTGCTAACGGACGATTGTCCACCAATGAAACGTGTTCAGTGAGCAAAACGTTAGGCTTGATGCAAGCTTTCTGTGATCGAAAGCTTAACCGCCCAGTTTCCGGGATTCGAAGATTTATGAAATCTTCATTTGTCGCACATGGATGCCACATGACGGGCTGACGCGACGAACCCGCAGCGAATGGTGGCGCCCCCGCGAAAATACGCCTCTTCAACCATGATTGTCACTGGTGAAGGCTGGACCGAATTCCGCCGATGATTCGCAGCAAACGCCACAGAGGCATCGTCAACGCAGTGCCCGACAAAACGGCGGCGAATCCCAACGGGGTATAAGGTTTCAATAACCACAAAATGATTGCGATGGTGGCGATAAAGGCTGCCCAGCTTGCCCAGATGAAACACAATTGGCGCGGCTTGATCCAGTCATTCCGAGTCAAACGGTGGCTTTCGGCAATCGCCAGAATCCCTTTGGCCGTCAACAGAGTGCCAATGATCCAGGGTAGGTACTGCGTCGCCGCCACCACGTCTTCGCGGATCTGATCCCAAGGACGATTGCTGATTTGCCACAAGATCCAAGCGATGGTTCCGACGATGACTGACAAAATCACCGTCAGGCAACCGTAGACCAGCCAGCGTGCGTGCTCGGAGGAAACAATCCACTGAAACGCGATGACCCGCCCCAGTCCCAGCGTCAACAATGACGCCCAAAGAACCACCCACAAGCTGATCAGTTTTGGCGTCGCCCCCACCCCCATCCATGTCGGCTTGATCCACCCCGTGTCGCCCAACCGCCACAGCCGAAACATCGTTTCGTGATGTCCGCCCAGCCACGTCGCGATCGCGATCCCCGTTACCAAGGCGGCAGACCAAGTCACTGCCGTTCGCACGGTCACCGACAAACGGGAACGGAAAAGGTCGAATTGCGACAACGGCAGTGAAATTAGATATTCAGGCAACGGCGATCGGTCGCTGAAGCCACGTGGTTCATAGATCGCGGCGCAGGCGTTGAACAACGTCCAAAGAACCATGCAAGGCACCAGAAACGCCAGCATGCCAATCATTGGCCATTGCCAACAAATCAAGAAAAGCACCGGAGCGGCGATCCAGCACAACGATCGGGTGACGTCACGGCGGGCCCGCGCCGCGTCGTGCCATCGCAACGCGCAGCTGCAATCGCCCGTCGCCCAGGGCCGCGGTTGTCGGTCCAACGTCCACCACCACGATTGAAGATCCGGGCGGGGCGATGCCGCGATGCGGCCCAAGCTGTGGCTACGCGATTGTTCCAATTGCGCGACGGCAACACGGACAAGCAACATCCACAACAAAACACAGCCGACCAACGTGCCCGTTCGCACAATCCAGTGGAACCGCTGTTGTTCAAAACAGGCCGTCAGCACTGCAAACAACAGGCCGTAGCAGACCACCGCGTACAGCATCAGCAGCGCCATGCGTCGCAGGCTGCTGGCGTAGGGACGCCACAAAATCGCGCTCAGACCAACGCTGATTGCTGACAACGTGATCGGGGGTGCCAGGATCGAAACCAAATCCAACCGAACGTTGACGGCGCTGTGTACGAACAAGGCCAATAGCAGTAACCAAAGCGTCAGGATCCAAACGGTTTTGGCGATGATCGGAACCAACGCCAAACGCCAAGTGGATAATGGTGTGCGAAGCAGCCAAGGTTCGAACATTCCCGACAAGCCGCCCACGTCGCCTTGGGGGCAAAAATCCAGCAAGATCGCACCGCCGCAAAACGCGACGATCATGGTGAGGCAGAACAGCTGAACGCAGACATCCGACAAGGTTGTCTGGGGTGCCAACGACAGTGATGTGTGTCCGAGCAAGGCCGTGACGATCAACATCGGGACCATGGTCAGCAAGAACCATCGATGTCGTGCAAACAGCAAACGTCCCAAAAATGCGGTCGAATTCATGATGCCGACTCCTGCGGGATCCGATTCTCTTGCTGGCTGACGCGGGCGTCGAACCAGCGAGACAGCGTGGCGGGGCGTGACACCCAAGACGGATCCGTTTCGGACCGGTTGATCGAATCGTCTGTCCGCCGCAGCACCGACCATTCTTGACCGTCCGACTTGTAACCAAAGGATGCATAGGAGTCGCCCAGGGGGGCTTCCGGGCCGTCGGACCGCCCCACGACTTCTTCGTACTGTTGCCCCAGCGACAGCAATTCGACTTCTTCGATGATGCGACCGCCGTGGATCAGCGCGACGCGATCGCAAACGCGGTCGACTTCGTCCAGCAAATGGCTGGAAAACAAGACCGTTCGGCCATCGTCGTTCACGGTCCGAATGACGGTTTCCAGGATCTCGCCCCGTGCGATCGGATCCAATCCGCTGCTCGGTTCGTCCAGGATCAACAGTTCCGGCCGATGAGCGATCGCCGCAAGTAATCCCACCCGTGCACGTCCGCCTTTAGAAAGACTGGACAGTTTCTGAGTCCGGTCCAGCCGGAACATGTCGCACAGCTCGCCAGCAAATCGTTGGTCCCAATTGGGCTGAACGCCACGATAGAAATCCAACAGTTCACCGACACGCATCCAACGCGGCAGCGTGTCTTCTTCGGTCAGGTATCCGGTGCGTCGCAGGACGTCGACGCGGTCGGCGATCGGATCCAGCCCCAGGACCCGGACCGAGCCGCATTGTGGCATCAATCCGCCGATCAAGTGGCGGATCAGTGTGGTTTTTCCGCTGCCGTTGACGCCCACCAATCCGAACACTTGGCCCGCAGGGATTTGTAGATCGACGTCGTCCACGGCCACCTTGCCACGAAAACGGCGCGTCAGTCCGCTGACCTTCACAGCCAATTCATTGCCGGATGGTTTGATCGCGTGATTCATGACGAGGGCTCCTGATCGGAAAGGATTTTCTGGCGACGTTTGTCAAGCAGATCGACCAGTTCATCGAAATCGATGCCCAGGCCTTCGGCACGTACCAGCAAGTGGTCGACGTGGGGGATCAACAGGCGTCGCCGCTCACGGACGCCTTGGCGGGTGGGCGATTCGGCGACGAACGTTCCACGGGTTCGACGCTTTTCAACCAGACCCTCATTTTCCAATTCGCGATAAGCCCGCTGAATGGTGTTCGGGTTGACCCGCAGCGATTCGGCCAGCCCGCGGATCGTCGGCATCTCCTCGCCAGGTTTCAGTAAACCGGCGACGATTCGGTGCCGAACCTGATCGACGATCTGCTGATAGATCGGTGTCGAATCGGATCGGACGTGGATTTGCATTGCTTGGCCTCTTGTATTAATTCAATGATACAAGTGGGGCCGGCCGAGTCAAACCGAATTTTGGGTCGGTTTCGTCCTGGGAACGGACTTGGTAGATTTGCGTCCTACGTCCGGATGGGTGGCCGAGTGGTCGAAGGCAACGGTCTTGAAAACCGTCGTAGGGGAGACTCTACCGTGGGTTCGAATCCCACCCCATCCGCTCGGCCGCGCCGGACTTTGATGACGCCGACGCGTCGGATCCGGCGTTGCGGCCCATTGGTCGGGGCTCCATCGCGTGGGCCTGTCCGTTTCGTGCCAAGTGCACGGCGGCGGTCATTGATCGACCAAACGTTTCATCGGGGCCGATGCGGGAGAACCGACCGTTTGACCAGCGAACCAAGTAATGTCGTTCGGGTTTCGCACCCTTTGGTCGACCACCATCTGTCGGTCGTCCGTTGTGAAACGACTTGTCCCGCCGAATTCCGCGCCGCGGTCCATCGATTGACGATGTTGATCAGCGTGCCGGCGACCGATCATTTGCCGACCGATCGGGTCCAGATTCAGACGCCTGTTGCGATGGCGGATTGCCGCCGAATCAATGCCGATGTGGGATTGGTTCCCGTGTTGCGAGCGGGCTTGGGGATGGTCGATCCGGTGCTGCAGATCTTGCCCGATGCCAGCGTTTGGCACTTGGGCATGTACCGCAATGAAGAAACCGCACAGCCGGTGGGCTATTACGACAAGCTGCCCAACGGCAGCCCGCCGGACGTCGCCATGATTTTGGATCCGATGCTGGCGACCGGCGGATCGATCGATTTGGTCGTGCGTCGATTGCAACGTTGGGGCGTCGGCGACATTCGCGTGTTAAGCATCATCGCGGCCAAGCCGGGAATCGAGCGAATCGCCAAAGACTTTCCTGACGTGAAGATCTTTGTCGCCGCCATTGACCCCGAACTGAACGAACACGCGTTCATCGTGCCCGGTTTGGGCGATGCCGGCGACCGCATTTTTGACACGCCCAACCAGGATTAATAAGCGGTGCAAGCAAGGCTGATTTGTGTTCTGGGGCTGGCTTGTTTCATCGCAGCGGCTTGGGCGATCAGCAGTGACCGCAGAAAGTTTCCTTGGCGGGTGGTCGTCGGCGGGCTGTTGTTGCAGTTGACCCTCGCGTTCTTGGTGTTGGCGACGAATCCCGGCAAAGCATTCTTCGTCTTCATCGGCGACGTCTTTCAAGAAGTCATGGCGTGTGTCGATGCCGGCAGCGGTTTTCTGTTTCGCGCCGGCGGTGACAACCCGCTGGGCGATTCGCTGTTGGGCACGTTCGCATTCGGCGTGTTGCCGACGGTGATTTTCTTCAGTTCGCTGATGAGCGTTCTTTATCACTTGGGCATCATGCAGCGGCTGGTCGCTGCGATGGCGTGGGTGATGCGTTTTTCGTTGGGCACCACCGGCGCCGAAACTTTGGCCGCCGCGGCCAACGTCTTCGTCGGTCACACCGAAGCCCCGCTGGTGGTCAAGCCTTACTTGGCAACGATGACCCGCAGCGAATTGTGCGCGATGATGACCGGCGGTTTTGCGACCGTGACCGGTGGGTTGCTGGGCGTGTATGCCGGGATGGGCATCGACATTTCTCACCTGCTGACCGCATCGGTTATCAGCGCACCGGCCGCGTTGCTGATCGCTAAAGTCATGGTGCCGGAAACCGAATCCGACCGGGTGGCCGACGCGGTGTCGGTATTTGCCGCCAGCGGGCATGACAACATGATCGGGGCGGCCGTCCAAGGCGCCAGTGACGGATTGAAGTTGGCGCTGAACGTCGGCGCGATGTTGATCGCATTCTTGGCGTTGATTGCGTTGATCGATGTCTTGTTGGGGCATCTGGCCGATGCGCTGATATGGGCCGGCCTACGGCTGGGCGTTTTCCAGCCGGCGACGGACTTTACGTTCAGCCTGGGGCAAATACTGGGATACCTGTGCTGGCCTTTCGCGTGGCTGATGGGGATTCCGGCGGACGAATGCATGGAAGCCGGACGGCTGATCGGGCTGAAAACCGTTGCCAACGAATTCATCGCCTTTGACGCGCTCGGCCGAGCAGACGTTGGGCCGGAAGGTGTGTTGAGCGAACGAACCGCCGTGGTGCTGACCTATGCGTTGGCGGGGTTCAGTAATTTCGGTGCGATCGGCATCCAGGTCGGCGGCATCGGTGGTTTGGAACCCAGTCGACGGCAAGACTTGGCTGCCCTGGGATTGCGGGCGATGTTCGGCGGTTTGCTGGCGTGTTGCATGACCGGGGCGATCGCCGGAATTTTGATCGCTTGAGCGTTCAGGGCATGGCTTTGAAGGGCCGTTTCAAAAGGGGCCTTCCAACCAAAGCTTGGTCGCAGGTGGTGTGGGTCCTGCGGGGACGAACGCAATGCGAACCCGCGCGAGCCGGGTTAGAATGCGCCTCGGCGGCCCGTGATCAACCGCGGCGTTTATCGCACCGGGGTAGCGGACCGTACCCGCCTCCATCCCCTACTTCGACCATCGATTTGACTGACAACATGATCGCAGAACTTCATCGACATCTTCGGTTTGCTGCCCTGTTCGGATTGACCACGCTGGTTTTAGCCCCAACATCGACCAATGCGTTCGCCGACGACCCACCGACGGATAAAGAAAAGCCGGTAGCGGCACAAGCGAAGGAAGGATCGGAAAAGGCGACGGAGAAGAAGGACGATCCCGCGCCCGCCAAAAAAGCGGACGTGAAGAAGGACGACGCGAAAAAAGAAAACAACAAGAAAGAAGACGCTAAGAAAGAAGACGCTAAGAAAGAAGACGCTAAGAATCAGGACGCAAGGAAGAATGAAGCCGACAAGAAGCCGGTCGCCGCACCGGTGAAGTCGATCTTTGCCGACGAAGCTTTGGAAGACGCGGTTCGCCGCGAAGTGTTTGCCAAACGCTACAACGACGAACCGATCACCGCGTCCGACGTCGCCAAGATTTCACGAGTCGTCGGGATCGATCAAAAGATCACCAGTCTGGAAGGACTTCAGCACTGCAAAGAATTGATGCTGATCGATCTGCGTGACAATGCGATCAGCGATCTTTCGCCGATCGCGAATTTGAAGCGGTTGCAATCCGTATCGCTTAGCGACAACAAGATCCGCGACATTGGTCCGTTGAAAGACCTGACGTCCATGCAATACCTGGACCTTTCGGGCAACAAGATTGCCGATCTATCGCCGGTCGCGAACATGTCCAACCTGCGGACGCTTTACGCCGCCGACAATCGGCTGCCCGACATTGCGGTGGTGGCCAAGTTGCCCAAGCTGTGGTCGTTGGACGTCGCCAAAAATCAGATCCGCGATTTGCGTCCGGTTTCGGGGCTGTCGTGGCTGACCACGTTGGAGTTTTCCGGCAACCAAGTCGATTCGCTCAAGCCCGTCGCGGGACTGACGGATCTAAAGATGTTGCTGATGTCTCGCAACCAAGTGAAAGACTTGTCGCCGCTGGTTGACGCGTGTCGAAAGGATGCGGAATCGGATCGACGGTTTGCGCCTTACTTGCAGGTCTATCTGGGCGGCAATCCGCTGGACGAAAAGACGTTGCAAAACGCCAAAGCCGAATTGGAATCATTCGGCGTCGACGTCTTCGTCAAATAGCGGTGCCCTGGTTGCAGGACCAGGCGACTCATTTCGCGGGCAATCGAAACTTGTCCGCGACAAAGACGTTGGTTCGGGTGATCCCGATGCCACAGCCGATCGTCACCTGGTGTGGCTTTCCGTCCAGAAGGTCATCCGGGATCGCGGCCACAACGTTTGCCGACTGATAGGGTTTCAGCGGCGGGCATTCGAGAATGATGGGATCGGTCTGGTCGATTTGGAGGGACATCTTTGATCCCGCCGCATCGACTTGACCGTGGTTGGCCACCGGAATCCGCAACACCCACAGGCCCGCATCGTTGGCCATCGCTTCGGGACGCTTTGCCGTGACGATCGGTTCGACATACGTGACCCAAGGCAGTCGGCAATAGCCGAACGTCATTTGACCGTCGCGGGTGCGGCCGATCAGTTTACCGGCGAAGTTATGGTCTTCGAAATTGCAGTCTGTACCGGCGAAGATCAAGACCAACCCACGATCATCGTGTTCAGTGCCAATCAGAGTCGCGCCACGTCCAAAGTCGACTTCTTCCGGCGCACCGAATCGCAGGCTTTCCAGGTCCAGATCACGGATCGGGTCGAAGCCTTCTTCCGCATCGATTCGCAAGCGGACCTCCGCGGTGTCGTCGGTGATCGCCGTCGGGTTGGATAGCGTCAATAGGCGTCCGGGCTTCAGCGGAATGGAGATATTTTTCGAACTGTGCTGGTCGTTGGGCAGGTCATCGTGCTTGCTGAAATCGATGACGGCAAAATTGGCTTGGATGCCGCGACCGTGTTCGTCTTGAAAGATTTTGATCCGCTCGTACTTGTACCAGTCGTCGCTTTGGCCGTCTTGTGAAACGGCGATCCCCGGCATGTAGGCTTCGCCGGGATCCACTTTCCAGTGCACACCGTTCTTGCTGCGCAAATGGTACGCGATACGGCCGTACCAGTCGTTGACGATCATGTGGTATTGGACGTTGCTGCGCCACAGCACGGGGTCTTCGAACCGGCCTTCGACTTTCGGGTAATTGCTGCCTTGGGTGATTTGTTCCCAAGGTGCCAGCCCGTCGCGGCTGACCCACATGCCACCACCACGATTGACCATCAAAAACGAACCGTCTTCTCGTCGGCTGAAGCTGTTGTTGGTCAGGTTGGCGATGACCTTTCGGTCACGTGTGTCATAGACCGGGGTAACCTTTTCCCAAGGGCCTGTGATGGATCGGCCGACATAACTTTGGCACTCAAACTTGCGATCGATCACATAGCAAACGACTCGCCCATCGGCCGTTCGATAAGCTTCGGGGTTGTGCCCCTGGCCGATGATCTCGGCGACGCGGTAAGGGCCCAGCCGATGGTCGGATGTCGCGCGGACGACGATCGATTCACGCCAAGCCATGTGGCCCTTGGGATGGTCTTCGTCCCAGCGGCAAACAAACAGGTGGAACCGGCCGTCGTCGTCCTGCAGGATGTTGCCACCCCAGTAGGAAAACGATTCGTCTTCGATTCCGTTTTGAACGTCGCGCTGCCATACGCCATCCACACCCCAGCCCGCACTTACCCGAGGTTGCAATAACGGGATCGGTTCGAATCGATCCATGAATCGTCCGCCGGGAACCAGGTCGTTCCAGGCTTCCGGTCGCGGAATGTCGGCATGTTGGGCGGTGGCGATGCAGGTGCACAATAACGAACCAATCGCGACAGCGACCAACCGGCGGAACGGTAAGACGTCAGACTTGGGTTTGCAGATCATGAACGGCGGTAAGAAAGCGTTGGGAAATCAGATCCGTCGGCTGATGAGGTTGCACCGGCCGACGTCAATTTTTCCCAATTCTAGCCACTGATCACTTCGTGCGATCGATACCTGAGAGGCACAAGGCTGCGACAAACCGTTTGCGTCATCGTTGTCCGTATCGAATCAGGACGCCGGATCTGTCTTGGACCTCTGCGATCGGTCTTTGCGTCGGCGACGACGCTGTGCCACCAAGCCGCCGATCGCGAATGCGCCCGCCGCCACACAGGTTGCCGGTTCCGGCACGGCCGACACGGTGACCCGCAGCGGTGACAGCGTCGGATTGAAATCCACCGGACGGCCGTCGAACGGGTCGCTTCCTTCGAAGTCAGCCAGCCGATCGTTGATGCCGATTTCACCCAGGAAAGTCACCACGCCGTTTTCGTCGGTGCCAATGTCGGGTCCCGTTTGACCGCCGGACAGCCCGAACAGTCCGTTGGCCGCTGACGTGGCAAAGTCGTTGACTTCCGTTCCCGCGTCGTACAAACGATTCAGTTCAAAACTGATCGGTGATGACGCGGTCAAACCGGACAGGTCGACACCGTTGCCTTGGGTCGCGATGAACCAGTCGTTGGTCGGCAACAACATGGTCGCCAGCAACAATCGATTGGCCCCACCATTCAGATCGATATCAAACGTCGCGGTCGCCGATTCGCCGGCGTCGAACGTCGGCGGGCCGTCACCCTGGACCAGCGTGGTGCGATTTTCCGATGGAAAGGGAAAAGCGGATTCCAGTGGACCGGTGTTGCCGTCTTCGGCCAAGCGTTCAATCGCGGTGGTCGCCGATTGTCCGGGGGTGAACGGTGTGAAGGTTCCGTCGCCGAATCCGATGAACACTGGGGTGACGTGCGTGCTGCCGTCCAGTCCCAAGTTTTCAATCGTCACTTGGATGGTGGCCGCATGGGCGTGGTGAAGGCTTCCGCAAGCCAAAGTCAGGGTCAAAGCCAGCGCCGATCGGCACAGAGAAGAAATTCGCATGGTGTTAGCTGCAGCGTGAAAAGGAAGGACCAAATCAACGGCGATGGGTCTTCCGACGGCATCCCGTTTTGGGCGTAGTCGCTGCAGCAGCCGAGCGATGACGCAGAATCTGCGTCAAAATCAGAAAAAACTTTCCGTTCGTTGCCTTTCGCCTTCGGCTGCGGCGTTTCAGTCGTCGTCCCTGCCACGGTCCTGGCCGGATTCACGGGGTGGATCGACGCCGCGGGTTGGGCGGGGGGATGCCGAATGAATGGCCCGGGCGATGCGGTCATATGAATCGGACGGCAACGTTGATTGGCCTTCACGGTTGCGTTGCAAGTCGTCGCCCAGACGCCGGGCCGCATGATCGATTCGGGACAATTGACGGATCAAGCGGCGGCACGGGCCGCAGGCCAACCAATGGCCCCACATCGCGAACCGCTCGGTGGCGGTCAACCGACGCAGCAGACGCTGGTTGTGCAGATGCCGGTTTTCGTCGCAGCGAAGCGACAGCACCATCCGCAGATTTTGTCCGAGGGAACGATTCATTCGGATTTCTTTGTCACCGCGATGGTCCCGGGGGGCTTGGTCGGCCGCGCATGGTTTTCGTCGTCGGTCTCGGTCGACCAGGTTCGCGTCAAGCATTGTCGCAGCGCCAGGCGTCCCCGATACAGTCGGGCCGCCAACGCATCGCGTGAAATGCCCAGTAGTTCGCTGCTTTCGGCGGCGTCCAGTCCGCCCACCAAAGTCAAACGGATTGCTTGGCCGATTGCAATCGGCAACCGTTCGATGCAGGCCGCCAACGCATCGCGAAACTCCGCCTGGTCCAGCGAAGCCGACGGATCGGGCTGGTCGGTCGCCGGCGCAATGTTGTCTGTGTCGATGGATTTCCAAGTCGGCCCGGCGTCCGGATCACCAGTCGCATTCTGGCGGCGGGCTTGGCGAAAATGGTCGCAAATCTTGTGTTTCAAGATTCCGATCAGCCAAGCTTGCACGCAGCGGATTTCGTCAACGTCTGATCCCGAATCGCTGCCCCGATCATCGCCATCGGCCGGGGACCTTTGACACCGAATCGCCGCCAAAAACGTCTCTTGGACCAAGTCCTCGGCGGTGGCCGGATCACTGACCCGATGCAATGCGAATCGGTAAAGCGTGTCGCCGTGATCGGCCAACCAGTGAAGTCCCTGGTCGGCGGCATTGGTCGCATTGTCCATCAAGATCGGTCGTTGGGGCGACGATGCCGGCGAATAGCTGTTCGATGGGTGCCCCGGTTGGCGACAAGCCGTCCGCGTCGTCAATGCCCAAGCGTTGATAAGATCCGCCTTCCGCAGCGATCGCGGGCGTCGCCGACCAACACAACAAAAAAACGACTCGTCCGAGCGGGTCGGACGAGTCGCGATTTTGATGTTGGGGCTCGGTAACTCGATCGATCGAAAGATGATTCGATCGACTGGGTCGAAGGGATCAATACATGTCGTGATCGCCGCCGGTACCGGCCTTACCGGCTGCCTTCGGCTTTTCGGCAATCAAGGCGTCACTGGTCAGCAACAAGGTGGCGACGCTGGCGGCGTTGCCCAGTGCGGTACGGGTCACCTTGGTCGGGTCGATCACGCCGGCCTTGACCAGGTCTTCGTAGGTATCGGTCAGGGCGTTGTAGCCTTCGTTTGCCTTAGCCGACAACACGCGTTCGCAGACGATGCCGCCGTCTTGCCCGGCGTTTTCTGCGATCATGGTCAGTGGTGCGCGGCAGGCACGCAGAACGATGTTGTAACCGATGACTTGGTCTTCGGTTAGATCGCTGGGCTTGACCTTGCTGCTGGCACGCAACAGAGCGACACCACCACCGGGCAGGATGCCTTCTTCGACGGCCGCACGAGTCGCGTGCAAAGCGTCTTCGACACGAGCCTTCTTTTCCTTCATTTCGCTTTCGGTCGCCGCACCGACGTTGACCTTGGCGACACCACCGGCCAGCTTGGCCAAGCGTTCTTCCAGCTTTTCACGATCGTAATCGCTGGTGGTGTTTTCGATTTCGCGACGAATTTGATCGATCCGTGCCTTGATGTCGGCGCTCTTGCCGGCACCTTCGATGACCGTCGTGTTGTCCTTGTCGATGATGACCTTCTTGGCACGTCCCAAGTGGGTCAGGTCGACGCTTTCCAGCTTGACGCCCAAAGCTTCGAAGATTGCTTGTCCGCCGGTCAGGATGGCAATGTCTTCCATCATGGCCTTGCGACGGTCGCCGTAGCCCGGGGCTTTGACGGCGGCAACGGTGAAGGTGCCACGCAAGCGGTTGATGACCAAAGTGGCCAAGGCTTCGCCGTCGACGTCTTCGGCGATGATCAACAGCGGCTTGCCCTTTTCGACCACCTTCTCCAGCAACGGAACCATGTCCTTGATGTTGCTGATTTTCTTTTCAAAGATCAGCACGTAAGCGTCTTCCAAGACGGCTTCCATGCTGCTGCTGTCGGTGACGAAGTACGGCGACAGATAGCCGCGATCGAACTGCATGCCTTCGACCCATTCTTGTTCGGTCTGCAGGCTCTTGCCTTCGTCGACGGTGATCACGCCGTCTTTACCGACCTTGCTCATGGCGTCAGCCAACAGGTTGCCGATTTCGCGGTCGTTGTTGCTGGCGATGGTTGCGACGTTGGCCATCGCATCTTGGTCTTTGACCTTGGTGGCCATCTTGTGCAGTTGCTCGGTGATATCGGCAACCGCGGCTTCGATCCCGGTCTTCATTTGGATCGGGTTGACGCCGGCGACCACGGCCTTCAGGCCTTCGTTAAAGATCGCTTCGGCCATCACGGTGGCGGTGGTGGTTCCGTCACCGGCGACGTCGCTGGTCTTGCTGGCGACTTCGCGAACCATTCGAGCGCCCATGTTTTCATAGACGTCTTCCAGTTCGACTTCCTTAGCAACCGTCACGCCGTCCTTGGTGACCGTCGGGCTGCCAAAGCTTTTTTGCAGGATGACGTTGCGGCCTTTCGGGCCCAGGGTGACTTTGACGGTACGAGCCAGTTTGGACACGCCGCGGCGGATCGCTTCGCGGGCTTCCTGATCAAAGGCGATGATTTTGGACATGAGTGATTACAAACCTTGTTTCAAAAGATGAATTGGTATTCGGACGGCGGGGACCGGATGCCGCGATCGAATTCAGTGGCCTCCGGCGGTCCGGATCATTCGATGACGGCCAAGACGTCGTCTTCACGCATCAACAGGTATTCCACGTCGCCGACTTCGACGCTTTCACCCGCATAGCTGCTGAACAGCACGCGGTCGCCGTCCTTCAACTGGCTTTCGCTGCGGCTGCCGTCGTCCAAAAGCTTTCCGGTTCCGACGGCGATGACCACGCCTCGGGCCGGCTTTTCTTTGGCCGAATCGGGCAGCACGATGCCGCCGGCGGTGACGTCTTCGCTTTCTTCACGTTGCACCACGATGCGTTCCCCGAGGGGCTGAAGCTTGACGTTGGACTTTGATTTCGTGGCAGTTGCCATTTCCGTGACACCTTTGCAATGACGGTTCGAAGAATCGTGAGGTTGTGAATCGTAAGATTCGTTGGGCCGATATGGTTTGACGCGACGCACCGCCGTACTGGCAGCCCGGTCGCTGGCGCACGCCAATGTTGCAAGTGCCGTGCCGAAACCTTTTTTTGTGTCACAAGTCGAATGATGTGAATGACTTGCGGCGATCCAGTCGGCTTCGGCACCTGGGCCGTCGGTCGGACTGGCAGTCTGCGTCAAAATCGCCGCTCGGTCACCGCGTCATGCGCAAGCGGTGAACGGCCCACCACTAAAGCAACCAGCCCACCGGCCACAAACCCGCCCACGTGTGCCCACCAGGCCACGCCGCCCGCCTGGCCGCCCATCGTCGACCCGATCCCGCTGAAAGTCTGCAGCAAAAACCAGATCCCCAAAAACACGGGTGCGGGAACAACAAACGTCTGGATGAAGATGAAAATCGGCAGCACCGCCAGCACTCGAGCGTGCGGGTACAGAAACGCGTAGGCCCCCATCACCCCGGCGATCGCACCGCTGGCACCGATCGTCGGCACCGGGCTGGACGGATCCGCGAAATAGTGGGCCAGCCCTGCCGCCACTCCGGTCCCCAAATACGCGATCGCATATCCCAGCGGACCAAGCCGGTCTTCGACGTTGTCGCCGAAGATGTACAAAAACCACATATTCCCCAGGAAATGCATCCAGCCGCCGTGCAGAAACATGCACGTCAAAATCGTCGCCCAAGCCGGAACCGCCGGCGGCGGCAACACTTTTTCGGTGATCACTTGGCGAGGGCCGAAGGGCGTGGAGACGACTTCGGCTTGAGGGACGACGATTTCCTTGTTCGGTTCGCTCAACCGCAGCGGCACCATTCCGAACCGCTGGACGATCGTGTTGCCGGAATCCACCGATGCGACCTGAGCCAAAAAAGCGATCGTGCAAATCGCAATGATCAGGTAATTGACCAACGGCGTGGTTCGGCTGGGGATGTCGTCGCGAAGCGGGATCATTGGCTTTGGGTTAACGTTGACGCTGCGTGATGCGATGCGGATTCGACCTCGGAACCGTTCCGCGGCCGATCGCCCTGTCACGATTTCACACCGACAACCGCTTTCTTGGAACGCCCCATGAAAACGCCCCGCCACACTTCCCTTCCCGCCGCCAGTCACGCCGCTGGCACCGCCACGACGATGACACGCCAGGTTTTGACCCGCTGCAGCGGCCTGTTCCTGTTGGCCGCGGTTTCGGCCGCCCCGCTGAATGCCCAAGTCGCCGAATCGTATCCCGTGCATCCCGATGCGGTTGCCCAAGACAGCGTCCCGCGTGGTGAAGTCACCGCGCACACCTGGAACGACAGCAAGATTTACCCCGGCACTCACCGCGATTACTTCGTTTACGTCCCATCACAGTACGACGGTACCGAACCGGCGGCGGTGATGGTGTTCCAGGATGGCCAGAAATACGTCCGCAAAAACAGCACCTGGGCCCTGCCCAACGTGTTCGACAATTTGATCCATCGTGGCGAAATGCCCGTCACGATCGCCATCTGTATCAATCCCGGCGTCGTGCCGGGCGGTGATGCGGAATCACAGGATCGATTCAATCGCAGTTTCGAATACGATTCCGTCAGCGATCGATACGCCCGGTTTGTCATCGACGAAATCTTGCCCACCGTCGGCAAAAAGTATCGTTTGACGGACGATCCGAATCTGCGTGCGATCGGCGGCAGCAGCAGCGGCGCCATCGCCGCGCTGGGCGTCGCCTGGCATCGGCCGGATCAGTTTCGCCGTGTCTTCAGCACCGTTGGCACGTATGTCGGTCTTCGGGGCGGTCACAATTATCCGACGATGATTCGAAAGACCGAACCGAAACCGCTGAAGATCTTCTTGCAGGACGGCAGCAACGATTTGAACATCTACGCCGGCGACTGGTGGAACGCCAACCGAACCATGTTGTCCGCGCTGCAGTGGGCCGGATACGACGTGGAAAACGTTTGGGGCGAAGGCGGCCATAACGGCAAACACGGAAGTGCGATTTTTCCTGACGCGATGAAGTGGTTGTGGGCCGACTGGCAAACGCCCATCACCACCGACACCACATCCCATCCGGAATTAAAAGACATCACCATCGCGGGTGAAAGCTGGCGATCGGTCAGCATCGATGAAGCCCCCGAGTCCATTCGCCAAAACATGGATCGTCGTGGCGACCAGATTCGTGTCGGTGATCTCCGATACCAAGCCGATCCACAGAAGGGAACGCTGACTCAGTTCGTCGACGGCGGCTCCGGTGCAAGCGTTCGTCCGTGTCCGTCGCGGCCCGCCGGGTTGGCCGTGACGCCGGATCGTCGGTTCTTGTTGGTCACCGATGCGGGCGGACGTTACGTGTGGTCGTACCGAATCGATCCAGACGGAAATCTTGTCGACGGTCAACCGTATTCATTCTTGCATCAAGCAGTCGATGCGACGGATCCCGTTGCGGCCGGCGCGGCGATGACGCGTGAAGGACGTTTGGTGGTCGCCACGGATTTGGGTGTTCAAATCTTTGATCAACCGGGGCGCGTTCACGCCATTCTGAACCGTCCGGTCGCCGGTGGTCGGATGCGTGATTGCGCGTTCGGGGGCGAAGACATGCAAACCTTGTTTGTTGTTTGTGGCGACGACATCTTCGCACGTGACCTGCAATTGGTGGGACACGATGAATCGTCACCGCCGGCGAAGCCACCCAAGCCGCGACTGTAGATCAGGACCTTCGCCAAGGCCGAAATCATGCGGTGATGGTGCAACCAAGATTATCTGTGACAACTGCGCATCACCGCACATTCGCGTTTGCGAATCGGCGGGCAAAAGAGCGAAAAGACGCGTCCATGACGGCGCCAAATGAAACGAGCCGACTTTGCATCATGCAAAGCCGGCTCGCATCCGCCGTTCCGGGTCCGAAGACCTTGGGCATCCATTCCAGGCGGGAATTTCAGTAGTGATGCCGATTCATCAAGCGTTGGTGACCATCTGTTGCACCGGAGCGAACCAAACGTTTTAAAACCAATCGTTTTAAAGTCCGACGTGAGTTCGCGGATCCGAAAAAAAAGGGAGCGACGTCCATGTACCGCGGAAGCATTATCCGCAGGCGCGTTCCATCATGCCCTCTCCCTTGATCGGAACGTCGGCTCGAAACTCTTCTGCCTTCAACCGCTGCGTCGCGTCATGGTTTCGCAGGGATCGGCCGGAAGCAAAGTTTCCGAACCAAGAGTGCGTTGTTGCCGTGCCAAAAGTTTCGGCGGCGTCATGCCATCAGCAATCAACAGCACGTTGAAAATCAACGGGTGTCTGGCGCGACCTTGGGAAGCTGGGTCGACCGGTTGAAGCAAACCAAAGTCGAGTCGCAGACAAGAAGCATGTGGATGACTCCGCGCTGAAAAGAAGCGACCGTTCCTTGCGTGAACGATCCATGTCGATGACGGGAAGAATGTGCGCTTGCCCCTTTGGAATGTCAACAACGATCGCTGCGACCGATCGTACAATTCGATCGGACTCGGCTCGTTGGCTCGGTAAAACACGAGCGATCATGGGCCAAGAATTTTTCGAAGAAATTGCCAATGCACCGGAGATCCGTACGAACACGGCGTTTGCCAATTTGTGGGCTTCAAGACAACGGTTTGAAACGCCACCGCCCATGCGTGCGTGCAGGTTTTGTACATTGTTGGCATGGTGATCGGGTGGACGGTTTCTGCTTCGCGTCGACACGTTTCCACTGTGCGTTTTTAATGAGGTGGCATTCTGAATCCGGAAGCTGAATCGAACACTGGTGATGACAGTGTTGCTAGCAATTTGGTCTCGGGTGTGTCCGCCGCTGAGGCGTGGACCGAGTCGTTCGTCCAGCAGTGTCGACGTCAATTCGGTGATCATTTTTGCGACACGCTGAACTACTTTTCTCTGCCCGACGGATTCACCCTTTCGGTCGTCGTGCCTGTCTACAACGAAGCGTCGACGGTGCGAATGGTGATCGATCGTCTGATTGCAACGGGGCTGCCGCTGCAGATCGTTTTGGTCGACGATGGCAGCAGCGACGATTCGGCCCAGCAGCTTCACCAGATCGCCGCGTCGCTGTCGGCCGGTGGCGACTTGCCAGCGGCCTGTGACGCCCGCGTGGTGGTTCTTGAACATCCGGTCAACCGCGGCAAAGGCGCGGCGATCCGAACCGGCGTTGCGGCCACCGACGGTGACGTCGTCGTGATCCAGGACGCGGACCTGGAGTATGATCCCCAGGACTTTCGCCGGCTCTTGCGCCCGATCGTGCAGAATGAGGCCGACGTGGTGTATGGAACCCGCTACGGATCGGCCGACCGCCTGGTGTCTCCCTGGTGGCACCAAATGGTCAATCGCTTCCTGAGTAATTTGTCCGGGATGCTGATCGGACCACGGCTGACCGACGTCGAAACGTGCTACAAGATGGCCCGCGGAGACGTGTTCCGGCGCACCGCGGCGGCATGCGGCGAAAATCGTTTCGGTATTGAAATCGAGCTGACGGCTCGGTTTTCACGTGCCCGGCTGCGGTTTGCCGAAAAACCCATTCGCTATCGCCATCGTTGGTACGGCGAAGGGAAAAAAATCGGCTGGCGGGATGGTGTCAGCGCGATTCGCTGCATCATTTGGTACGGATTATTCACCCGGTCGGTGTGACGCCGATCGATCGGTTTCGATCCTAGTGGTCAGGTATCCGTTGGGCGATATCGCTCGCGATGCTGGCCGAAACTTGTGGTGCGGGCGGAACGCCGGGCGGCAGAAAAAACTTGACGCCGGCCGCCCACTGACGTCTGATGAAAGTCTTCTCTACGGCAGCGCAGGGAATGCAAAAACGTGCCGAGGCCGCGATGTGTCTCGTTCCGTCCGTTGCGGTATTCTGATCACTGACCGCAGCCATTTCCGAACGCTGTGTTCCCATCCATCAGGAAGAAGCGAACGACCATGGCGACGATGACCGAAAAACGGACGCTGGTGGTGAATCCCGCGTTCCTTCAGGAAATCAAGGACAGCAATCCTGATCTGTGGCAAACCATCCACCAGCTGCGGCAGACGTGCGAAACGGAGGACGGATCTGCGGCCACGGTCCGCTCGTTGACCCGGCTGCTGGACACGCTGCGTGACCAATTGTCGATGCAGTTTGCGCTAGAAGAGGCTTACGGGTTTGTCGAAATCCCGGTCGGCAGCTCGGTGCGGATGCTGACCGATCCGGAACACTTTCAAAAGACGTCGCTGGCCCATGACCAGCATTGCCAACTGTACCTGCGGCTAAGCGAGCTGGCCGAACAGGCAGAGGAACTGCAGTACCGCGGTGTTGGCATCGAGGGATTTCGGGGGCTGATCGCCGCCGTGGAAGCCTTCGACGCTCGGCTGCGGCAACACGAACAGCTGGAAGCCGATCTGATTGCGTCGGCGGGTAATTAAAATGAAGGCGGGTCGTCGTGACGACCGAAAATGGACCGTTGAAAATGGCCGGTCCGGGCAGCCCGGCACCTTTCGCCGGCGTTTGACGCCGATGGGTGCGGGCGAAGCCGGAAATTCCGCTGTTTTCGCCGCATTGCGATTCGCCTTAACATGCAATCTGTCAGAGGAATCCGAAATTGAAGAGGCCGAACATGTTGGGTGATTCACGAACCAAGCCGATGGAGATCCTGTTGGTCGAAGACGGCTTGATGGATGCCCGCGTCACGATTCACGCCCTTCGCAGCAGCGGTGTTCACCATCGTGTGACCTTATGCCGCAATGTGGCAGAAACGATGAAATTTCTGCGGCGTGAAGGTGTTTTCGCACGGGCCCCCACCCCCGATCTGTTGCTGCTGGACATGATGTTGCCCGACGGCACCGGGATCGACATTCTTGAAATGTTGCCGGAGATCCCCAAGAACCGGCTGGGGCTGACCACCGTCGTGTTGACCGCCGCCGATGATCCGGCGCTGAAAGCACGCTGCGAAGAATTGCAGGTCAACGATTACATCGCCAAACCGGTCAGCGAAGCCGAGTTCCTGCGAGTCGTCCGCAATCAAAAGACGCTGATGGTTCACAGCACGCCGACACTGGCGTCGGTCTAGTTCGACACAGGACAGCGTCTTACACCGGACGCCGTCTTTCGGACGGCGTTTTCATGCCGCCGGTGCGCAAAATAAGACCGGCCATTTTCCGTGACCGGCTTCACCAATTACTTGAGTGAAGCCGCCTGGGAATCAGCCGGTCTGTTCAGGTTGGTCGCCGGTGGCCAGCGACTAACGCTCGAACCACTTCTTGATCGCGTGGACCGTGGTCGCACGTCCTGCACGCGCGATCGATGTGGTCAGCGGAATTTCTTTCGGACAAACCGCCACGCAGTTTTGGGCGTTGCCACATGTCGCGATGCCGCCCGGCCCGGTCAATGCGTCCAAACGCTCTTTGGCCAGTGCTTTTCCGGTCGGGTGGTTGTTGAACAACATCACCTGTGAAATCGCATTCGCACCCACAAATCCCTTGTCGTACTCGGCATACTTGCGTGCTTCGTACTGCTCGTCGGTTTCGCCTTCCTTACGTGGCACTTCGATCTTCAGGAACTGCGGGCATGCTTCCAAGCAACATCCGCAGCTCATGCACTGGCTGAGCGGATAGTTTTGCTCTTGGGTGTCACGCAGTTGGCGTTCGCCCGGACCCATGTCGTAATAGCTGTCGACCGGCACCCAACCCTTGACGCGTTGCAGTCCGCGGAACAGTCGTTCGCGGTCCACCATCAAGTCTCGGATGACGGGGAACTTGGACATCGGTTCCAAAACGATTTCGTCTGGATTATCGGCCAGCAACCGATCCACCAAGGCACTGCAGCTTTGACGGACGCGGCCATTGACGACCATCGTGCACGCGCCACACACCTCTTCCAAGCATCCACAGTCCCACGTCACCGGGGTGACGCGTTTACCGTCAACGGTCGTCGCTTGGGCGGCGATCCGTTGCAGAACGCTGATCACGTTCATTTCCGGTTCGTACTTGATCTTGTGCAGTTCCCAATACGGTTCCTGCCCGGGTCCGTTTTGACGTTTGATACGGACGTTGATGAATTCCGGTCGATTTTTCAGCGTCGGTTCCTGGGCGATCATCCGGCGATCCTGAAACGATATGAACGAGTGACTGACTGAGATGAATTAATTGAACTGAAGTCGGTTGTCGAATCAGGTCGTGGCGTACTGACCCGCTTCGGCTTTCGCCTTGGCACGTTCCTTCCAGACTTCTTCGATGATGTCTGCACCGACCAAGCCGTACAGCCGAGGCCGCGGCGGGATCGATGACGTGTCGACGTCTTCGTAGGTCAAGTCGGGTTGCATCGTGTCGGCGTTCCAAGTCGCGATCGTACTCTTCAAGTAACGTTCGTTGTTGGCTTCGAATTCGTCACACCACGCTTCGGCTTGCCGGCGACGTTCGGCCGGGTCTTCGGCGGTCAGCGGTGGTTTTTGGAAATCAGGTTTGTAATGGGCACCGCGGCATTCGTCGCGTTGCAGTGCACCCTTCAGGATGCACTTGGCCAGCGGGAACATGTCCTGTAGGGCCTTGGCGAACAGCACGTTTTGGTTCGTCCATCCGCCGGTGTCTGACAGGTTGACCTTCATCGCACGTTGGTGCAGTTCGTCGACCTTCACCAAGGCTTCGGAAAGCTGGTCGTTCTTGCGAACCACGGTCGCCACACGCGTCATCAA
Source organism: Crateriforma conspicua (assembly GCF_007752935.1). NCBI lineage: Bacteria > Pseudomonadati > Planctomycetota > Planctomycetia > Pirellulales > Pirellulaceae > Crateriforma > Crateriforma conspicua. The sequence goes on along the minus strand of NZ_CP036319.1, from coordinate 4,477,563 downwards.
GTCGCCCAGTTCCTGGTGAATCAGGTACGGGTTTTCCTGGCTGCCTTCATTGCCGGTCAACAAGTGTTGGTGGCGATCAACTTCAGCCTGACGGGCGGAATCCAATAGTTCTTGGGAGACCGCGTCGTGCGGCTGCGAATCGATGTAGTTGACGATCGATGGTCCGGTAAACAAACCGGTAAAGATGCACGACAGTAACGAATTAGCACCCAGACGGTTTCCACCGTGATAGTGGTAATCACATTCGCCGATCGCATACAAACCGGGAATGTTGGTCATGTGGTTTTCCGGGGCCCCCGGTTCCAGGCCATTATCGCTGCTCTTGACGTAATCGGCCCACAATCCGCCCATGCTGTAGTGAACGGCGGGGAAGATTTTCATCGGTTCGACCCGAGGATCGACGCCCTGGAATTTTTCGTAGATTTCCAGGATGCCGCCCAGCTTGCGATCCAATTCCGCCGCCGGAATATGGGTCAGGTCCAAGTAGACGCACATCCGATCGTCTTCGACACTGAGGCCTTCGTTGACACAGATGTCAAAGATTTCGCGGGTCGCGATGTCACGCGGAACCAAGTTGCCGTATTCCGGATACCGTTCTTCCAGGAAGTAGTAGCGATCCGAATCGGGGATTTCTTGCGGAGCACGCGGGTCTTGGGCCTTTCGCGGCACCCAGACTCGGCCGCCTTCGCCGCGAGCCGATTCGCTCATCAAACGCAGCTTGTCGGCACCGGGGATCGCCGTCGGGTGAACTTGGATGAATTCACCGTTGGCGTATTTCGCACCCGCTTGGAAACAGCGGCTGGCGGCACTGCCGTTGCAGAAAACGCTCATCGTGCTGCGGCCGTAAACCAGTCCGCAACCACCGGTTGCCATCACCGCGGCGTCGGCGGGGAAGCTGCGGATTTCCATCGACACCATGTCTTGTGCGACGATCCCACGGCAGTTGCCTTGTTCGTCCAAAATCGGACGCAGGAAATCCCAGAACTCGTACTTTCGCACCATGCCCTCGGCTTCCTGACGCCGGACCTGTTCGTCCAGAGCATAAAGCAGTTGTTGGCCAGTAGTTGCGCCGGCGAATGCGGTGCGTTTGTAAAGCGTTCCGCCGAATCGACGCCGATCAATGAAGCCTTCGCCGGTGCGGTTGAACGGAACCCCCAAGCGGTCCATCAGGTCGATCACCTTGGGCGCCCACATCGCCATTTCTTTGACGGGCGGCTGGTGGTTCAAAAAGTCACCGCCGTACACAGTATCGTCGAAGTGTTTCCACTCACTGTCGCCCAGCTGGCGCGTCTGGTCGTTACAGCTGTTAATGCCGCCCTGGGCACACACGCTGTGGGAACGCTTGACCGGCGTCAGGCTGAACAAATCGACTTTGACACCCAGTTCGGTCAGTTTCATCACGCTGGCCAACCCGGCCAGTCCGCCACCGACGACGGCAACTCGTTTCTCTGCCATGAATACGGCTCGCTTGCTTGGTCAATAAATCAAAATCGGGTGGTGAATGCTTTTTCCTCGGCGGGACGCGCGCCGGGGGCTTTGTTCAAAATCAGGGCAGCAACATGGCTTGGGCGTCGGCGGAATCTTGGGATTCGTCGTCCGCACTCGCGTCATGGGGTTCGCCCAGGACCTTGTCCGCGGGAATGCGCTTCTCGTCGTTTTCGTAAACCAGACCGCCCTTCAAGTTCGCCTCGTACATCTCGTCTTCGATCATGCGGGCTTCCTTGGCTTCTTCAACCGACGGTGAAACGGCGGCCCACCAGGCACCCGTACCAAGAACCGTCAAAACGAGTCCGAAGGCCACACATAGTTTCGTGGCACGTTCTTGAGCTTGAGGCGAAATCCACAGGCCCCAAGTGATTCCGGCCGTCCAGATTCCGTTGGCCAGGTGGTAGATTGTGGCCAAGACCCCCAGCAGGTAGAAAGTCGGCCAGATGAAACCGTCCATCTGCATGATCAACGTGCTGGCGGCGTTGTACGGTTTGAATCCGGCCAACCCCAGCGGTTCCATCAAAGCCAGCCACGGTTCGGCGTGGAACCAGCCGTGCAGGTGCAGCACGTGAACCATCAAGAACAAAAACGCGATCATCCCCGTCCAGCGTTGCCATGTGTATCGCTTGTTTGCGGTGAAGCGGTACTGGCTGCTGTTGGTCTTGCCGGTGTAAATGATCCAGACGCCAAGGATCGCGTGGAACAACAGGGGCAGGAAGATGAATCCCCATTCCACCAGCGGCAATACGGACCCCAGGCTGTGAATCAAAAACACGGCACGCTGGAACGTCGCCACGCCGTTGAGCAGGCTGGCGTTGGTCGCCAAGTGCACACACATGTATGCGCCCAAGGGAACCAAACCCAACAGAGAGTGGATCCGGCGGATCGCAAACTCGTGTTTCTCGAAAAAGCTTACTTCGCTGACCGCTGCGTCTGACACGTTCTTGCTGTTTGGTTGGAAGACTGTATTCATCCGATGCGACCGCTAAAACAACGGTCGCGGCAACGGCATCGCCGGATGATCTTTGTGGGAACCCTGTTCCGAAGTGATTTTTCACTCCGAAAGATGTTTTATTTTCCCGCGTTTTTCGCGGAAAACACGCTCCGTTCGGCGACGCAGGGCCAATGTACGAGCCCGCAATGTTCGCCGCTAGTGCGCCACCGTGTCCCACAACCATCTGACAGACCGCGTGGTGGATTTGCCGACACGTCATGGCGTGAAGCGGCCCCACGAAGTCGACGCTACGGTGCCCCGAGCTGCCCTTGGCTGTGATACCGTAGCCGATCGCGGCAGTTCGTCACGTCGGGCGGATTCGCACGCGGCCCGCAGCAACAACGGCCGACTGTGGCGATTGGCGTGGGCCCATCGTTTCCGGTTCGTCCTTCAACGTTTGATCGATTGGTTTATGCACGTTTGGTGGTTGGTGGCGATTGCGGTCGTCGCGGTATTGTCCGCGATTCTAGTTTTTCGACTGCACGCATTTTTAACGCTGTTGTTGGCCGGCTGGTTGGTCGGGCTGTTGACGTTGCCCGCCGCGTTGCAGGATTACGCGGCAACGGAAGTCGCCAAAGGGAAAATGACGGCCCAGCAGGCCGACAGCTTTGTGAAGTCATCGGCGGCCGACCGTCTTGTCCACGCGTTCGGCGAAACCGCCGGGAAAGTCGGCGTGTTGATCGCGCTGGCCGGCGTGATCGGCAGTCTATTGATGGCCTCGGGCGCCGCTTCGGTGATCGTCGATGCGATGTTGCGTTTGACCGGACCAAAGCGTGCACCGGAGGCGTTGGCCGCGAGTTCGTTCGTGTTGGGCGTGCCCGTCTTTTTTGACACGGTGTTCTACTTGATGGTGCCGCTGGCCCAGTCGCTGCGACGAAAGGTCGGCAAAGACTACGTGCTGTTCTTGCTGGCGATCCTTGCCGGCGGTTCGATCGCCCACTCGCTGGTCCCACCGACCCCGGGGCCGCTTCAGGTGGCGGAAATCATTGGTGTGGATGTCGGCACGATGCTGCTTGCCGGTTTGGGCATCGGCAGTGTGACCAGCGTGATTTCATTGGCGGCGGCAAGAACCATCAATCGCTTTGTCGAAATCCCTTTACCGGAAGCGGCGACTCCCGACGAAACGCAAGATCATGATGCGAAACAAGCATTGGGCGAAACTGCGTCCGGCGACCGGCCGTCCTTGATGCTGTCGTTGTTGCCCATCGTGGTGCCGGTCGTGTTGATCGCAACCGGATCGACCGTTGCGTACCTGGCCCAGTCGTCGTCATCGCCGACGGGCGGTTGGGTCAAAGCCGTCGACAACCTGTGCGACAAAAACGTCGCCTTGGCGATCGGCTGTGCGTTGTCGTTTTTGTTGATGCGGTACTGTGATCCGAAAGAAAAAAACAAGCTGGTCGCGACATCTCTGGCGGCGGCCGGTTCAATCATCCTGATCACTGCGGCCGGTGGCGCGTTCGGCGCGATGTTGCGGCAGGCAGGCATCGCGGGTGCCGTCGCAGGATTGGCCGAAGGCGTTCCGGGACTGATGATCCTGCCGTTGGCTTTCATCGTCACGGTGGCGATTCGAACCCTGCAGGGCAGTGCCACGGTCGCCATGATCACCGCCGCCGGCGTGATGCAAGGTTTTGCCGCCGACGGCACGTTGCCCTTTCATCCCGTCTACTTGGCGATGGCGATCGGCGCGGGCAGCAAACCGGTTTCTTGGATGACCGACAGTGCGTTCTGGGTGATCACTCGGATGAGCGGCATGACGGAGGCTCAGGGGCTGAAGGTGATTTCGCCGATGAGCACCGCGATGGGCTTGGCGGCCTTACTGGTGACGGTCAGCTTCGCGTATTTTCTACCCATGGCGGGTTGATTCGGCACCTCGAATGTGACCGCTGTCTGTGCCGGCATGTTGCCCGCTGACCGCTTTCGTTTCCCCATCATCGTTTGGATCGACGTCCATGGATTTCATCATCGCCGGGTTTGCCGACAAGAACGCGACGCTTTACCGACGCTTGGGAGTCCCCTTGGGCGACCCGGCCGCGTTTTTGCAGCTAGGCGACCAGGCGTTCGGAATTGTGCGTGATCTGGAGATGGATCGCGTGCGACAGAACCGACCCGGTTTGCAAGTATCTTGCCCAGCCGATCATGCCGGCCCCGATGGCTTGCCCGCCGATCGCGAATCGGCGACCGCCGCAGCGGTGGCCAACATGGTGCGCGATCGCGGCGTCGGTCATTTGTCCGCTGATCGAACGTTGCCGCTGATCTTTGCGCATCACCTAACTGCCGCCGGCGTCACGGTCGACTACGACCCCGACCTTGGCGTCAACGACCGACGATCGAAAACGGATCAAGAGATCGAGTACTTGTCGCAGGCCCAGGCGACCACCGAATCGGTGATGCGAATGGTGTGCGAAACGATTGCCGACGCCACCGTCGACGCCGAAGGCCAACTGTTGCTCGATGGCACCGTCCTGACCAGTGAACGAGTCCGCAGTCTGGCCGCGGTGGAATTTTTGAAATTGCAATACACGATGCCCCATGGCGCAATCGTGGCGACCGCGCCTCAAGTGGCCGACTGTCACCACAGTGGCACCGGACCACTGCGGACCGGAACGCCGATCGTCGTGGATTTGTTTCCGCGTTGTGAGGCGACCCGTTACTGGGGCGACTGCACGCGGACGGTCGTCCACGGCGACATCGATCCGGTGGTCAAGGAAATGCACGCGGCGGTTTTGGAAGCCAAATCGGCGTGCATCGCCAAGCTATTGCCGGGCGTCACCGCCGACCAGGCGCATCATGCCAGCGAAGCGGTGTTGTTGCAAAAGGGCTATCCGTCCAGCCGCGGGACGATCACCGATGAACCGTCGATCCAGCACGGCACCGGACACGGCATCGGTTTGGACGTTCACGAACCGATTTTGCTGGATGCCGGCGGTGGTGAGATGTTGGCTGGTGAAGTCTTCACCGTCGAACCTGGTCTATACGGTCGCCGTTGCGGTGGCATCCGCGTCGAAGACATGGTCGTCGTCACGCCAGAAGGCCCTCGCAATTTGAATGAATTGAACGAGGGCCTGGATTGGCGATCGGTTTAGCGGTCGGCCGTTCGACTGGAAATCGGCTTGATCGGACCAGAGAGCCTATTCAGGCGAAGAAAAAAAGCGTATTCGGTCACTTCCAGTGTCAACGCCGTTGATCACAAAGACGCTTCGCGAATCAGCCCTCTGGTCGTTTCCAATCAATCAGTTGTTCAATGCTTTTAGGTGTGATCTGTTCACGCTGAGCAATCTGTTCAATGTCGCCGATCGAACCGAGTGGTCGCCAAAGCATGTCGACCACCAACGTTTTCTCCATCGGAAAGCGTTTCTTCGTACCGTCTTTGCGCGGTAGCCTGATCGATCCGAGCGTTTCTTCCACGACACTGGAAGGAAGATGGCCAGCCCCATCATGTTTGCTCCAGTCGATTGTTTGGCGGGTAACAACATCCCAATTTTGATTGGCGCCACATCTTTGACGCACCACGTGTCGGATGGGGAGCAATTCTTGAGATGAGAAAAACCATTGATAGGTTTCGTCACATTTGCTTTCGATCTTTGCGGTAAAGCTGATTTCAAGATCCGTCACTTTTGTACTGAGCGTTTTGGCCATCGACGTAACCCGCACCAAGCTTTCGCGGTTGTTTTCCTGGCCAAAGACAGATGCGAAGAACCCCAATGACCCCAGTGAACGAAGTCTGGGAATGGTTCGTAATTCGGATCTTTGTTCGAATGAAAGTGGGAGAACTTCAGGCGGACGTCCCACCAAACGCCGAATAGTGCGATCACCGTCAATTAAAACCATTAAGGTTTCCGCACGACGATCAGCAGGGACACCTCTAAGTAGTTGCTCGATATCGTAGCTGTAGTTGACCGAAAGAAGGAGCAGTTGGCGATTCGGCTTATCATAGTGTAGTCGCAAGAAACTCTCTCGCGGTATGATCGGCATGCCCATCACCTCAACCGATTCTTCGGTTCGCCAAGCCAGGTCGTACGAGTCAATCGCGTCGAGCAACGCTGTCGACGCATCCATGTATCCAATCAACTCGTTGGCCCTATTATCTGCCGACCGGACCATCGGGCATGCGAAGAGCAACAATCCAAAAGCGGATCCATATAAAAAGACGCGAGATGCCCTAACTATAATAAACATTGATCGTTCCTCAGGAAAAGTACCTATGCGTATCGAATTGCATAGAAGACCGGTGCGGCGAGGTACGGTTTTCAGGGACGTCACTGGTCGTCGGGGCAGCGTCCGATCACAGTATGATCTTGAACTTGACTAAGGAAGTGGGCACCCGATCCAAAATCGACTTGACATTTGTAGTTTGTTGCCGCAGTGCATCGCGAACTGTAATCGCAATCCCACCAACGATCGCACCAAGTTGTCGTACCTGGAACCGGGGCGTAGTCATCGCCCCAATTGATTTCGGGACCACCGTCGTAGTCTCGTTCTTCGGTGGTGGTAAAGTCGCGATCATTGACTTCGTGTTCGACAGTGTCTTCCGGGCAGTAATAAAAGGGACTGTAGTAGCCTGGTTCGCAGTCAGTGTCCGCGCATGCGGAGGCATCTTCAACGATGTCTATGCAATTGTTGGTGATTTCCACTGTGCAGATTGCTTGGGCGGAATTGGTGCTCAAGAGGTTTGCCACGCAGGCAGCGATAAAGAGTCCAATAGCAATAAGGAGCTTGGCGATTCGCTTCATTTGTCATTCCTGGTTGGGAGATCTTGAAGAAAAAACGACTGGGATCTTGACCGTTCGTAGTAACTTGCCAGCCATCAACCGGCATTCGATCACAAGGTTTTCCGGCGGTTCTGACGCCGGATCAGGAGCATCGAAGAAGATTCGATAGATGCCAACCTGGCCAACTTGACGCACTCGTTCAGAAGCCAATGGTTTGGAAGTAGCATAGAAATCACATTTCAGCTTGGATCCGTCACCATCTGGCCGACGGTCGGACGCTACGATCTTGCCCGTATATCGGCCTTGTTCCGCGTCGAGGTGCATGACAAGCGTCCGCGGTGCAACGGTCAACGGATGCGATGTCGAGATGTCAATCATGACGTCGCTTGACGATCCGGTTTCAATATTGGTCAGCTTGAGCGATCCGGCGATGGGGCCATTCTTGATGGCTTTCCGCTTAACTCGCATGCGAACTACTGAGTTTTCAAAGTCTAACGCGGTCTCGATATTCGCGAGAGATTGGCTTGCCGTTAAGTCAATAAGTTCTTGCTTTGTATCGGCCCCCAGCAAAAATGGAATTTGGATCTCATGATTATCCTGGTCCACTGGGATTTCGGTATCCACATAGCTTGGGACAAAGGCAACAACGCCACTGGCCGAGAAGAATGGTCGTATCGAAAAAAGTGGTGAACCGTTGGCACGCCGGGCCAAGATTCCGACTTCCGAACGAACTTTGGAAGGATTGGTCGGCGTTGAAATTCTGATTCGAAAAACCTGATTAGATTTATCAGGCAGCACACCCGAGCGTGGAGATAGCGAAAGGCATTGGCATCCGGGCTGGATAGAGCTGAACACCAAGTCAGAATTGGTGTGATTCTTCACTGTCAGCAAGCAATCGATAACCGTTCCGGGAAGGTGTGAACCGAAATCCACTTCGACTCGCGGCAACCTGCGCTCAACTCTCGTCAAGACGCAGGCTCGCTCAATCTGCACCACACGTTTGCTGGGCCCTTTAACGACGTCTCCTTCCGAACTGTCGGTGTTGACCTGATTAGCAAGGGAGGATGCCGAAAATGGGATGCACAGCAAAACCACACAACATCGCGTCCAGAAAGCTGAAACGCAGAATCTGCTCAGGTGACCCATTTGCGAGACCAATTTGATCCGCTCGTTCAACGACATCGTATTGAGCCGTGTGGCGGTGGCTGACAGAGCACCGCGCCAATTCAAACATCGCTTCGACAACACGTGCCGTTGGCCCCAACTGTTTACTTGCTTGTTGCCCAATTGACCCTGACCAAAAACTGTTTTAACGGAAAAAAATGGGGGGGCAACAAAATGTTTCAGCAAAATGCCAAAAAGAATGAAAAGTGTTCGCCGCGAAAGAAGGGAGACAGTGGGGAAGGATTCAGGCACGAGCGGCACGGTTAGTCATGTTTGCCGAGACCATAGCGCGGCATCGATAGCTGCATGGAAACTGGTGGGGATAGGATTTTGAGTCCGTTTGTTTCGTCACCCCCGACGGCCCTCGCAATTTGAATGAATTGAACGAGGGTCTGGATTGGCGTTCGGTTTAGCGACCGGCCGTGTTCGCGACTCCAGCGCATACCGCACGATGCCCGCCAATCGAACAGTGAATGCTCACTGGACCTGGATCGGCAGGCTTTCGCTGTGGCTGTTGAACTCCGGTGCGTACATGCATTGGATGTTCGCAAGACCCGTCTGATATTCACCACGCAGTTGGACGCGGGTCGAGTATTCGAACACGTACTTGCCTTTGGGCAGGTAGTCGATGAAGAAGTGGCTGGCGGTATCACGAGTGGATTCGTAGTACGCCAATCCGTCTTGATAGCGATACGACGACAGCACGTTGACAGGTTCTGTACCGCTGCCGCGGTGGTCCTTCAGGTGCAAGTATTCCATGTCGCGATCGGTCGCCAAAACGAGACGCACCACCAATTCATCGCCGACTTCCACCGGGCCATCGACACGCTGCAACTTGGGGCCCGACGCCGTATTCTTTTTGACGTACAACTGTTTCGACAGTTTCAGCGGCGTGCCTTCATGAGCGGTCACGTTGGCGATGTCTTCCATGTATTGCCAGTGCACGCTGCCCCAAGCGACGCCGTCGTCGACCTTCGTGACACGAACGTCCGCTTGCTTGGCGGAAATTTCTGACCCGGTGAATCGTTGTTCGTAGAAACCGGTGCCCGCTTCGATCCGCTCGGGCTGAATCTCTTCACCTCCCAGCGCGACGGTGACGATTTCGTCGGATGCCAATTCGTTTCCACCACGCAACAGCAACGCGTACACGGCGTCGGCAGTGGCCTTGGTTGTTTTCCAATCTTGGGTTTGTTTTTGCTTCAACAACCAGACCTTGCAGTCTTCGACCGCAACTTGGTCGTCCATGACTTCGTCGAAGGCTTCGATCATCATCGCCTGGGTTTCGATCGGGGCACGGTACCACCACCATGACAGTTCGGTGTCACGCCAGAACATGCCCATTTCTTCGTCGGTGACGCTGCGTTCTTTGATCGACACCATGATAGCGCGTGCGGAAGACGTTTTGCCGAACCGTTTCAGGGCGATCGCCAGGTGTGCCTGCGATTGTCGGTTGGCCAGTTTCAACCAGTGCGTGGATGCTTGATCGACCCAGTAGTCGATGGCTTGGCGATGCTCCGCAGCGATCGGATGATCTTTCAAGAAAAAGCTGCGGCCGTACAAATACAACGCCACCGTGGATGACAGGTGATTCTTGTCTCGGTCCTTGGCTTTGATGTCTTCGTAGATCTCCGTCATCCAGGTATCCAGTTCCGGGATCGCAAGGTCGACCACGTCGGTTTCGATGTTCACACCCAGATGATCCAGGCGGCCGAAGCCGGTGACGATGTACAGGGTGATGTAGCGGTTTTGGCGTCCACCGGGGAACCACGACCAGGTGCCGTCGTCCAGTTGACGATCGGCAAGCTTTTCCACCGCACGATCAAGTTCATCGTTCAAACGGTTGGTATCAAAAAGCACCGCGACGTTTCGCCGAGCTTGGCTTTCGGCCTGGGCTTGGCGGTACCAGGGCGTTTCTTCGATCATGACCGCTTTCAAGTCTTCGTTTTTCAACAGTGGGCTGTCCAGCGTTTCGGTGCCCCGCCACTGTTCAAAGATGCGTTCGATCTTCGGATCGCTGTTGACGATCTTTCGCGCCAGCGCGTTGGCATAAATTCGGTTGAACAATTGTTCGCTGCACTCGTGCGGGAACTCCATCAGGTATGGAAGTGCCATCACGGCGTACCACGACGGGTTGGAAACCATTTGCACGGTCAGCGACTGGTGCCGCAGCGATTCCGACCCCGCCGAATCGGCCAATTTGTCGAAACGAAAGTCCTTGGTTTGTGCACCACGGATCGGCAACGCCAACGATTCGGTGACCAGAATGCGACGCGACAGGACGGGCAGATAGCCTTCTTCGCCATCGGAAAGACGCCCGGTCGAGCCGACCGCCTTGTAGGTCAGGAATCCGATTTCGTCGGGAACATTCAATCGCCAAGAATAAGACTTGGATTCACCGGCGGCGACTTCAAAGGTTTGATCGACCGAATCGTTTCCAAGCAACGCATCGACGGTATCTCCGGTGCGAGCGTTTGCAAACGTCAGTCGAACAGTGCCGGTTTGCCGTGACGGCGACAGGTTGCTGACCTTGACGGTGAATTCGATCTGGTCGCCTTCGCGTAAGAAACGCGGCGGATTCGGCTGGATCATCAAATCCTTGCTGGTCACCACGCTGTCGATCAGACCGCCGCTGGCCAATTCCGTATCGTGGGCGAAGCCCATGAATTTCCATTCGGTCAGGGCTTCGGGCATCGTGAATTCCATCCGCACCGTGCCGTCGTCACTGGCGGTCAAGTGTGGGAAGAAAAACGCGGTTTCGTTCAAATTCTTGCGGGCTTGAACACCCGACAGATCGATGTCGGGCTGTGGGGCTTGTTCCGCCTCACCGCCTCCGCCAATTCCCCCCATTCCCGCGGACGCTTTGGACATGATCGCTCCCTCGGCGACCTCTGCATCGTCCATTCCAAATGCGTCGGCCATTTCCGGGCTGGCTGCCATCGGTGCGGCCTGGGGCGCGGCACCAAAAAACATGTTCGAACGTCCCATGGCCCCACCCATGCCGCCTCGCATCATGCGGCCACGCATGAATTGATAGCCCATGAAGTTGTGGACCAATTCACCGGCCAGGCTGGGGTACACCAAGCTGCCGTCGCGATTGCGGGTGGTCCAGTCGTTCCAGAAAACTTGCAAGTTCTGGTTGTGGTTTTGGAAATAGGATCGCACCGATGATCCGTCACGGCGAAAGACGCTGAAGCGTTGCAACCACTGATGCGGTTGGTACGCGTCTAGCGATACGTCATATAGCGTCGCCACCATTTCGGCGGCCGCTCGTTCGGCGTCAGGGCCTTCGATGATGGCGGTCCACGTTTGTTTTTCCGCCGGTGAAAGCTTGCTGACGAAGTGTTCCCATCGGATCGACAAATTCTTGTTCGACCAGGGAACCGAAACCGTGTTGCTGTGCAGGAAAGCACGGTTTTCGCGAACCATCGTGGTGCGGATCGTGAACCCGCCACGCATTCCGGGTTCGACTTTCTGTTCGATCAATGCTTGGGTTCGATCGGCGGGCGTCCAGAAAGATTTCAGCACCTTACCGCGATGTTCGATTTCGACGAATGCTCGCGCCTGTTCATATCCGCTGCCCCAGAAGACTTGAAAGTCCTCGCCGACTTCGACCGACCACGATTTGGCTTGATAGATCTCGGGCAGCCGAATGTCCAGTTGCTTGGCGTCCAAGTCCAGCACTTGCATCGGATGCAACGCCGAGATCTCATTTCCGCGATCGTCCCGACTGGTCAGCACCGCACGATAGATGCCCGCATCCAGCGATGCTTTGAACGTGGTCTGGCCGCTGGCGTTGGTTTCGAATTCGGTTTCCGCGACGACATCGCCCAGCGGCCAGGAGTTTGGATTGGTGGGATCGATTTCGTCGGGCGATTTCGTTTCACCTTCGTCGAACAACGCCGGCGGGCTGAAGGGATCAGGAGCACGCGTCAATGATTGACGAGTCACCTGGTCGGGCTGAACCAAGCGGTGAATCTTGACGGTTCCGGTTGCCGCTTGGGGTTGTCCGTCCAGCGAAGTTGTGCGGATTCGGATCGATACCGGTTCGTCCGCGGTCAACCAATCGTCGGCCGTCATTGATGCGGCCAGGCTGGTGTAACCTAGGCTGATCGTCCGCTTGTCGGATCGTGTTTCGCCGGTCGTGTCGGTGACGTCCGCGTGAATCTCATAGCGGAACGTCGGCTCGGAATCCTTGGCAACGCTGGCATCCGGTTTCGCCGTAAATTCGATTTCAAATCGACCGGACCCGTCGGTCATGCTGGTGCCATGGGCGATTTCTTGGCTGCTGCTTTGCGGCGGCATCCACCAGCAACGCCAGTACCACCAGACCGGATAGTTGACCGATCGCACGACACGCCAAGTGACTTTGGCATCGTTGATCGCCGCTCCGGTGTAAGCCGTTGCTTTGCCCGTCGCCGTGACGACTTGATTCAAAGACGCTTGGTCGGCCAGCGGTTCCAGTTCGACCTGAAATTTCGGACGTTTGTATTCTTCGACGTTGATGTTGGCTTGACCGCGAGGACCATCGACGACTTTCAACGTCATACGTCCGGTCAGCCGGTCCCGAGGGGCGGTGAAGCTGCCGGAAAAGCTGCCGTAATCGTTGGTGCGAACCTTCAGCGTTTCGACTTCTTTCCCGTTCGGATCCGACAACGTCACGCTAAGCGACCGATTCTTCAGGACCTTGTATTGGTCTTGGTGTTGATACACCGACAAACAGATGCCTTTGAAGCGGATCGTTTGACCGGGGCGATACAGGCTGCGGTCTGTAAAAAACTGAGTGGATTCGTTGGTTCGGTGATTCGGTTCAACGCGTCGGGTGTTGAAGTAGTTGTGTGAACTCAGACGATTTCCGTCGTGGCTGGCCAGCAGCATCACGCTGTTGCGATCGGCGGCGTTGATTTGGAACAACCCGTTTGCATCGCTGCGAACGGTACGAAGCGGGCGAAAACGATTGGTCCGCGGTTCACGCATCCAAGATCGCACGCTGGCACCACGGATCGGTTCACCGGATTTTGCGTTCAGCACGAAACCTGACAAGCGACCGGTGCGATTGTCGTTTCGAATGACCAACGCCAGATCGCTGACCCAGACCTCGGCGATGCTCAGCTGGTTGTCCGACTTGGCAAAGTCCGCCGACTGGCTGGCAAGCAGGTAATACGAACCGGGGGTGATCCCATCGGGAACCTTGACTGAATGGCTATGTTGGCGAAAGTCACCGTGGTCGGTCAGGTCGGCTTCCCAAGTGCTGACCGCCGGCATCGACAACAAAGCATCGCGAAAATCGTCATCCATCTGCATCGGGCGATAGCGATCCGAATTGACGAAAGCGTCGAAATCAAATTCGACCAGTTTGAAATGAACTTTGGTGATGTTTTGATAGCGAACGTGGATCGGTGGAACGGGATCGGCCCAAACACGTTCGGCTTCGATGTGAAGTGATTTGCTGCGGATCTGTTCCAACAAGTTGAAGCAACGATTCGCGCCGATCGAATCCGGATAGTCTTCCAACGCGTCGATGCACAGTCGGTGTGCTGTGACACGATCGTTTTCGTTGAAGTGAATTTGGGCCAGTTCGTGGATCGCTCGCGAGGTGACGGTTTCGCCACGATGATCTTCGATGAAGCGTTCCAGGGCGGATTGGTAACGCTGGGTCTTGTCGTCACCTTGGGCGTGGTTGTTGCCGAAACTCAGGCGGCCTAAGTCCGCGTCCAGTCGTGCGTCGGGGGATTCGTCGTCGGCGTGGAACCGCAGCAGATCTTGATAAAGCTGAATCGATCGCAGCAACAACGAATCCTCATCGGACGTGTCTGGTGTCCAAGCAAGGAACCGCTCGGTGGTGTCAAAGATGGGGTCGTCGGCCGACAAGACGAAGGCATCTTCGATTTGGTTGCCCGCCTGAGTTCCACTGCTGTAAAAACTCAATGCGTTGTGGGCCAGCACGTCATACAACGTCGGCCGAAAGTTGGCGCCACGATCATGGTTGTCCAGCAACTGTTCGTACTGTTCGACCTTGGCGGCTTTCAATGTTTCAGTGTCTTCGAAGGCCAAGTCGAATTGGCGATCAATTTCACGCAAGATTCGTGGCAGACTCCACTCGGTGAAATCTTCGCTCGGTGCGGTTTCCGTTTCGGTCCGCTGCATGAAACGCCAGCGGTTTTGTTGGAAGTAATGCCAGTACCAGTTCGCAACGATAGCTTGCAGGATCGGACGCACCTCGTCGGGAGCCTGATCGATCTGCGTTTGCATTCGGGTGATCTTTTCTTCCGGCTTGTTGCCCTGGATCATTCCCTGCAAAACGATCCGCTGCGTGACCGCTTTGATCCATTCGTCGTACTGTTTGTTTTCGGCGGCGCGCCGGACGATCGGATCCAATTTTTCGATGGCGGTTTTGGGACGTCCTTGGTTGATCGCTTGCTGGACCGCCTGCCATTGGGATTGCGGATCCGAAGGTTCGTCTTGCGTCATGCCGAGTGAAGCCATCAATAGGAACGCGGACAAAAGCGAAGCACTCGCGAAAGCAATTCGTCGAATCGACACGGCAGTCATCCTTGTGGGCAAAGTGAGATAAGTCGTTGGTCGTGAAAAGGATTTCGGCAAGGCCAACGGTCGGTATTTTTGCATACCCGGCGCCCTGCACATCGGACCAACGATGAAGACAGCGATTTATTAGCCGAAAAATCAGACGATTGGCCGAAAAAATTTTGACCACTGCGTCTCGGCCGCGGCTTCGCACGTGGGCGGTCAGTCGGGCGAATTCATTCCATTCATGTCAAAGCATCCGATCGCGTCGACGTTGGTGACATCGCCGCGGCCGCAAGGGCACCGATGATCGTACCGCCGCCGACGCACCAGAAAAGTATCGAACCGTATACCGGGTGCCAGAACTGAACCGATCCGTCGGAATTTCCTGATGCCGTGGACGAGTGCGGGTGATCGCGTCCATCCGCAACGTCGGCTTGCCCGATGACCAGGGACGAATTCCGGGTCGCCGGGGTCAGCGGGCACAGCAGGACCGCCGTACAAAGAACACAAACATAAACGGCCAGCATCAAGCCGCCGCCCGCACCGATCAACCCACCGAACGCCAGGTGCCGCAGCCGATCCCAGACGGTGGTGCTTCGTTGCCCGCGATCCATGTCTTCGACGTTTGTGTCGTCAACGTTCGATGGTTCCGTGGAGTCTTCCGAAGAATCGTCGATCTGCTGGCCGAATGGTCGACGAAGATTCGCGGGCAAGCGAAACAGTCCGGCGGCCAAACCGATCCACCATCCCGCGGCCGCCATGTCGTTGGGCGACATCCGATCGTCCAGGAACGTTTGTTCCAGACCGGCGACTGCGCCGATGATCACGACGACCGTGTGGATGGCAGCGGCAAGAGCGAATCCGGCGATGCACAAGAATGCCGTTTCCAAAGTCCAGCGGCCGATTCGTCCGATCGCTTCCAACACGCCGATGGCGATCCGCGAGACTCGGTCGGATTCTTGTGGCGGTTTTCGGTGGCGTCGAATCATCTGGGGCACGGCGAATTGCAGGGGTAGCGATGGGCTGCTAATCTGGTGCCAAACCGTCGCGATAACGCGACATCTGACGAGCTTCGAAGCCCTGGAATTATTGACGCATGTCCGCCATCACTTCGCAGATGCACGACGAAATCTTGGTCGTGGGATTCACTGACAGCAAGATTTTGGACGGACAACGCATCGAGCAAGTCGGCCGCGAATTGCAAGAAGCGATCGCCCAAGCCGGTCATAAAAAGCTGTTGGTTAATTTCCGCGGCGTGTCTTTCATGTCCTCGGCCATGATCACCAAGTTGGTCATGCTGAACAAAGGTTGCAAGGCACAGGGCGTGACACTGAAGTTTTGTGAAGTGTCCCCCAACGTGATGGAAGTCTTCAAAATCACGAAGCTGAACAAGCTGTTCTCGATCGTCGATTCCGAAGAAAAGGCTTTGGCCAGCTTCGACAAAAAAGGCTGGTTCAGCTGAACGGTCCCGGATCTGTCGTGGGCGGTATGACGGGCCGCGCGAAGGGCTGGAAATGAATGACCGGACGGTTCCGAGCGTCGACTTGGCCACCGCGACGCAGATCATCGAAGCGGATCGTTCGGAGTTAGCCGATCAAATTCACGATGATTTGATCCCGCTGTTGTTTGTCGCTCGGGCGACCATCGATCGGCATGACAGCGATGAAATGCGGCAGGTGTCCGCTTGGCTGGCCGATGCGATGCAAACGGCGCGGGCAATCTTGAATTGGTCACACACACCCGACGTGAATGCCGCCAATTGGCGCGATGAACTGCAACGCGTGATCGAATTGCTTTATCCCGACGACAAACGTCTGCAGTGGCGATGGGGAACCGACGAATCAGCGACGGTCATCTCCGCCGAACGCCAAATCCAACTGTATCGGATCATCGCTGAGGCGATTCGAAACGCGGTGAAGCATTCTTCGGCCGACAGCATCATCGTCGCTGATCAGCTGGATGCGGATGAATACCGTGTGACGGTCACCGATGACGGGACCGGGTTCGATACGGGCGACTTACCGCCCAATCATTACGGCGTGCGGACGATGCAACGCCGCGCCGACGCGGCGGGCATGACGTTGCGGATTGATTCGCGACCCCAGCGTGGAACCGTGCTGGAAGTCCACGTTTCGTGGCCGACCAATCGCGATGCTTCGTGAATCAGCCTTCGACCTGTGCCGGGGCGATCACGTCGGCGTCATCGTCGTTGCCCGTCCATTCCGGCAAACTGACCTGCCCCGCCATCCAGCCATGGTGAACCAAACGTGGCGTCGCGCTTTGGCCGTCGCCGACACGTTGATACCGCGTCGGTGACGGCTGGTCGCCGATGTTCACGGTCTGGCCTTCACCGGCGGTTTCGATCGGACGGATGTCCAGGACGCGTTGCAGCGTTTTTTGACACTGTTGCAAACACGGTCGTGCCGCCGCGCCGACTTGGGCATCGCCAAAGTTTGTTAGGTCTTCATAGACCAGGTCGACCAATCGAGATTCACGTTGCAGCGTCGCCAACAGTGTGATTGCTTCGCTGCGTGCGGGCGGCGCTGGCGCTGGGGCGGACGCCGCCGACGGTTCGAGCCGTGGCTGGGGGCTTGGCAATGCCGCCGGCTGGACGTCGTCGCCGGACAACACGGCGTCAATCTTTTCGGAAACGGTCTTATCAAACAAAGCGGCCGCAAAGGCGCGGAAGGCGGTGCGCATGCCCACGGAAGACGGGTCCTTGGCTAGATCGGTCGAGACTGGGACGACGAACCGATCCGAACGTCATGGCGTTCGCAATACGGTCGCTGAAGCAGCACAGTGTTCGTTGCCGGCACCGATGCATCAACCCGGCTTGCCCGTGTCGTGGGCATCACACCTGGGGAAGTGAGCCGAAATGGCGGCCGATATCCGCCCCAGTAACAGGGCGAATCCGCTGGACCGGGCGAATCCGCTGGACCGAGCGGGCCCCGAACAGGCTTTGGGAGTCCCGAAAATGGTTTTCCGGTCACCGTGACCAGACTTGTCACGGGCCTGCACGATCCTACCCATGTCGACGCGAACGAAGGGGCCACGGGAGTGCCGTGATCCGCCGGCGTCAACACTGTCACCGATGTGGTTTAGGGAGGAAACGATCATGGCAAAGTATTACGTCCAGTGTGGTTCGGTTCGCGTCGTCTTGGACGCCGAAAACGTCAGCCAAGCTGCGTGTGGGGCACTCGATCGCGTGCTGGGGCCGCAAGCCTGGGTCTATGACGACGACGGCATGACCGAAGAAGACTGTCGCGTCCATCTGATGTTGGAAGCGTTGCTGCAACTGGAAACGACGGTGCAAATCAGCGAACAGGGATTCGACCGCGACGATGCGTTGCGGGTGGGCACGCCGGAGACCGTCGAATGCTGGCACCGTTGGATGGTTTGCTTGCGTCGACTGTACGATGCCGCCGGGCTTGATGGACGGCCGTTTTCAGTGGCCACCCTGCCCCACCACCGTTGATCCGTCGTCCGATGTCGGTGGCGTCACCGATGACGCGTCACTCAAGCGAACGCCGCGGTCCTGGCCGTCTTCTTCGGCCGGCGGCGCCGACGGGAACTTGACAAACACGCGGTTCAAGACGATTGCCGCGCCGAACAGCAACGCCGAACCCAAAAAGAAGGGGGCTCCCGGCAAGATGATCGGCGCATGTTCGGACGTGAAGTAACTGAACAGACCCGCGGTGAAAATCAGCGGCGCGGCGATGTTTGTCAGACTGACCAATGACGTCAAAGCGCCCTGGACCTTGCCTTGATCGCCCGACGGGACCGCCGAAGCCACGATGCTTTGCACCGCCGGGCTGGCCAAGCCGCCCAGCGATCCGAACACGATGATGATCGGGACCATCCATCCCTCCGATGCCAGGCCGTAACCCAGGAACGCCACCGCGGAAATGATCGTCGCCGCGATAGCCACACGGCGTTCACCGAATCGTCGCACGGTCGGCCGTACCATACCGCCCATCACGATCATGGCCATCACGCCGACCAAGCCCAGCACCAATCCATTGGTTCGCGTGCCCCAGCCATAGCGAAAACCTGTCTGCAGAACCCAGACGTTTTCCAAGCCACGCTGGGCCAGCGAAGCACACACATAGGCGATCGCCATGCCGGCGACGATCGGGTACCGCTTCAACAATCCCAGCGAACCGACCGGATTGGCTTTGGCCAAGTTCAACGCGCTGCGTCTTTCCGGCGGCAAAGATTCGGGCAAGATGAAATAGCCGTACAGCCAGTTCACCAACGCCAACCCGGCCGAAACGAAAAAAGGCAATCGCAACCAATACGATCCCAACAAACCACCGAGCGCGGGACCGACGGTGAAACCAAGACCGAACATGGCACCGACCAGCCCATAATTCCTGGCTCGGTTTTCGTCGTCGGATACGTCGGCGATGTAAGCGTTGGCCGTCGTAATGCTGGCACCCATGATGCCGGCCAATACTCGACCGGCGAACAGCCAAGCGATCGTGGGGGCGAAACCTTGGATCAAAAAATCGATGCCCAATCCGAACATCGATCCCAGTAACACCGGCCGACGCCCGAAACGATCCGACAAAGCGCCGATGATCGGGGCAAAGATGAATTGCATCAGCGAGTAAGACGCTGCGATCACGCCGACGTAAATTCCCGCTCGCGATGTGTCCCCGCCCACGAATGCTTCGACCACCTCGGGCAACACCGGGATGATGATCCCGATGCCCAAGATGTCGATAAACAGCGTCAGCAGGATGAATGCGATCGCCGCTTGCCGTACCGGTTTCGGGCCGCCCGAATCTTCCGGCCCTGGATCACCCGGCGCCTGATAAGGCTGGGGGGAATTCGCGGGATCGGGTTCGTCCGGACGTGTCATTGGCGGGAATCGCGTCTATCGCCTTAGCGGCAACGTGGAATGAATTGCGGGGGGATCGGCAACGGGCAACGCAGCGGCGCGCGAACGGTTCAAGGCGGGAATCGGGGCGGTCGGCTCGGAACTGGTGACGATGGATTTCGTCCATTGCGAACCACCGCCGCCAAGATCGAACAAGGTAACCCTTGGCCCAACATTCGGCGAGGACCGTCCGGCTGATACACTGGTTCGATGGGGCCACCGAAATCTGGGAGCCCCCGAAATCAGGGAGCCCCCGAAACACGGGCATTGGTCCGGAGCGGGATCGTCAATTTCGTCCGCAACGGTTGCCTTGAGGCAAAAAATACCCTCACCGATCACCAGGATGCGTAACTTGAAAACCGAATTCGCGTTGAAATTGGATGCAGTCCGCCGAATCATTGCCACCGCCGCGGCCGTCGGCCTTCTTTCGATTCTGGTTGCCGGTTGCGATCCGTCCGATGTGGACACCGATGGCATGGCGGCCGACCCGGCGGCGGAGGCTGAATCGGGTTCGCCGGATTCCCCGTCAAGCACCGATCAGGACACAACGATGACCGAAAAGGCCCCGTCGCAATACAACAAATTGACCGCCGAAGAAGCTCGCGTGATTGTGCACAAAGGCACTGAACCGCCCGGACCCGGCGGTTACACGATGACCAAGGATCCCGGGACCTACATCTGTCGCCGGTGCAACCAACCGCTGTATCGCAGCGACGACAAGTTCGAAAGCCATTGTGGATGGCCCAGCTTTGATGACGAAATCGAAGGCGCGGTGGATCGACAAATCGATGCCGACGGCTATCGCGTGGAAATCATCTGCAGCAATTGCGGCGGACACTTAGGACACGTCTTCGAAGGCGAACGTTTCACGGAAAAGAATGTTCGCCACTGCGTGAATTCAATTTCCATGAAATTCATCCCCAAAGGTGATCCGGTGCCTGCAACGATCCACCACCAGGACTAGAAAAGTCGCGGACACCAGGGCCGGATGTCGCGTTGAATTGACGACACCGTGTTATTGGTGACTTGTCACTCCAACTTTTCTAACTGAACGCTCGTGTACCTCGGGGAGAGAGCCTAAACCATGGACGAACTGATTCAACGCTTGGCATCGCAATTGGGAATTGATCCGTCGTTGGCCAAAACGGCTAGCGAAAAAGCGATGTCGATGATCAAAGATAATGCCGGCGACGACTTGTTCGGCCAAATTGCCGACAAGATTCCGGGCGCCTCCGATGCCGCGACAAGCGGTGCGGCCGCTCAGCCCGCCGGTGGTGGCGGCATGTTGGGCAAACTGGCCGGCATGGCTTCGTCCGCACTCGGTGGATCGGCCGGTGGTGGCTTCGAATTGGGGGCCGCACTGTCGGAATCCGGACTGGAAGCCGACAAGGTCGGTGGCTTCGTTCAAATGGTCGTCGAGTTCATTAAAGAAAAAGTCGGCGACGAAGTCTTGGAACAATTGCTGGCCAAGTTCCCCATGCTGAAAACCTTGATCGGCTAAGGCTGCGCTAGGGATCGTCCCAGAAATCATCAGGCGTCACGAAAACCTGTCATCGGTGTTCGTGGCGTCTTTTTCGTGTTGGCCGTCATTGCCAAACAAAAAATACCGATGCGGCGGCAATGAACTGCGCTAGCCATGGTCGTCCGGCAACCGCATGACCTGCAATGCGTCCCGGCCACGATCACTGATCCAGCGTTCAATGGCACGCGGAAAAGCTGCATCGACGATTCCTGATTCGGTCATCTGGTCCACGTCGACTTTCGAATCAACGTCGCAAGACTTCAGCAACACAAGCTCGTCGGCATGCGTCTTTTCCGCCAACAACGCGGCTATTGAATCTGTCGTGGTGGCCCATGTTTCCGGCAGTTTGCCCGAGTCATCTTCGCGTCGATAAAACGCGCGGGGGCTGATCCAAGTCGTGCGGGGATCCGGACAAGTGTTCCGCGCATCGTCGGTTCGTTCCAACCACTGCGAAAGATCGTTGCGGCGGTCGATCGCATCCAGCTCGGCAAGCCAGCATCGGCACATCTGGAACGTTGCATGAAGCAGATCCACGCACATCCAGTGGACATCGGCCGATGGCAGCGGACGTAAACCGTCCAGTTCGCGGACGGCATCGACCATCTGGCCGCCACCGACAACCAACAGGCTGTGAGCCGGTGGTTGGTCGTTCAGGTATCGCCGCAGATCGGCAACCAACGTGGGGCGGCACAGCAGGCTGCCGCCGATCTTGATGATGCGACGCATCGCCAAAGCGGGGTCTTTGGATCAGGGCCTAAAGTCGGCCATCTTGTTCCAGCATTTCTTTGTACTGGTCGCGTTCGCGGCGCGTCGCTTCCAAGTCAAAGATCAAGTACTTCATGTCCAATCGCAGTTGCGAAAGGGCTTCCTGGACCAGATTCAAAATTCGGCGGCGTCGGGTGCTGCATTCGACGACACGTTGCAGGGCGGGGGCGACGGAGTCGCGATAACGTGCGGGCAAGGCGTCGATCGCTTTGGCCATTTCCACCAATTCACTGGGGGTTTCTTCGGTCGGGCTCACGGGGTTTCCGATTGCTTTGGGCATCGAGGGTCGCTCCGATAGGTCGCGTCATTGGGTTCGATGAAATCATTCCTTGCATGCCGGATGCCGCGTCCTTGCGAAATGGCCTCTTTGGCGCCGTTAAGTCGTTTCTTGGAAACGACTTGCGTCCATTTGATGCCTGTGGGTCCCTGAAACCGGTGTTGCGTTTTATCGACGTTGATTCGTCTTGGCTTCGGTCCGTAAATCTTGGTAGTCAAAGGCTTTGTGGACGTCACGGCGCGGTCCCGCGGCGATGTTGCCGGGAATCAACGCGACGTGGCGATAGAACCACATCCACTTTGCCACCGGGGTCGATTGTTCCGCTGTCACACCTCTTGGTCAACGATCAATGTTCTTTGTCTGCCCCAAACCGATCGACGCGGGAACGGATCTGCGGTCTCGGCAAAGGCTGACGTGTGCGGGATTCACTCGGCAAACCGGCGTGGTCGCGGCGGTGACTCTTTTCGCACTGGTCGGATTCGTTTTGCCCGGCACATTCCGGCCGATGGCGGCACAGGAGCCGATGATTTTTCAGGCCCCGTCACGCGACGATCCGGACCAGGGTTTGCCACAGATTCCCAAAGCGTCCGGGACATTGCACACCGGCGTCTGGTTGGCACCGACCGCCCAGCAGAATTTGTGGGCCGATTCCGACTCGGCCGCCGAGGCAACCGTTCTGTACGACCGCTTGAACGCGCCACCGGCGAAGTGGTTCTTGGATCAAAGCGACTGTGATGCCACCGTCGTCAAACAATCGCATTTGCCCGCCGGCGGCATCGACGGCAATCCTTGCGAACTGATCGAACTGAATGCGGGAAATGGCAGCGAAGCTTTGTTGGTTTATCCGCTGGAACCGATCATGCCGCTGGACACACTGTCGGCCAGCGTCGCATTGCGTTGTGCCAAACCCGGCGCTCGTGTCGGTTTCCGAATCCGATTTCCGCACGTGCAAGACAAGTCGACGCACCGGAGCGAGGCGATCATCGTTTACGGTGCCACCTATGATTCGGACGGCCAGTATCAACGCATCGGTGTGGGAGCGATCGAACGGATGATGCGGGTACAGTCGACCGCGATCCGGCAACGCCATGGTATTCGTGCCGACTTGTCTGACCCGTTTGTCGATGCCGTCGTGATCAACGCCTACTGCGGTGCCGGCAACATTCGGTTGCGGATCGACGAGCTGAAAGTCGTCGGCATGATTCCCATGTCGTATGTCCGACGTCCCGGCGAATTTCCGGTGGCCGGGCCGACGGATGATCGATCGGAGGTGGTCAATGCAACAACCACCAAGCTGCGCCGCATCTATCCGGGACAATCGGATCGACCGTCGGACGCCATGGACCCGTCGGCGAATTCGTCGACAGCTCCCCAGCGTTTGACCGAACGCGATGATGCGGACGATCGTCCGGCTTTTCAGCACGGTCAGCTGGTCAAAATCATTCAACACAACGGGGAACCGCTGCGTTACCTGCGCACCCTGGGGTTTGATGCGGTGTTGTTGGCGTCTCCACCGACACAAGCACTCTTGCGGGAGGCAATGACCGAGCGAGTCAGTCTTTACGCGCCACCGCCGGAGGCACCTGATCCCGATATGGAACTGTATTTGGATCCGGTCGCTGGATGGTATCTGGGATCTGCGATTGCCGTTGATGCTGCGGCCACGGATGCCATTGATCGCCAGTCACGCAAACTTCGACGATGGCCCACCGCTTGGCAGCGTCCGCTGATTGTCAGCCCGTTGGAACAGGCGGACCGATTTTCACCGATGGCCGACGCGATGGTGCGCGACTTTCCGCATGCCAGTCGTGGGCTGCGTCCATCGGAGGAGGTCGCGGAATTGGTGGCTTCATTGCCGGCTTGGGGAGAAGACACCCAGCGGATCGTGGGTGTGCCCAGCATGCCGGTTGAAGAGCTGTTGGTCCAAGTCGAACGCATCGCCGATGGGATTGGCGCCCCACGTCCTCGCGCTTTTCGGTGGCCGTCGATGTTGCGTCAGGTCGTGCACGGTTTGCAGTTACAGCCGTCGGCGATTCTGTTTCGCTCCACTCGATCGCTCAGCTCAGGTACCGACTTGTCGGCGCAACGCGCATCCGCTCTCAGTTACACCAATCGACTGGTCGCGGCACTGACACCATGGGTGGTCGGCGTGCGTCCTGCATCGCCGCCGACGGTGGAGGGTGATTATTCGGCTGCGCGGTTGGTCGGTGACAACTTTGAAACCTGGCTGCTGACGTCCACCGCCACCCGAGGCAGCGAGACCCTGGCGGGCGACGGTGCGGCCGTCACGATCCGGTTGGCGCCGGACGATATTGCCAAAACCTATTGGCGGGTCAGTCACTTTTCCGCCGATCGTTTGACTCCGCAAGCCGACGGGAACGGTGCTTCGTTGCAGATCGTGTCGCCCGATTTCGTAGAGATCATCGTTTGCAGTCATGATCCCGGATTGGGGGCTCGGCTGGTGGCATCGGCGCGACGATTCGTGAATCAAGCAGCGCAGGACCGTTGGCAGTTGGCCAACCAGTCGGTCCGGCAAGCAATCGACGATCAACAACTGGTGCGCTCATTGCAATCGGCGACTCGCCCGGCGG
The DNA here is from genome assembly GCF_007752935.1 of Crateriforma conspicua. Taxonomy (NCBI): domain Bacteria; kingdom Pseudomonadati; phylum Planctomycetota; class Planctomycetia; order Pirellulales; family Pirellulaceae; genus Crateriforma; species Crateriforma conspicua. The sequence continues at coordinate 4,452,646 of NZ_CP036319.1, read as the reverse complement.
GCGATGAACTGGCAAGCTTGGCACAACGAACGCTACAGAATTCCGAAAGCCTGTTGCGCGGTGGTGACTTTCACAATTGGTTCCGCCAGGTGCGACGTGTCGATGCCTGGGTCGCACGCAGCCAATGGCAGTTGGCCGAATCGTTGATGCCCGATTGGCCTTCGCCGACCAGTTCTCCGCCGATCGATTTGGGCGACAATACGATCCAAGCGATTTGGCGACCGTTGATGAACGAGTCCGGTTGGGGACCGAACCGTCTGACCTCCGGCGGTTTGGATTCTGCCCAGCTGATCGGAACGGGACGTTGGCAAATGGGCCAACGTTTGTCCGATTGGGTCCATAACGAAGTCCGTATTGTTGGTCGCGGGGCGTTCAGCGGGGCGGGGGCACTACGCGCAACGGTGACCCCGAAAATTTCCGGTGTCCTTCCAGGCGGCTATGGCGGGACGGCGGTGCAGATTCGTAGCCCCGGCGTTCACTTGAAAGCCGGATCGGCCATTCGAATCGATGCTTTGGTGCGCACGTTGGGATTTGGTGCGCCGCATCACGGTCTGTTGGTTTCCGATTCCATCGGTGGCCAGGCGATGGGCGTTCTGGTTCGCGGCAAGTCCCAGTGGACTCCTGTGCGTTTGTATCGCCAAGTCGTACGTGATGCAGACGTGCACGTCATTTTTGAACTGATCGGTGCCGGCGAAGCCATCATTGATGATGTCCAGGTTTGTGTCTGGCAACCCGATCAAGGCCGACAACCTGCATTGCGTCCAATCGAGTCCCCGCAACGTCTGAGCCAAATCGACGCGGACGGTGAAAACGTGGCGACATCGCCCAGCGATTGGGGATTGCCCAACACTGACATTGATGAACCGGCGACAAGAATTGCGATGCCCGACGCGGGCAACGTCATCCGCTAGTGCATCTTGTTGTCTGTCCGCCGCTGACGGTCATAAACTGCGGGAACGCAATCAAGCGATACTTCGAGCATCGTTTGGTTTTCTTGCTTCCCGTCACGCCCAACAATGCGGATCGCCAGCCATGCAACAGGTTAAGATTTTCAAATCGGTCGACAGCGAACTGGACGAACTTGAGAACACGATCAATCGCTGGCTGCGCAAAAGTGGCGTCCGTGTTTTGTCGATATCGGGCAACTTGGCCAACCAATCATCCGGTGGCCAAACGATGAGCTCCTTCGCCGCCGGCGACGTCCTGATCATCGTCCACTACGAAACGACCACCTGAAAAGGGGACGGGGGTCTTTTTCGGTTTTCGGGATCGTGCGTCCACCCTGACGCTGTGATGATCGGCTATAAACAATTGGCTGGGGCAATTAGGCGACAAGGGGGATGTGATGCCGAGACAACGAAGAGTGGATGAGGCGGGCGGGATTTACCACGCGCTGAACCGTGGAAATGCCCGCCAAGCGATCTTTCGAAAGGAAGAAGACTATCAAGCGTTTGAGCGAACGTTGGCCGATGGCCTGGAGCGTTACGACGTGGAGTTGTTTTCGTATTGCCTGATGCCGAATCATTGGCATCTGGTGCTTCGTCCACTGGCCGACGGCATGATGGGGCGGTTCATGCGTTGGGTGACCGCGACACACACGCTGCGGCATCATGCGCACTACCAACGGGCCGGCGAAGGCCATCTTTACCAGTCACGTTTCAAAAGTTTTCCGGTTCAGGATGACGCACATTTCTTGACAGTTTGTCGCTATGTCGAACGCAACGCGTTGCGGGCTGGACTGGTTCGCAAGGCGGAGGCTTGGCGGCATGGATCGCTTTGGAGATGGTTGCAGAAACCGGAGCCGAAACCGGCAATTTTGGCTTCTTGGCCTGTCCGCAGGGCATCGGATTGGGTGTCGAGAGTCAACCAGGCCCTGAGCTCTAAAGAACTGGAGGCGGTGCGTCGAAGTGTCGATCGTGATCGACCGTTTGGCGACCAGGATTGGACCGAACAGATGGCGGATCGATTAGGATTGTGGTCCACCATTCGGCCAAGGGGACGACCACGCAAAGTCGCCGGTGGTTGATACATCATCCGCGGTGATAGTGTGTGCGACATCCGTGTTGATTTTTGAATGAACTCTTCATTCGCAAAACGGTCCATCCGGTCGTAGGACGACACAGCATAATAAAGATGAATCGAACATTTGCCTTTTCGCTCTGCATCCTTGGGCTGTGGTCACACGGTTTGGCGCGGGGCCAAGAATGGAACCAGTTTCGCGGATCCGATTTTAATCGTACTTCGCTGACTAGCGTGGCGAAGACCTGGGACGTTGATGCAATTGCCTGGAAAACGCCGCTGCTGGGCCGTGGTGCTTCGAGTCCGGTGGTTTTCGGTGACCACATCTATCTGACAGCTTTCACCGGTTACGCGGTCGATAAGGAACAGCCCGGTGATCCGACAAAGCTGGTTCGTCATCTTTTTTGTTTTGACGCCGGCACGGGACAAAAACTTTGGCAGCGATCGATTGCCGATCCGTCTGAGAAGGACATCTTTTCGAGCTGGGGAACTGCGAAAGCGGGCTATGCGTCCAGTTCAGCAACCACCGACGAATCTGGTGTCTATGTTCTGTTCGGGGCGTCCGGTGTGATTGCTTTTGACCACGACGGGATCGAACGGTGGCGAACATTTGTGGGGGATGACACGCACGAGTATCCGGCCGGTACATCACCGATAATGTACGAAGACCTCGTTATCGTGAACGCCAGCTATGAATGCGGGGACTTGATCGCGCTTCATAAAGAGGATGGCACCGAAGCTTGGCGTCAGGAAGGAATCGAACAAGCTTGGAATACGCCCGTCATCTATCAAACGGTCAATGGACACGACGAGTTGGCGATATCCGCGGTTGGCGAAATTCGAGCCGTGGATCCTCGAACCGGTGAACGACGTTGGCACTGTGAAGGCTTCGAAGAATACGTCTGTCCCAGCATCACGGTGCAAGATGGTGTCTTGTATGCGATCGGCGGGCGACAGGGCGAAGCATTGGCGGTCCGCAGTGGTGGGACCGGCGACGTGACCGACACACATCGGATGTGGAAAATTGCCGAAGGTGCCAATGTTTCATCTCCCGTGTATCAGGACGGGTATCTGTATTGGGCCAAAGACAAGGGGGGAATCGCCTACTGCGTGAACGCTGGAACCGGCGAAGTGGTTTACGAACAGCGTTTTCGCCCGTCGTCCAAAGAGATCTATGCCACGCCGCTGTTGGCAAATGGCCGTTTGTATTACGTCAGTCGTGAGAACGGAATATTCGTGCTGGCTGCCCGACCCGAATATGAACTCTTGTCGCACACCGACTTGGGCGACGATTCCCTGTTCGCCGCGTCCCCGGTGCTGTTGGCCGATGGCAGCGTCTTGCTTCGCAGCGACCGTTTTCTGTATCGGATCAAGCCGGCCGAGTGAGAAAAGACCCCCGTCCCCTTTGTTGGAGTGTGTGATGCGTGCTTGGTTTTTGTTGGTGTTGATGGCGTCTGGGGCGGGGGCGCAGACGCCGGTAAACGACGCGGTGATGGCGGGCTATTTGCTTGCGCCCAATGATAGGGTCCCCGGTGAATACGATTCGGGGTTTTCGGTGTACGTGTCGGCTTGGCCGCTGTTGGAACACTACCCGGGGCGACGGTTTCAAACCGGATTGTTCGGTACATGGATGTTTCCCGTCTTTGACCCGCCGGTTCCGCGTCCGCTGCAAGCCGGCGTCTATACGGATATCGAGGGTGGCTTGGGATGGTGGCGTGACACCCGTTTTGCCACCGCCACACCGAAGTTCATCATGGGCGGCGTTGATCTAAACTTTCGACGCTGGGCCAACGGTCCGGGCGCCGGAAAGGGCCGTGATTGGGACGAGCCCAAAGGCAAGTACGGCGTGGTTCAACTGAGCAATCGTCTGTTGTGGCCGCCCGATGGATTGAATCTGGCCCAGGGGACTCGCGGTGAATGGTTCGGCTATGGCTATTTGCCTTTGCCGTTGACGCCGCAGAAGGAAACGACCGCCGGCAAACCGGTCGCGACGGGTAATCGTTGCTGGACGCTATTTCTGTCGGCCGAGAATTTCAAAGGACCGGTCGCATTTTTTGCACCTTATTTTTGGACCCAAGTGCTGACCGAAAAACCGGAGCTGGAGGGCAAGTTGTTGGATTCCGCTGCCGTGAATCCCAACCGTGCGTTGCAGATGGAAACCCAATACGTACCGGCGAAGATCGGCACATCCGAGGACGGTCAGACGTATGCTCGCGTCGCACCGGTTCGCTATCCGGTGTCCGGCGACGGTTCAACGCGCGTCGTTCAGCAAATTCGATCCTATCGGTCATCGGCTTTGTGGGACGAGGTTCGGCGATGGTTTGACGGCGGCGAAGTGACAGACGGATCGATCGATCCCGACGCATCCGTGGTCCATAACTTCACCGGCAAGGGCGCGGCCACTTGGCGCATCTATGACGGCGATACGGCCAAAGAAGACCGAGCGTTGGTCGATTGGAATTCGATCGCACAGCCGTCCGCGTTTGAACGTGATACGTTTGGCTATCGCTGGAAGGCGGCATCGAAACCGGATCAAGGGCTGACGACCTTGCCCGATTTCTTTCGTCTGGATGAAGCAGAAGCCGGAAAGAAACGTTGGGTGGCGATAGCGGCATCGGAGGTTCCGTCGGACACGGGGCTAAGAACCGTTCGTTTCGAGCCATTTGAGCGACCTGAAACGGAGGCCTATCAAACGCCCGAACAACCGGAGTCCGAATGGAAGCGTCCCGGACCAGTCGCCGGACCGTTCCTTGCGTATCCGGGTGACGGCAGCGAGGTGACCTATTACTGGTATCGCTTTGCCGATCAGCCGGCGATGTTGAATGCCGACCTGACCGAAGCACAGCGGCAACTGGTGCAGCGCCGGATCGAAATGCTGCACCAAAACTGGACCCCCGATCGCGATTATTTGCCGCCGCAGAAATCGGGGGATCTGGCAGCGATCGACGGGGCGTTGGTTGTGACGCCACCGAAGGGCTTGGAAATTGGTTACGTGCCGATCGTCACGCGGCAGGGTCAACGAAGTTCGACACAGAATTGATCCTGCGGTTGTTTCACCATCCTGGTCACACACATCAAACCCATTTCGCACAAAAAAAGCACTGCCGCCGGCGGCGACAGTGCAAGATGTGATTCGGCCCGAGGGGAATCAGGTCATCGAGCGGCCAGGCGGCGCGATTAGGCGTCGGGCAGCTTCGAATCGTCGACACCCTTGGGCGTGTTGTCTTCGTACTGGGCTTCGGGAATCGCTTCTTCGTCGGCCGATGCGATCACGCTGTGATACACGGCGAAGGAGTCGTCGGATTCACCCTTGGGCGAGTCGACTTTTTCTTCGGTGACTTTGGCCTTTTCGACGATCAGTTCGATCACTTTGCGTTCGACGATTTGGTTGCGAAGCGCATCCATCTGGCCTGATTTTTCCAGACGAGCACGCACGCGACGTTCGGGCTGGTCGCTTTGTTGGGCGATCAGGGCGACTTCTTGGTCGAAGTCGCCGGCGTCGGCATCGATCTCTTGTTCTTCGGCGATTTGTTCCAGGATGAAGTGTTCACGCAGGGCGGCTTCGGTGGACGCCTGGGCGTTTTGGCGGGTCGCGTTGACGAAGCGTCGAATGTCGTCTTCGGCGAAACCGCTACGTCGCAATTCCAGGATCTTTCGTTCCAGTTCGCGAGCGGTTTGACGCTTCACCAGATTCGGCGGCAATTCGAATTCCGCCGAACCGGTCAGTTTTTCGACCACTTCGCCACGCACCGCCTGTTGGGTGCGATAGTCGGCTTGGCGGGTCAAGGAGTCTTTGACGAAGGAACGCAGTTCGTCTTCGCTTTCGAAATCGCCCAGTTCTTCCAAGAAAGTTGGGGTCAGTTCGGGCATTTGAACTTTGTAGACTTCCACGGCCACGAAGGTCGCGGTCACGGTCTTGCCCTTCAGGTCTTCGTCTTCCAGGCCATCGCTAAGGACGACTTCCACGTCTCGTGATTCGCCTTCCTTGATGCCCAGCATCGTTTCACCGAATTTGGGGGCCATCGCATCAGACAAACTGAGGGTGCCCTGCAGTTTGATTCGTTCTTCGTCCATGGTCGACAGCACGTTGTCGCCGTCTTTGAACGTCGCGGTCAACAACAGCGTGTCACCCATTTCGGCAGGCTCATCGGTGGCTTCCGACTTGCCGTAACGCGACAGAACACGTTCCAAAGCTTCGTCGATATCGGCTTCTCCGATGTCTTCGACGGGCTTGGTCAGTTCCAGGCCTTCCCACTTGGGAGTGTCGAAATCGGGGCGGACTTCGATGCTGAACTGATAGACAAAATCGCCCGAATCGGGCAATTCGATCGATTCGTAATCAAAGTCTGGTTCACTGATGGCCGAAAATTCCTGTTGTTCGGTCACCTGGGCCAAGCTGTCCATCAGCAAGGCGCCTTTGACCTGATCGCCGATGCGATCCTTGAACTGTTTTTCGACCAGCTTGCGTGGGGCGCGGCCGGCGCGGAAGCCGGGCACTTGAGCTTCGGGGACCAGTTCGCTGAACGCATCTTCACGGTAGCGTTCGACTTCGGACTGGGGGATTTTTACAACCACTTGGCGAAGACAAGCTTGCGGGCTTTCAACGCTGACGTCCAACTGAATCGGTTTCTTTTCGTTGTCGGCGGCGGTTTCAACGTCGGTGGACATCCTGCGAGTGGCCTCGGGGCGAGCGGAATGTGAATGGGAATCAGATTCGATTGATGGGGGACAGCGGTCGCGACCGACGTTAACAAAACGTTCAGCGTGACGGTTTGGCCCCGGCAATTCGATGGGGTAAGTCCCGAAGTCTACCGAGAACCATGTTTTTTTAACAAGCGGGTAAATTCATCCCAGACTGGACTTGCGAGTCTTCGCCGGACGTTTATATTTCTTCCCTGCATCGCGGCTGTAGCTCAGTTGGCAGAGCATCACGTTGCCAACGTGATTGTCGTCGGTTCGAATCCGATCAGCCGCTCTCGACGACAAGGCATCCTTCGGGATGCCTTTTTTTTGTTGTCCGGAATGCGTCCGCAGTCGATCTGTCCGCATCATCCGGTGGCCTTCTTGGCGGTCGTCGATCGGGTCGTTTCCCGGACGCGGGCGGATGCCCGGTCACCGGGGGCTCGATCGTTTCGGTTTCCACGGGGGGCTTCCACGATGCGGGCGACCCGGGGCACTTTGCCGCCGCGGGGTTCCTTTGACGGTCAACCGATCCAGTGCCCTACGCCAAGCTTGGTCCCATCGCTGTGCATCTTCCCGAACGGGTGGAGACCAACGATGAATTGCAGCAGATGTTCCCGCGTTGGGATTTGCCGCTGATCGCTGAAAAGACGGGCATCCACCAGCGGCACATCGCGGCCGACGGGGAAACCGCTTCGGATTTGGCCGTGGCGGCGGCCGAGCGATTGTTTGCCGAGCAGTCGATTGATCCGGCCGACGTCGATTTTCTGTTGTTCTGTACCCAGACGCCGGACTATCCCCTGCCGACGACCAGTTGTCTGTTGCAGGATCGCTTGGGGTTGCCGACGAAGTGTGGTGCGTTGGATTTCAATCTGGGCTGCAGCGGGTACGTCTACGGGCTGGCGATGGCCGATGGGTTGATCCAAAGCGGCGCGGCACGCAATGTTTTGTTGATCACTGCGGAAACGTACAGCAAGTACATCGACGCGGACGACCGAAGCCTGCGGACCATTTTTGGTGACGCGGCGGCCGCCACAATGGTCACCGGGGCCGAAGAAAAAACGCTGTGGGGTTTTAAGTTTGGCAGTGACGGCAGCGGCGGTGACATGCTGTTGGTCGGTGACGGCGGGGCGCGTCCTGCCGAAGATGCGATCCGGCCGCGTCACCGAAAACGCTGGAAGAGTCGGCTTTATATGGACGGCCCCAGCCTGATCAATTTCACCGTCGAAGCGATTCCCAGGTTGTGCCGGGAAATTTTGGAAGAAAGCGGCCTGACCGACGCCGACGTCGATCGCTACTTGATGCACCAGGCGACCTGGAAAATGCTGGATCAGTTGCGTCAGCGGATGCAAATCAGCACCGAGCGGTTGCCGATCGACATGGCCGACATCGGCAATACGGTGTCGTGCACGTTGCCGATCTTGATCGATCGTCAACGAAAGAAGGTCGCACCCACTTCGGCGTCGGTTAACATGCTGGTAGGTTTCGGTGTCGGATTGTCTTGGGCGGGCTGTCTTTGGAAAGACGACATGCAAGGCTGATTCCACCGCACCGTGGTTTCCGTCGCTAACGCCCGAGGGAAAGCTATTTCGCCATGTCGATCGATTTGACCGGAAAGTTTTTGGTCGCGTCGCCGCACCTGTCCGACGGGAATTTTCTGCGCAGCGTCGTGTTCATCCTGCGGCACGATCCGCAGGGGGCGTTCGGATTGGCCTTGGATCGTCCGACGGATCGCAAATTCGGCGATCTGATCCAAATGAGTTCTCAAAAGGGACCGAGCCGAGACGACGATTTCATTTACGTCGGCGGTCCGGTCCAAGGACCGCTGCTGGCCCTGCACGATTTGGCGGGCGTCGGCGATCCGGTCGGCCAGGTCGGCGATGACCCGTCGGGACAATGCGTCGTCCACGACAACCCGGCCGAACCATGGGGATCGATGTCCATTGAACTGGGCAACCCACCGGCATGGATTACGGGGGACGAAGACCACTTGAGAATTCTGTACCGGCGTTTGGATGTCCGCGTGCGATTTGTTGCGGACTACAGCGGTTGGGGGCCGCAACAATTGGACTTGGAATTTCAGGCCGGCGGTTGGTTGTACTGTGACGCGACGTCGGATCTGGTGTTCGGTCCGCCGGACCAGTTGTGGCGGCAATGCGTTTGCCGCTGTGGCAACGAGGTCTTCGGCGATACCGTGCCCGGGATGCAGTCCGTTTCGCCCACGGTGAATTAGCCCATGCGACGTTTGGTGATCGGCGATATTCATGGATGCGGTAAGGCGCTGCGCACCTTGATCGAATCCATTGATCCAACGTCGGATGACGAAATCGTTTTTCTGGGGGACTACGTTGACCGTGGTCCCAACAGCCGTGACGTTGTCGATCAGATCCTGGAACTGCAGAACCGCTGTCGCGTCGTCACGCTTCGGGGCAATCACGAGATCATGATGCTGGGGGTGCTGTGTGGCGGTTGCGATCCGGCGGTGTGGTTGGCCAGTGGCGGTAAGTCGACGCTTGCCAGTTACGGTGGTTCGCTCAGCCGAGTCCCGTCGGCTCACGTCCAGTTTTTCCAACAACTGCGTCCTTTCTACGAGACCGCGGATCGGATTTTTGTGCACGCCGGATATGAGCATGATGTCTCGCCGGCGATGACCGACGACGCGGTCATGTATTGGAACCACTTGACCAACGTTCCGCCGCCGCATCACAGCGGCAAACGGGTGTATGTCGGACACACGCCCCAGCCCCACGGCAATGTGCTGGACTTGGGGCATATCATTTGTTTGGACACGTATTGTTTTGGCGGCGGATACTTGACCGCGATGGACGTCGATACGTCGGAGATCATCCAGGCGGATCGTCACGGTCACCTTCGGCGTGACCGTCAGATTGTGTTGTTTGAATGGATCAAACAGCGTTGGAAGAGCTATCGTGAGCGCCGCTCGCAAAGAAACGATGAAGATGTCTTGACCCAACCGGCCGCGCAAGATGTCTAGGGAGCGTTCGAATCGAACGAAACGCTTTTGAGGGCGTCACCGCCAATCAATAGGATGGCTGTGACGCTGGCAAGGTGACGCTGGGCGGGGCAATGACCACCGAGTGGTCGGCGGAAAACCGCGTTCACCGAACACCGCATCCGCCGAGCTCAGCCGTAGCCGATCACATCGCGGTCAAACGACCAGCGACGATGGATCACAGCGGTCGAGTTATCCTGGGTTCGATTCGTCGACTTTTGCTTTTTCCGTGACGCGCCCTAGGGGGCAACGTCCATCGACAGTTGGGTCATGCGCCGAGCCATCGCCAAATCGATCACCCGTTCGCGACGCCACATGCCATCGGCATTTTTGGCGGGGCTGGTCGTGTGGTTGGTCGCGTCGGTGGTGTTGCTGAAGTCGTATTGGCTGCTGTTACCCGCGATCGGCGTCGGTTGTCTGGTCTACGCGGCGTTGTTGGCCAAGTTTTTGCGAATCCGCAGCGACGAAGTCGAATCACAGGTCGACAAACTGGCCAGAGAAAACGACAGCTGGAAAGAGCGATTCGAAAGTCTGCACGCCCAGTCGCGCCAAAACGCCATGGTGTTGGCCCAGATGTCCGACGGCGTGGTGGTGATCGACAAGGACTGGACCATCTTGTTAATGAACCCGATGGCCAAGCAATTGCTGGGGTTGCGGGCCGAGGACCATCACTTGGGGCGTGACCTGCGGGCGATCGCCAGATTGCCCGAGATGGTTTCGGCAGTCGAACAGGTGTTTGCCGGCGAATTGTCCAAACGCGTCAATATTGACGTCAGCCAGGTGGGACGGGTGCGGCCGGTGTCGATCAGCGTTGGTGCCATTGAATCCGGCGGTGAAGGCAATCTGTTGTTAGCGATTCACGACGAATCCGAAGCCAGGCGATTGGAATCGGTGCGACGCGAATTCATCGCCAACGTGTCGCACGAATTGAAAACGCCGCTGGCCGCAATCAAGGGATACGCCGAGACGGTGGAACTGGCGTTGGAGGACGACCCGGATGCCGCGGTTCACTTCATGAGCCAGATTCGTGAACAGTGTTTGCGGCTGGAACGGCTGGTCGCCGGCATGATGCAGCTGGCTCGGGCACAGTCGGGTCAGCAGAATCTACGGTGCGCGTCGATCAGTTTGGCCGAGGTCGTCACCGAAGCGGTCAAAACCTATCGACCGGTCGCTGCGGCCAAGAATATCGACCTTCAGGTGGCCAAACTGGACCCCGCGATCCGAGCGTATGTTGACCGCGAGGCAACGCTGACGATCGCCAACAACTTGATCGGTAACGCGGTTCGTTACACTCACGACGGTGGCCGTGTCGTCGTCGACGTCCGTGGCGAAGGCCCGGTCAGCTGGTTCGTGGTCGATGACACCGGCGTCGGGATCGAACCGGAGGAGCTGAATCGCATTTTTGAACGGTTTTATCGGGTCGAAAAGACTCGCGAAGTCGCTGGCGGTGGAACGGGGTTGGGGCTGTCCATCGTCAAGAACTTGATCGCGGCACTCGGTGGCGACATTCGTGTGGAAAGTCGGCCGGGCGTTGGGTCACGCTTTGCCGTCGCGTTGCCGGCCGAGCAAGGTTACCGGTGCGAAACACAACGGGGCGCAACACCGACCATCAAGGCCCGAGGGGTGGTCGCGTAGCCACTGGTGCCGCGGGCCTGGAATTCACTGAATATTCACCGTTTCCAAATCGTTCCAGCAGGTGCGAAAGAACAACTTTTCAACCAATATGACGCTGCCGTTCGTTTACCGAGGCGAATTCACGCCGCCGCAATCCTGCGGAAGCCAAACTGAGGTTGGAAATCATGATGGTGACCACGTCCCCGCTGCCGACAAAGCGACTCCAAAGCCCCATGTCTGAAATCAAGGTCCTGGTGGTCGAAGACTACCAACCTCTTGCCGAAACTCTGGAATACCAACTGCAGCGGGCCGGTTACGAAGTGCACCGCGCCGCCGACGGCCGCGAAGCCTTGGAACAGGCCAGTTTGTTGTTGCCCGACGTCGTTTTCTTGGATGTCGATCTGCCGGTGTTAAGCGGCGTCGAAGTTTGCAAGCAGCTGCGTGCCAACACGAAAACCCGCGGCACGTTGATCCTGATGCTCAGTGCATTGGGTGAAGAATCCGATCAGGTGGTCGGATTTGCCGTGGGCGCCGACGACTACGTCGTGAAACCGGTCGAGAGCTACAAAGTCCTGCTGCAGCGTTTGAAGGCGCTGCTGCGTCGTCGCGAACCGATCGTCGACGACCACGATTCGGTCACCCACAAAGGCGTCACGGTGGATCGACGTCGTTTCGTCGTGACGTTCCAAAACGAACCGCTGAAGCTGACCCGCAGCGAGTTTCGATTGCTGGACACACTGATCCGACAGCCGGGACGCGCGTTCGGCCGCGGAGAATTGGTCGACGCCGCATTGGGTGAAGACACGATGGTTCTGGAACGCACCATCGACGTCCACGTGCGTGCATTGCGGAAGAAGATGGGGGCGGCCGCCGACCTGATCGAGACGGTCCGCGGCGTCGGATACCGATTCCAAGAATAGCCAGGTTTCGGGAAACCGCTTGGGCAGCGTTGGCTGTGTCCCGCCGTCCCGGTGGAACCCGGATATTCGTTTCAAGTTCACACTCGTTTTGGATCGATGGATGTCACAGTCGGCCGATCCCAAATCGGCCGACGAGTCCTCCGTCGCCACGAGTCAACGAGAATCGAAATGTCCGAGTCGGCTTCCACGCCTGAAGAACTTGTCCTGGCCATGTCCGTGGATGAATTGCAAGAATTGTTGACGGATATGGGATTCGAGCCGACTGAACGTTTGGCGACGTCCATTCGCGAACTGGTCCAACACACCGGCAGCCTGGACGCATCGATCGTTGCCCTGCACGACGCTGAAGTCACGCGGCGGGCCGCCTAAGTCGCCGGCATTCTGGTTTGGCAGCCGGATGCTTTTGACGCGTCGAACCCGACGGCCCGCCGGCCGGTTCGACGCTTCCGCCGGGACAAGCCGTCCTGGCAATTCGCCATCAACTGCGATGATCTCTTTTGTCGCATTCTACGCGGCGCGGCCGTCCATCGATTGCATGGCCGCAGGCGAAGGCGCACAGTGGGAAACCGCCGATACACCGACCTTGTATCGGCCTATCACAGGCAGCCGACATTCACAATCAATGCCATCGATGGTGGTGTGATGCGATGATCGGCTGGTTGCCGCCTGAAAAGGCGTCCCGCCCCACCCCGCCCACCGCTAGATCCATGCTTGCACAACTCGACGCACGATTCGTTTTTGGACGAATCGCTTCGATGGTGATCCTAAGTTGTTTGTTGATTGGTGTTCATTGCGCCGCCGCGGAGTTCCACGTTCGTGCCGACGCGGCATCGGGTGGCGATGGTTCAGCCGAAGCACCTTTTCGAACAATCCAGCAGGCCTGTGATTCGATCGCGGCGATGCCCACGCTGCAGCGTCAACGTCAGGGGGTGACCGTTTGGATTGGCGGAGGAATCCATCGCATTGATTCGCCGATCCGACTGGGGGCTGAACACAGTGGCGCCCTGGATCACCCCGTTCGATTCGCGGCGATGCCTGGCGAACAACCGGTGATCAGCGGCGGGGTTCCAATCGGATCCCAGGCGGGACAATCCTGGCGACGCCACGATGACAAACGCTGGGTGGTCGATTTGCCCAAACGCGCCGATGGTTCGCCATGGCGATTTCGCCAACTGTACGTCAACGGCCAGCGAAGGTACCGCGCGCGGACGCCTGACGAGGGCTTTTATCGTGTGGCCGCCTGTCCCGAAGGCACGCCAAAATCAGTTCACTATCACACCGACTGCAAGACCTTTCAGTTCCACCCCGGCGACTTGCGATCCGACTGGAAGAATCTTCAAGACGTCGAAGTCATCGTGTATCACTTTTGGACCGATTCGCACTTGCCGATCGCGACCATTGATGACCAGACGAACACGGTGACCTTCGCCCATCGTGCCGGTAAAGTCTTCACGAATGATTTCAGCGAAGAAGGGGCCCGCTACGTCGTTGAGAACGTGTTCGAAGCGTTGGACCAACCGGGCGAATGGTATTTGGATTCAACTCAACAGCGTCTGTACTACTATCCACACGCTGATGAGGACATGACCAAAGCGAATGTGGTCGCACCGCTAGCGTCACAGATGGTGGTGATCGACGGCGATGTTCAATCGCAAAGATTTGCCGAACACATTCGGCTCGAAGGTTTGACGTTTCGGTATTGCTGTTTCGATTTTCCGCCCGGCAATTCCAATGATCAGCAGGGATCCGCCAGTATTCCCGCCGCGGTGGAATTCAACGCCGCACATGATTGCGTCCTGGACCATTGTCGTTTCCATGACTTGGGCACCTTTGCGATCGATATCAAAGACGGTTGCGTTGGGAACCAAGTGACCCATTGCGATTTTTCGGACTTGTCCGCCGGAGGGATTCGGATCGGTGGCGGTGATGAAAAGGCACCGCCGTGGTATCGGACCGAGAATAACGTCGTGTCGGACAATCGTTTGGTGGGTTACGGAATCGATTTTCCGTCCGCCGTGGGCATCTTGCTGACCGACACCTCGGGGAACCGTGTCGCGCACAACGAAATCAGCGGTGGTGAATACACCGGCGTTTCCGTCGGGTGGACGTGGGGATATGGCCGCAGCATCAGTCGCGACAACCAGATCGAAGACAACCACATCCACGATATCGGCGGAATGCTAAGTGATCTGGGTGGGATTTACACCTTGGGCGTTTCACCGGGCACGGTTTTACGTGGCAACCACATTCACGACATCGATGCCAACGGTTACGGCGGATGGGGCATCTATCATGATGAAGGATCGACGCACATTTTGGTGGAGAACAACTTGGTGCACGACACCAAGTTTTCTGCGTTCAACATCCACTTTGCAAAGGAAGTCACCGTTCGCAACAACATCTTTGCGCTCGGGGAATTGGAACAGTTGAGCCGCAGTCGCGTGGAACCGCACGTCAGCGTCTATTTTGAAAACAACATCGTTTACTGGACCGAAGGCAAACTGTTTAGCAAGAACTGGAGCGATCAGGAGTATTCGTTCTATCTGCATCCGAAGAACAGTTCGGGAACCGCACAACGCACCGAAACGTCCGTGTTTGACTGGAACTTGTACTTCAATCCGAATGCCACCGCGAACGACGCTTTGTGGGACGGCGGTTCACTGGCCCAGTGGCAACAACGGGGCAAGGACCGCAACGGTGCGTTTGCCGATCCCGGATTCGCTGACCCAAAGAACGGTGACTTTACGATGTCGCCAACGTCGCCGGCGCTGAAACTTGGCTTCAGGCCGTGGGACGTTTCCACGGCGGGACCGAGGGGTGATGTTGGTCCGCCGGTGATCGATGCAACCGACGATCAGCGTTGATAGATCGGCAAGTAGTGATAGCGAACGCTAAGACTAAGCACTGCCAACGCGGTGGTGTAAATGGGGCCGATGTTTCGTTCTTCGCTGCGATAGCCGTGCCACGATCCATCGCCGCGTTGGTCTTTCAAAAGAATGGCGGATGTCAGACGACGGGCTGTGTCGGCGTAGGTATCACCCACCTGGTACATCGCTTGGGCATAGTAGTAGATGCCGTAAAAAAAGAAGCGTTCGTTGGTTCGCGGCGGATGTTCCAACAACCATTTGGCGGCCGCGGTGACGACCGGTGATTCGTAGCGACCGCAGACTTGCATCGCCAGCAAGCCGGCGGCGGTCATTGCAAAGGTGCCACTGCGGGACCCCGGCATGTAGCTGAACCCTGCCGCGGCATCGCTGATCCTGCCGTTGGGCAGACGCTGGGCCGTGGACGATTGAACCAGGTAACTGACCGCTTGGTCAATGGCTTCGCCGGGGACATGCATGCCATCGTTGTTGGCCGAACGCAGGGCCATCAACTGCCAAATGGAAACCGATAGATCGGAATCGGTCGAATCCGGTGCATACCGCCAACCGCCTTGCATGCTGCTGCGTTTCTTGACCTTTTGAGCCTGCAGGATCAGCCCGATCGCTTGTTCCAGGGCTTTGTGCATTCGAACGTTTTGGTCGACATCGATTCCCATCCCCAGCATCTCGGTCAGCATCAGCGTGATGATGCCATGACCGTACATTTGTGATCGGTCGCGACGCCCGAAGTATCCGTTGGGGTCCTGGTTGTCTGGTTTCAAAACGAATTCCAGAGCCCGCGTCATCGCCTTGCCCCGGTCGGTTTGGCGATCGGGTTGAACGCCCACCGATGCCATGGCCATGATGGCCAACGATGTCATGGCAACTTCGTTTTGACGATCGGCAATCGAACCGTCTTGGCCTTGCCGGTTGACCAGGTAGTCGACGGCTTCGGATACCGCATTGTCGACCTCATCGGGCACGTACAGTCCGGACCAATCGGCATCGTTGTCCGTTTGGGCCAACACTCGGGACCCGCCAGCGATCGCGATCACGCCGGCCAGCATGGATCCGATGAAGTCGCGGCGCATCGGCAATGTCACGTGGCGCTGCCGCACGGTCATCGGCCGTGTTTCATTGCGGAAAAAGGATGAAGACATTGGGCGATTCACCGAGGGATTCGTTCAAGGCGATTTTGAATCGGTCGCCTGGGCTGCGACGGCTCGGAAATACGCTTCGACATCGCTGCGGTATTGTGGCGGAACGCTGGCGTCGGCCGGGCCGGCCGCTTCATCGCTTTCCTGAGATCGCAGATCGCCCCAACGACTGCCCAGCCGCGCGGCGTCGGTGCCATCGACTTCGCTGGGGCCCACCACGGCACGTCCATCAGCAAACCCCGATTGTGGATCCGAGGGTGGAGCATCATTCAGGTTTTCGCTGCTGGATGAACCCGATGATGATTGTCCGGTGTTGGTACCGGAACGAGCGTTTTGGCCATCGGCGGCGTCTTGGCGTTGACGAGCCATGCGTTGCTGTTGCCGCCGGATCGCTTCGGCCAGCGTGGGGGATGTTTCCAGTGCGGTGGACGCTTCGCCTGACGGCGGTGCGTCCGCTGGGGATTGCTGCGATGACGAAGCGTCGGCTTGCGAGGATGTGCCATCTTCGGTTGGTGACGACGGTGCGGCGGCGGTCGATTCGCCCAGCAACGCGCGGTCCAGTTCGTCCAACGTTTGCGCCAGCTTCTTGCCCTGGGCTTGGCGGTCGATTCCTTCGGGTGTGGAAGCCGGCGGCCGTGGTGGGGTCACGGGCATGGAAGCCAACAGATCGGTGATTTCATCGGACCGTTGGTCGATGATCGTCGCATGATTGGATAGCCGTTCAACGATCCGGCGACCAAAATTCGAATCATCTTCAGATTCCGACGAACGGTCGGGTGTGACGTCGTGGCCAGTCTGACGCGCCGCCTGTCCCGCGGTCGACAGTTTGACGGCCAAGGCTTCTTCGTCCAGACGACTGCGGTGACGCCCGGCGCGAAGCAAACGCTCCGCCGATTCATTGACCGTGGTCGCGACCTGTTGTCGTCGCTGAAGGGTGCTTTGTGCGGTTTCGTCCGATAGCCACAACTTGGTGTTTTGCAGGGCGTCAGGACGGAACGAATTAAGGTCCACGGCAATCTGTTCCAAGCGATCCACCGAAGACAGCACCAGGTCGGCGGTGACCGATGCCGCGGGGTTCATCGCGTCGGACGGCTTGGGCGACTGCTTGCCGATGGCCGCTTGTGTTTCATTCCATTCCCGTTGTTTCGTTTCGGCCAGTTCCAGGGTCAATCGTATTTGTGATTCGGCGTCTCGATTACGTTGACGTTCCTGGCGAAGCGAGGCCATGTCGACCTGTGATGCAACGTTTCGGGACGCATTTTCCATCTTGCGGTCCATTTGGCGACCGAGTCGTTGGACCTGTTGCAAACGTGTGCCGGCTTCACGCGTTTGACGTTCCCAGAACTTGGCTCGTTCTTTGCTTCGGCGAAGCGTCTCGTCGCGGGCGGTTCGAGCGATTTCCAGACCGCGTTGTTGATCACGGCGACGACGATCGATGTTGCGATGAATGTCTTTACGCGAAGCCACCTGGGCGACGACGGCGACTTGTTCCAGTTGTTCGTTGACCTTCAACAGATCGTTGGCCAAGTCGTTGGCCGTGTCGGTCAGTTGTGCCAGCGATGCGTCTGCGGAAACCGACAATGCAGATCGGGCACGGTCCTGAAGTCGCTCGGCCGTCTCTCGCGTCATCCGGATAGCGGCGGCATCTTTGGCCATCGTCGCCGCTTTGACCGCTGATTCCAGATTGGCTTTGGCGACGTCGATTGCGGCATCACTAAGCGATTCTATCTGCGCGGCCAATCGCCGTTTGGCTTCCAGGAAAGCCGGATCCGCTTTCTCGACCTCTTGAATCAACGCGGATTCCGACGACACCGAGGCGTCCATCAATTGTCCCGCTTCTTCGACCGCTCGGACGGCGATGTCGACCAGCGACAAACGCATATCGGGGTTGGTTTTCAACTCTTGTTCCAGCCGCCGCAGCAATTCGTGCGGGTCTGCCTTGGCCACGTCGGCCAACTGTTCGGCCTGTTGGAATCGTTGTTCGATTTCCTGGCCGTTTTGCAATGATTCGCCTTCGTTTCGCAATTGCTGTGACAGTTCGGATTCCGACGCGACTGCTGATTCGGCGTCCACGGCTTGTTGATGAAGCTGTGCCATTTGCGACGTTTGTTGCAGCCGACGCTGAAGCTCCGCTGCAGCCGCTTGAAACGATTCGTTGTCGGATTCGAATTCGGAACTTGCTTTTTCCAACGACGATTGCACCAGCCTCGCGGCCGTTTCCATGTCTCTTGCACGGTCACGCTGCAGTCGATCCAGGATGTCCGCTTGATTGGCGGCATCAATCAGGGCTTCGATCGTTTCGCGTGTCAAACGTTGGGCTTCCTGCCACGCGGCTTCCGTCGCGGCGTCGGTCACGCCGGCCGATTCGGATTCGGTGGCCGATTCGGCCTGCGGCGAATCTTGCTGTGATGCCAGTGCGGCCGCCTTTTCCGTTTGGCGACGTGCCGCATCGGCCAATTCATCGATCGGCAGGACCCACCGAGCCAAGCGTTGCCGCGCAGCCGCAAAGTCAGGTTCCAGTTGTTCCAGGCCGCTGTTTAGAGGCTGCAGCAGGCCAGCGATTTGCGGCGCCATCGATACCAAGACGTCGTCGCGATAAAGCCGAGAATCGATGGGACGCGAAACACTTTGGAAGGCGTCACCGTAACGCGTGCCGTCGATGGACTTGATCGCGGCTTGGTTTTCCTTCGATTCGGAAACCGCTGGTGACCGTTTCAATGCGCGAGCTTGTGCTTGAACGCCATAGGCATAGCGACGCATTGTCAGCGGGTGGGTGATGCGCCGGATGGGATCGGGGGCACCGGAGATTTCATCGGCCGCTGCCTGACGCAGCAAACCGGCGTCTTGAGCCAGCATTGCTCGGGTCTGCAGCAGTCCCACATCATCAGCGATCTGGCGAAGTGCCTGGGCCGGTGAAATGTCCGAATCGGGGCTGGGCGAATCGGGGCCGTCCGATGCCTGGATCAAAACGTGGTGCACTGCGCGGGAGGCCAAATTCATATCCGCGGCCCAGCGGGTATCGAATACTTGGCGACGACGATGCCACTGTTCGGCAGCCTCCAGCGACCTGTTCAGGTTCTGTCCCAGCGGGGCATTCCAGGGGACTGTGCTGTGATGGGAAAGTTGCCAGTCGGCGGACGCTTGGATTGTTGGCGTCAAGTCTTGCCGGGCGGCCAAACCGGATTCGGCTTTCGCCAGGTCCGACAAGATTCGATTGTCGATCGTACGGCTGCGGATCTGTTGGCCGATTTGCTGTCGCAGTTGATCGACCAGATCCGGCCCGACCAGCAACAGTTCTTCGTCATCGATTCCATCGCGCAGACGTTGTTGCCACTGGACACAAAACTGTCGCCACTGATTTCGCCAGCCCGCCGATTTTTCCGACAGCCAAGGTGCGCGGGACGTCCACATCGCCGCCATCGTGTCCAACCGTGCGGCGGTGATGCCCAGCGTCCGTTGCCAACGTGTCGGTGATAGATCCGATTCCGCCCCGATCGCGTCCAATGAATTGGCCAACGTCGTCAAGTCGGTCAGACGTGCGATCGACAACTGCTGTTCCAGCCATAAGGAGGCCAGTTGGCTTCCCGATTGAATCGCGGCCTGCGTTGATTCGACTCGCTTGCCTTGGTTCTGATGCCAACGACGTAGGACCGCCAAAAATTCATCGGCCATGATCTCCGGTGCATCACCTTGATCGCCTTGCCGGGTGATGGCACCCGACATCGCGGTGGGATGATGAATCAGATCATCGCTGACTTGTTGAATCAGGCGGCTCACACGTTCCGCTAAAACCAGCTGGTCGACACGGTCGGTCGTCTGCATCCAATCGTCCAGCATCTGACTGACCGCGGCGGCATCGTCGGCCAGTGTCTGCGATTCGCTCAGGTATTCCTGCAGGAACTGTTGGTACGCCACCGGGTCGGACAATGCGCGTTGGTCTTTCCAGGGTACTGACCATGTGATCCAGCGCTCGGCCACCGGATCGGCGTCTTTCAGCAGCGTGATGGTGGCGACGACGATGTCCGACAAAGCGTCCAATTCGTCGTTGCGATTGGCCCGCATGCCTGCATCGGAAAGCAGGATCTGGATCAGCTCGGTTTCCGCACGTTGGCCCAATCGATCGACCACGACCCATTTGACGTCGATCGTATCTCCGTCACGCACGTTGTCGCCCAAGCCGGCTTGTTGGGCGGCTTGGACCAAATCCCATTCCGATCGTGCCGTCAGCGTGCGCTGGGCGATATCCGACGGGGGGAAAAGATCACGACGCAACCATGCCCCGCCGTTGAAGCGAAACTCTTGAAAGGCGTCGGCGATCGGCAAGTCATCATCAAACCGGCCGGCCAGCACACTGATCTCATCGAATGCGGCGACTTGTACGTCTGGCACGGATCCGTCAAATCGCACCGTTGGACGACGATCCGAAACGGGAGTCACGGAATATTGTGGACCGAACTCATTTCCGACTCCTGATTGTCGGCTGGTGGCGGTGACTTGGTACCGGCCCGGTACCGTCAGAGGCACGTTGACGCGATACAGAAATCCGTCGTCATCGATTTGGTTCATCGCCAGCGTGCGATTGCCCGTGAACCGCAGCGTCGCATCGTCGACCGCTTGATTGAATGTGATGGTCAACTGGACCGATGCTCCCGACAAGCCTTCCAAGTCGCCCGTGTCTGACCGTTCGGTTCGGTCTGGCAAGTCTGCATAGTCGGGGAACCGGTAAAGCATTTGAAAGTCGACCGGTTGGGGACGTGGCAATGGATCCAGTCGATGCCACAGCGTTACCGCGTCACCTGCGATGATCCGATATTCCACCGGATTGGAACCCACTGGCACATTGGCGCTGCGGCGGTCCGATTGGACGTCCGACTTCTGGATCACCGGTTCTGCTTGATTGTCCGTGGATGCCGATGATCGGTCTGACATCGTCACGGAAGTGATCCGTCCGTGTCGCGATTGCCAGGGCCAGAAGAAGCGGCTGGGTGCGTTGTCGGCTTCACCGCCGGTCGTCGCATCGACGATTGATCGGTACTGCAACGTCGCGTCGTCGGCGGATCGGCCGGACAGTTCCACCCACACGGCGACCGGATTGCCGGCGGCGACGTATCGCGACGGCGGTGACGGTTCGATGATGTCGATTTGGGTCAGCGAAGCACGCTGGACGGCCAAGCCCGGAACGCTGACACGAATGATCCGGCGCATTGCCTGTAAGTCCGGGATCAACGAGGCGATCGCGAACAGGAACGCAGTCGTTACGCCGATCGCCAGCGGGCGGCCCAGCAGGCCCATCGGTAACAATTCTTTCACCGGCATCGTCGACAATCGCTGGCTGATGCGACGTTGCAGGCTGTCTTGAAGTCGAGCCGAGCCGTTGGTCGTTTGGGGATCGGCCAGTTCGACGGCCGACAGTAGGTCGTCGCGCAATCGCGACGATCCGGCTTGCATGCGGCGGGCCAATGACTGCGGCGACGAATCAAACATCTGACGCAGCCCGAATCGCCAAGCGGCAACGACGGCGATCGCGTCGACCAGCATTGCGACCGCCCATCGCACCGTGTCCGACGGGCGTGCGAAATGGTCAAGACAAGCCGCTGCAGCGGAGGCGGCCAGGAATGCGACCACGCCCGCGATCAGGCTGCGGCACGCGAGCATCCAAGTGCGGCGGCGGGCGAACGACGTGATCGCTTGGTACGTCGTCGGATGTAGACTTAATTCGTCCATCGAGCCCGTGGGGATCGAAGCCATCGGCGGCTACCGGTCGGCAACGATTGAATCGAAGTTCAATTCCATTTGAACATCGCTGTCATCAAAACCCAATTCGCGGTACAGGTGGCTGGGTTGGATGTCGTGGCTGTTTTGGTGTTTGTCGCTGGAATAGTCTTCACAGTGGCCGGCAAGTTCGGCGTACAGGATCTGACACACTTGCATGCCCGGATAAATCTTGACCGGTTGAACGCAATGCAGTTCCAACGTCCAGGTGCCACAGTACCCACAATGTCCCAGGCTGCCGCCAGGACAAACGAACAAACCCAAACGGCTTAGCGACGCCCGGCCACGCACCATCGGCACCAAGCGATGGGTCTCGGTGTATTCGACGGTGCGTCCCAGGTACAAGAAATTCGGCTGCAAAATCAGGCCTTCGGCGGGGATTTCGATCCGCCGGTATCGATTCGGCGCCGCGGCGTCCAAGACGATTTCTTCGTAGATCAACAGCTCGTTGTGCAGGCTGAGATCGTAGCTGTTGGGATTCAGCCGGCTGGGATTGAACGGCGAGATGGTCAAATCGTGATTTTGCCGCCGAAGGATTTCTTCGCTGGAAAGGAGCATGCGATGGCCGCGTCGTAAAAGGCGAAGGGAAGAACGATTTCGGCGGTCCGGCCGATTCGGGAAAATCCGTCCGGTGGGATGGACCCGTGGCACAGCGGACCAGAATCATCGGTGGACGCAACGCGGGATACGAATCGACCTAGATTTCGTCGCCTTCGCCGCAATTTCCAACGTCCTGGACCCCGATTGTCTGTCGCACGTGACCGCTCTGTCAATCATTTCTGCGGTTCTTCGGGATAGAATGCGGGGCATCCGGACGATCCGGACACCCTAACCGCTCAAAACCACCTCACGCAGGAATTCCAACTGTGATCTCTGATCGTTTCGCACTATTTGACACCGGTCGTCCGAATCGTCCCAGTCTGCGTGTCCGTCCCGCCCTTTGGATTACCGGCGTGATGGCCGCGCTGACGATGCTGGCCGGTGGACCTGCCACGGCATGGGAAACGACCGAAACTGTGTTTGAAGAGGATTTCGAAAACGGCACCGACCGTTGGGAAATCTTGGATCCCGGCACCTGGAAATTATCGGAAACCGATGGCAACCGCGCTTTGGAAATCACGGCTCGCAAAAGCGAATACGAACCACCGCATCGCAGCCCGCTGCACGTCGCATTGGTGAAAGATTTGGAGCTGGCCGATTTCGAAATCACGTTCCGCGTCCGCAGCACCCTGGACACCGGAAACCATCGTGATTGCTGTGTCTTTTTCAACTACCAAGACGACAAGCACTTTTATTACGTCCACTTGGGGGCCAAGCCGGATCCGCATAGCGGACAAATCATGATCGTGAACGATGCGGATCGCTTGGCACTGACCGAAAACGAAAAAACGGTTCCCTGGGACGACGGTTGGCACACGGTCAAGCTGGTCCGCGACACGACCAAGGGTTCGATCGACGTCTACTTTGACGATATGCAATCGCCGCATTTGTCGGTCGTCGACAAGACGTTCGGCAAAGGTCGCATCGGCATCGGATCGTTCGATGATTTGAATGAGTTCGACCAGATCGTGATCCGCAAATAGCGTCATGCTCGTTTCCCGCCCCGCCAGAAAGGCCACGATGGGACCGCGGAGGCCGTGCCGCCCGCAGTAGTAGAACCGTAACGACCGGGACGACCGGATCGGTCGGCAAACCCGGTCGTTGGTCCACGATGACTGGGGCTTTTACGTTCGCGATTTCGGGGGCGGCGACGATCGGTGATCTAAACTGCGATCTTTCACCGCAACGTCATTTGGTTGTTCCGGCAGGGCACCGGACAGCCAATCGGGGCCGGCGTTGGGACGACACCGTTTGCCAACTATCGAACCGACGGAAGTCTTGTTTTGTCGCTACTGCTATTTTTGGTCGTCATCATTTCGCTGGGATGTGGAACGCTGCCGCCGATTCATGTTTCGGTCTGGCAACCGTTTGCCGCAACCGCGGCTTTGGTCGGCGGTTGGGCACTGCTTTGTCATGTCGGCGTGCGACTGATCGCCCGTCAAGCCATCGCCGGCGACCTGGATCGCTGGCAGGCGGTGACGTGGATGGAACGTCAATTGGCGATGTTTCGTTGGTTGACGCTTCCGGCAATTGTTCTGTGTCTGGGCGGATTCGGCCTGGGACGGATCTTGGACGACGTGCCTGTGACCGACCAGTCGATGGCGGTGCGAGCGATCGTGTTGTTGTTGCCGGGATTGCTGATGATTGCGGCCACTTATTCGGCGGAAAATTATTACGGGGCGCTTCTGGGGTATGACCAAACCGGATGGCGTGGCCACGTGCGGTATGTCGGCCAACTGACGCGGACGGGGCTGGCGTGGCTGGTCTTGCCGGTCGTGGCATTGATGGGTCTTTGTGATCTGGTGTCCTGGGTTTCGGCAGATCCCGCGGTCAATCAGTGGCTGATGCCGCTGGCGGTGGTGTTGGTCGTGGTGACCGCCTTGCCACTGTTCATTCGCCGTGGACTGAAAACCGAACCGATGGATCCGGCCCGCCAAAAATGGGTCGCCCAAATTTTGCGTGCGGTGCATTTGCAACGGCTGGCCGTCCGTCGATGGGACACCGGCGGCACCGCGTTCAATGCGATGGTCGCGGGGATGTTTGATCCCTTGCGGACGATGCTGGTCAGCGACCGTTTGCTGGATCGATTGCCTGATGACCAGATCGCCATGGTCGTGCTGCATGAGGCGGCGCATGTTCGGCGACGCCACGTCCCGTTGCGGATGCTGTCGGTCTTGCCGGCATGGGGCGCCGGAATGCTGGTCACTCGTATCGCGGGGCAATCGGATTACGCCGTCACTTTGGGCACCGCGGCGGGCATTCTGTTCACGGTTTTGATTCTGCGAATCGTTTCGTACCGGACCGAACGCGATGCCGACCTGTATGCGTGTCGCTTGGCCGCTCAGATTGGTGACCAAGTTCCTGGTATGCCCAGTACGGTCGAACAAGCGGGGGCGTCTTTATCGGCCGCTCTGACTCGAATCACGGCCGATCACCCGTCGATGCGTCGCGCCACGTGGCTTCATCCCGGGTTGGAGGAACGATTGGATTCTTTGCGAATCCACACCAGCCCGAAGCATAAAACGGCCGCGGCCGGGACCATGGCGAATCCCGCGATGCCGTGAATCCACATCAATTCGTGCATCGCCTCGGTTCCGAACATCGGTAGCATGCACGCAAAGACCGTGGCGATCGTCACCCAGCCGGTGATCAGCACCAGCCAAAAACCGAATCGTTGACGCCGGTTGCTGGTGGTCGGGTGGACCATCTTGCTGAAGCCCACGACGGCCAGCAGCGGCAAACCGAAGACCAACGCCCCGCTGGCGGCCATGTGGGCCATCAACATGGAACCGCCCAGGTGGTCCGATGACAGGGACGGCAATGACGTGATGGTCAGCAAAATGACCACCGCCGCAACGGCAAACGCGATGATGGTGACCAGTCGTGACTGCATGACTTGGCGGGCTTGAAACTGGGGCGGCGTGTTCAAGGTAGTCTTCTACGTCCTTGCGTCGGCAAGCGGTTGGGGGCAGGTGGGACGTCGGTGCCGCCGACACATTGGGATTCGTCGGCAGGCGGCCGGAAATGAGGACCGCGTCTAGGCGAAATGACGTCGGTACAGTCTAATGCTTCGTCACACCGACCGGCACCCGTCCGTCGCCCCCCGCGACATTGCCCCCGTTGATTGACGCCCTTGAGGCGGTCGATTGGGCGTCCGGCATGCAACGGTTTCGACGCCCGGTCGGCGTAGAAAGACGGATTTTTGACCAAGCAATTTCGCGATTTCTCCCCAACACCATTTCGCAGATGACCGACGAAGCTGAAAACGATTTCACGCCCCCGGGTGCCGAAGATTTTGTCGTTTCCGAAGACAGTCTGGACGAACACGGTTTCGCCTCCGTCTGGAACATCGTCTCTTCGACCGTCGGCGACGATCTGTATCGGACTCGCGAAGTCGCCGGACGTCTGATGGGATTTCTTTGCAAGCACGAATGTGACTTCGTCGTCACCAGTTCGGCCAACGCGGAATACCTGGATCAGAAATTCGAGCAGGACAAGAAACTGCTGCACGACTGGAAGGCGGAAAGCGAGATGGTCGACATCATCGCTCAGCATGCCGAAGTGCACTTCAAAACGATGAAGCTGTTCTTGGCCAACCGCCGGTACAAGCCCGACGCGAACTACAGCCCCACGCGGGCGAATCGCAAGAAGTGGTTCGAAGAAACCTGGAACATCGGCTGATTCCGCTTCGGCTGAATTGGATCTGGCCGACTGGACTTCGGCTGAATTAAATTCGACCAGGCGTTGATCGCAGCCCCTTCGGTCACGGTGAAGGCGTCGCCGCCGGAATCCGTCGGCAACGACCGACCACTCGGCGGGCGCAAACGCGTCGCGTGATCGACCGTTGTGTCGATCGGTGGCTGTTCTATTTGATTCGTCGATCATCCTGGCCGATGATCGACGATCTTTGTCCGAGCGTATCGTGTCCCAGTGCAACGGATTGGCGCTGCGATGACGCGGGTCAGACCAGTGCGAATCGCAACGGAGTAACGATGGCGCGAAACGAACAATTGATCCGTCAGCACAAACTGTTACAGCTGATGGAAATCTCGCGATTCGGCCGCACGCTGGACGAATTACGCGACGACTTGGTGGCCGATCTCGGGCTGACCAAGCTGCATTCGCGGACCGTGCGACGCGATCTGGAAGCACTGCAGGCGGCGGGATTTGCCATTCAAAGCGAAGTGGTGGATCGGGGCCGCGTCTATAAGATCGGCCAGTTCAACCAGAACGCTGTTCACGAAGTCGGCGTGTCGGCGACCGAGATGATTGCGTTGGCCATCGGCCGCGAACTGCTGCACCCGCTGATCGGCACTCAGTACTGGCGTGGCATCGAAACGTTTTGGAACAAGTTGCAAGAAACCGTTCCCGACGGCGTTTATGACCACTACCAGCGGTATCGCAAGACGCTGCACGTATTTGGTTCGCCAGCAAAAAGTTACGAGGAACACGCCGGAACCCTGAAGACGATCAACCGCGCGATTGTCGAACACCGTGTCGTGGAAATCGAATACGCATCGGTCGGCAATCCCGTCCGACAGCGTCGTCTGGAACCGTATGGTTTGGCGGTCTATCAGGGCAGCATTTACGTCGTCGCGGTCGAATCGGGGATTCCCAATCCGGATAACCAAACGACCGGTCAACGGTTGAGAAATTGGAAACTCGATCGCTTTCAAAGCGCCGTCGCGCTCAGCGAATATTTCGCGCCCGACGAATCGGTCGACATTTCCAAGCATCTCAGCAAAAGCATCGGCATCTTCTCTGGCGAAAACCCGACCAGTGTGAAGATTCGCTTGGGCAAACGGGCCGCCGCGTGGGTGCGTGAAGACCCCTGGCACCCCGAACAGCGGCTGGAACCTCGTGCCGACGGTGCGGCATTGCTGACCGTCCCCGCGTCGCACCCGCGGGAAGTCTTGCCGAAGGTGTTGTCGCTGGGGCTGGATGCCGAAGTCTTGGGGCCGGCCGAGTTTCGCGAAGCGGTCGCTGTGGCGGTCAAAGAGATGCACCGGCTGTATCAGGACGACGGTGAATCAAGCGACGATTCCGCGGGGACTTAGGCAAGCTGGGGGCCTGGACGTCTGTGGACGCGGTAGATCGTCGCGATCGGCGTCGCAGCAGCCGACCGGACCGGTTTCGGCGGTCGTTCAAGCCGCCGTGGGACCGAATCTCAGGCTCGGCCGCCGGAACGGACCTGGGGTTTCGCCTAGCGAACCCACTCAATTTTTCCTGACGCGTCGGGCGTCATCGGTTGGAATCCGTCTTCGGTCGGATCGTTGGCATACATGTACGTGTAGGCGTATCCGAGCGAACCGCCCTGATCGTCATAGGCTTCGACGATCACGCGGTGGTACAGGTCGGGCGACCCTGGTTGTTCGGCACCTTCGACCTTGTCCAAGGCGTGAATGACCTTATCGATATCATTGTCTTGGAACGTCCAAAGCTGGCCCACAACGGTATTTTCGCCTTGTCCGAGTGCCGGATAGTCTTCGCGGTCAAACAAGTTGGCGCGGATCGACGCATTCTGGATCGATTCAGGCTGAAGCGGCCAGCAGCTTTCGCGGCATTGCCCCTTCTTCAAGGTTCCATAAACAAAAACGGCATTCGGAGATTCTGGGATAGACATTGCAATCGGACAGCTGTGCAAGAAAGAATCGTTCGCGCATCATGACGGGTCATGATTCGGTGGCCGGGTCAAAAATTCCTGACCGGCGGCCTCCGTTGAATCCTATGTCGCCCATCGTATCAATTTCGAACCAAAACGTATGTCGCTGGAACCTGATTTCGTCGCCGCCCTGGATTCGCACGGGATCGAGCTGGATCCTGCGCAGGCGAAACAGCTGCAGGACTACGCCCAACTGGTGTGGCAATGGAATGAAAAACTGAATCTGACGCGACACACCACATGGGACCTGTTCGTCGGACGCGATTTGAGGGACTGCCTGCAGCTGGCACCATTGTTGGAGGCCGATGAAGAGGTCTTGGACGTCGGCAGCGGCAACGGTGTGCCAGGGATCCCGATCGCAATTTTGCGGCCTGATCTGCAGATGTCATTGGCCGAATCGGTGGGCAAGCGGGCGAAGGTGTTGGACGACATCGTGTCCGATTTGAACCTGCCGGTGACGGTTTACGGTGCCCGCGGCGAACATCTTTTGGAAGATTTTCGATTCACCACGATCATTGCCCGCGCGGTCGGCAGCTTGACGAAGTTTTGCCGCTGGATCGAGCCGCACTGGACCAACGTTGATCGGCTTTTGCTGATCAAAGGCCCCAAATGGGTAGACGAACGGGGCGAAGCCCGACATCACGGGCTGATGAAAGGTCTGGAACTGCGACGCGTCGTTTCGTATCCATTGGCCGCCGACGGTCCAGACGAAGGCGTCATCTTGCAACTCAACCGCGCCGGCCGGTTCGATTGACGGTGGCTAGCGACCTATGATGTCGCGCCATTCGATCTATACTCGCGGCATCCCACGATCGACGTGGCCCTCGGGGCACCGTAATGACCAGACGTTGGTGCCCGCCGGACGACGGTTCGGGTGGTTCTGGTTTCCCTCTTTGTCACTTATCGCCAGTTTTCCTCATCGGACCAGACGGGTTGATGACCGATTATCGACTGACGCACCTGAAGCAATTAGAAGCGGAAAGTATTCATATTTTCCGCGAAGTCGTCGCCGAGTTTTCCAAACCGGTGATGCTGTATTCGATCGGCAAAGACAGCGCGGTGCTGCTGCATCTGGCCATGAAGGCATTCCATCCCGGAAAGTTGCCGTTTCCTTTGCTGCACGTCGACACGACGTACAAGTTCAAGGACATGATCGACTTTCGCGAAAACTATGTTCGCAAAGAGTTGGGCCTGGACGTCCTGGTGCACACCAACCAGGAAGGGTTGAAGCTGAACATTCCGCCGTGGGAAGACAGCGAACGTCACACCGAAATCATGAAGACGGACGCGCTGAAGGCGGCGCTGGACAAGTACCAGTTCGATGCCGCATTCGGTGGTGCACGGCGTGACGAAGAAAAAAGTCGTGCGAAAGAACGCGTCTTCAGCTTCCGTGACAAATCGCACCGTTGGGATCCGAAGAACCAGCGTCCCGAATTGTGGAACCTGTACAACGGACGCGTCAACAAAGGCGAATCGATCCGCGTGTTCCCAATGAGCAATTGGACGGAGTTGGATGTTTGGCAATACATCCACTTGGAAAACATCCCCATCGTGCCGCTGTATTTGTCGGCACCTCGTCCGGTGGTCAACCGAAACGGGCTGTTGTTGATGCGTGACGACGATCGCATGCCGCTGCTGCCCGGTGAAAAGGAAGAAGTCAAAATGGTGCGGTTCCGCACCCTGGGCTGTTACCCGTTGTCCGGTGCGGTCGAAAGCGAAGCGACCACGTTGCCCGAAGTCATTCAAGAAATGTTGCTGGCAACGACCAGCGAACGCCAAGGCCGAATCATCGACCAAGACGAAGGCGGGGCGGGCATGGAAGAAAAGAAACGTCGGGGATATTTCTAGCCCATCGACGTTGGCCCACGCCGCACCCAATCGTCGCGGCGATGCGGGCCGTTTTCAATCGCACGGATCGGACGATCCCGTGTTTCCACACGCTTTTTCGCTGACCGCTTCTCGCACACTGTCCCCAAAATCCTTTCACATCCATGTCCCATAAATCTGATCTGATCGCGACCGACATTGATGCTTACCTCAAGCAGCACGAACAGAAACAGTTGCTGCGGTTCATCACGTGTGGCAGTGTGGATGACGGCAAAAGCACGCTGATCGGGCGGCTGTTGTACGACAGCAAAATGATTTACGAGGATCAGCTGGCGCAAATCGAAGCGGACAGCAAGATTGTCGGGACGACTGGCGGCAATTTTGACCCGGCACTGTTGACCGATGGTTTGAAGGCCGAACGCGAACAGGGCATCACGATCGATGTTGCTTATCGCTATTTCAGCACGGCGAAGCGAAAATTCATCATCGCTGATACGCCCGGGCACGAACAATACACGCGAAACATGGCCACCGGTGGTAGCACCGCGGACTTGGCCGTGATTCTGATCGATGCGCGACATGGCGTGCTGACGCAGACCAAACGACACAGCTTTATCGTGTCGTTGTTGGGGATCCGCCACGTGGTCATCGCGGTCAACAAGATGGACTTGATCGACCACAGCGAAGAAAAATTCAACGAGATCTGCGACGACTATCGCGGGTTCGCAACCAAGTTGGATCTTCCCGATCTGCATTTCATTCCCATCAGCGCGCTCAACGGCGACAACCTGGTCGACCCCAGCCAAAACATGCCGTGGTATCGCGGCAGCACGTTGATGAACTTTTTGGAAACGGTCTACATCGGCAGCGATCGGAATCTGCAGGATTTCCGCTTCCCCGTCCAATACGTCAATCGACCCAATCTGGATTTTCGTGGGTTCTGTGGAACGATCGCCTCGGGAACAATCCGGGTGGGCGAAGAAGTGGTGTCCCTGCCCAGCAAACAGACCAGCACCGTCAAAAGCATCGTGACGTACGACGGTGATCTGGACGAAGCGTTTGCACCGTTGTCGGTCACATTGACGCTGAACGACGAAATCGATGCCAGCCGTGGCGACATGATCGTCCGCACCGGAAACATGCCGAAGACCAGTGATCGGTTTGACGCGATGCTGGTTTGGATGAACGAAGAAGCGATGAAGCCCGGTCAGACGTACCTGTTCAAACACACGACGCAGACCATTCCGGGGACGGTGGATTCGCTGAAGTACCAAGTCGACGTCAACACGTTGCACCGGAACCCTTCGCCGACATTGAACTTGAACGAAATCGGCCGCGTCGCCATTTCGCTCAGTGCACCGATTCATTTCGACGCCTACGCACGTAATCGCGGCACCGGCGCGTTCATCATCGTCGACCGAATCAGCAATGCGACCGTTGCCGCTGGGATGATTCTGGATCGTGATTCGGCCGGTGATCAGCGCAGCGTTTGGGAGGATGAAGAAACCGCACGCGGCGATGGCCAGGACGAACTGTCCGTGGTATCGCCCGACGAGCGGCAGGCACGCTACGGCCAAAAACCGGCCACCGTGTTGCTGACCGGCCTGACCGGCAGCGGCAAGACCGCGATCGCCAAAGCCGTGGAACGAAAACTGTTCGATGCCGGACGTGCGGTCACGGTGATTGATGGCGAACACGTTCGCCGTGGCTTGAGTTTGGATCTCGGGTTCACCGCCGACGACCGCAGCGAAAATCTTCGCCGCAGTGCTCACCTGGCCCACGCCATCAACGATGCCGGTCTGATTTGCATCGCGTCGTTCGTGGCCCCCAGTGAAGACGTTCGTCAGAAAGTCGCCGGCGTGATTGGCGCCGATCGTTACTTGGTCGTTCACGTCGACACACCGGTGGAAGTTTGCCGAGAACGTGACACCAAGGGCCAGTACGCTCAAGCCGATGCCGGTGAATTGAAGAACTTCCCCGGTGTCACTGCGACCTACGAAGAACCGCAGTCGCCCGCACTTAAACTGGACACCAGCAAGCAATCGGTCGAACAGTGTGCCGACCAAGTCATCGCTTTGTTGGTCGACCACGGCGTCATCAAGGGCTAGTCGGCTACCGGGTCCGGTCCTGGCATCACGGCGAAAGTGATGTCAGTGTCGACATCGCAACCAACCGCCGAACTACAAGCGGGTGGGACGAATGGCGGGCCGGGCGAAGCAAAAATTTGCTTCCGCGCGATTCTGCGGGATAAACTGGGGCTTCGGACTGACTGCCCGCCGAATGCCCCACCTCCAACGCCTCACGTTTCATGCCCTTGCCCGCCCTTGTCGGCGCCGCGACGCGATTACGAATCGTCGGGCTGGTCGCCGTACCGCTGTTGATCAGCGGGTTTGACGGTGATCCGCTTTCCGCGTCCGATTCCAGCGTCGACTTTGCGACCGATATCCGGCCTTTGCTGTCGGAACACTGTTTTCAATGCCACGGACCCGATCCGGAATCCCGCCAAGCCGATTTGCGTTTGGACATCGGGGATGACGCCGCTTGGGTTTTGGACACCGATGCGCCGGATGACAGCGAACTGATCGCTCGCGTGACCAGTGATGATCCAGATCTTGTGATGCCGCCGCCGGAATCCGGCGGACCTCTGGATCCGGAGGAGGTGGATCGGTTGCGGCGCTGGATGGCCGACGGTGCATCTTTTGAGAACCACTGGGCATTCACCGCTCCGGTGCAACACCCTGTTCCCGAGGTCGATGATCCTGGCTGGGTTAAAAATCCGATCGACCATTTTGTGTTGTCCAAGATCGAATCCGCAGGACGGAAACCGTCACCCGTCGCGGATCCCGCAACGTTGCTGCGTCGGTTGTCCTTGGACTTGATCGGGTTGCCACCGACCCCGGAACAGATTGCCGAATTCACGTCACAATACGAACGCTCGGGCAACGCTGATGCAGCCTATCATCGCTGGGTCGATCGTTTGCTGGATTCACCCGCTTATGGCGAACGTTGGAGTCGGGTTTGGTTGGACGCCGCACGGTATGCCGATTCGGACGGGTACGAGAAAGACAAGCCACGACAAGTCTGGTTCTATCGTGATTGGGTGGTCGATTCGCTGAACCAGGACCGCCCCTACGACGACTTCATCATTCGTCAAATCGCCGGCGATCTACTGCCCGGTGCGACACAGGCGGATCATGTGGCAACCGGGTTCTTGCGAAACTCGATGGTCAATGAAGAAGGCGGCGCGGACCCCGAACAGTTTCGCATGGAAGCGATGTTCGACCGGTTGGACGCAATCGGAAAATCCGTCTTGGGTTTAACGATCCAGTGTGCCCAGTGCCACAGCCATAAATACGACCCGATCAGCCATGAAGAGTATTACGGCTTGATGGCGTTCATCAACAACACCGACGATGCCTTTCACGTCGTGTACACGCCGGATGAAATCCAACAGCGACGAAGGGTGGTCCGGCAAGTCGAAGACCTGTATGCGGAAATCCGTATGGCGACACCGACATGGCAACGCGACCACCGGTCTTGGCAGAAACAGCTGAAAAAAGAGGGCCAGCCCAATTGGGTAACGCCGACGTTGGAGTTCCTTGATTCGACGATCGGCGGACAAAAGTTCTTGCCGCAGGACGATGGATCGTATCTTTGCCAAGGGTACGCACCGACGAACTTCAAGCCCAAGATGACCGCTCGATACGACGGCACGCGGTTGTCGGGGATTCGGATCCAGATGCTGACCGATCCCAATTTGCCGCGGGAAGGACCCGGACGCAGCGTCGAAGGAACTTGGGGGCTGAGTGAATTGACTGCGGAGGTCGCTTTTTCGGGTTCGCCCGACAAAGTCATTCCCGTCAAGTTCGCCGGGGCATGGGCGGATCGCCCGACTCCGAAGGCGGATCTAGGGCCGCGCTATGACAACCGCAAAGACACCAAACGCATCATCGGCTCGGTTGATTTTGCAATCGACGGGGACCTGACCACCGCATGGTCCAACGACCTCGGGTTTCCGCTGGCCAATCGCTCACAAACCGCTTGGTTTCGTTTGGCCGAACCGATCGAAGTGCCCGACGGCCAGCACGCGATCATTCACGTGTACCTTGCCCAGCGGCACGGCGGCTGGAACAGCGACGACAACCAAACGTTCAACGTCGGCCGATTCAAGCTTTCGTTCACCGGGGACAGCGTTCAGTCGCGATCGCCGCTGTCGCCCGATGTCCAGTCGGTTTTGGATCTTCCACCGAAGCGGCGAAGCGACCAGCAAAACGAGCGATTGTTTCGTTCCTGGGTGCGACGAGAAACAAAATTTGGATCTTGGCAACAAGAGATCGATGCGGCGTGGGCCCGGCATCCCGCCGGCACGACGCAGTTGACTTTGTCCGAAAGACAGGGCCAGCGATTAACATCACTGTTGGATCGTGGTGACTTCCTTAGCCCGGTGGCTCCGGTGCAGCCACATGTTCCTGCATTCCTGCATGCGATGCAGCCGTCCGATGAACCGCCACGGTTGCAGTTCGCCCGGTGGTTGGTGGACCGTGATAGCCCGACGGTTCCGCGTTCGATCGTCAATCGGATTTGGCAGGCCTACTTTGGTGTCGGACTGGTGGAAACCAGCGATGACTTGGGGTCACAAAGTTCACCGCCTTCGCATCCGCAGTTGTTGGATTGGTTGGCGGTGGATTTGATGGACAACGGATGGAGCTTGAAACATCTGCATCGCCGGATCGTGACGTCCGCAACGTATCGCCAATCGTCGGTGGTCAGCGACGACTTGTTGGCCGAAGACCCGTACAACCGTTTGCTGGCTCGAGGGGCACGGTTTCGCGCGCCCGCCGAAACGGTTCGCGACATCACGTTGGCGGCTGCGGGGTTGCTTGATCGTCGCGTCGGCGGCCCCAGTGTGACGCCGCCGGCACCGGAGTTCCTGTTCTTGCCCCCGGTCAGTTACGGGCCCAAAGTTTGGGACGATGCGGTCGGCGGTGATCGGTACCGGCGTGGTTTGTACACGTTCCGTTTCCGCAGCGTCCCCTACCCGATGCTGGAAGCCTTTGATGCCGTGCCCGGAAACACGTCTTGCGTCCGCCGCAGTCGATCCAACACGCCGCTGCAAGCATTGACGTCGTTGAACGAACCGATGGCGTTTGAGTGTGCGGCCGCGATGGCCGCGGACGTGTTGCTGCGTTGCGATGACGAGCCATCAGCGGTCGATTTGGCGTTCCTACGATGCACCGGACGGCGACCAGAGCCGACCGAGCGACATGTACTGTTGTCCTTCTTGAATCGTCAACGCGAACGCATCAATGACGGGCAAGTCGACACGGCCCCCTTGCTTGCTGCGATTCCAAAAGCATTCACGGGCGTTCCGGTCGATGACGCTGACTTGGCCGCCTGGGTTTTGACATGTCGCGTGATGTTGAATTTGGACGAGACGATTTCACGGCAATAAGCCGACGGAACAGTTCACCCGGCAATCGTTGTCATGGTGACCCAACCAAACACGATGGTGCATTCAATGCGAAACGACCAACTGATATCGGCCAGCGCGACCAGTCGTCGCTGGTTCTTGAAGGAATGCGGTGTGGGGCTCGGGGCGATCGCGGCCCACAGCCTGATGCAAAGCGATGCCAATGCGGCATCCGGTCCGTTGGCTGTGAAAACGCCGCATTTTCCGGGCAAGATCAAGAACGTGATCTTCTTGTTCATGGCCGGCGCGCCCAGCCATTTGGAATTGTTCGATTACAAGCCACAGTTGGCAAAGTTTGATGGAACCTTGCCGCCGGCCGGATTGCTGGACGGTTATCGCGCCGCGTTCATCAATCCAAATTCGAAACTGTTGGGACCGAAATTCAAATTCGCCAAGCACGGACAGTGCGGTGCGGAAATTTCGGAATTGTTGCCGCACACGGCCAAGGTGGCCGATGACCTGACGATCATCAAATCGATGGTCACCGACGCCTTCAATCATGCGCCGGCACAGATCTTGATGAACACCGGGTCCCAGTTGTTCGGCAAACCCAGCCTGGGTTCTTGGACTTTGTATGGTTTGGGAAGCGAAGCAGAAGACTTGCCCGGTTTTGTTGTCTTCAGCAGCGGTCGAAAAGGCCCCAGCGGCGGGAACAGCAATTGGGGCAGTGGCTTTTTACCGACGGTCTACAACGGCGTGCAGTTGCGAAATGTCGGCGATCCGGTGCTGTACTTGTCCAATCCCGCCGGCATCGATCGACAGACACAACGCCAAACATTGGATGCGATTAGGGCGTTGAATCAGCAACATCTGGATCGCATGAACGATCCGGAAATTGCCACCCGCATCAATTCGTACGAGATGGCGTTTCGGATGCAGGCCAGTGCACCGGAGCTGATGGATTTATCCAGCGAGACTCAGGAGACGTTGGATTTGTACGGAGTGGAACCAGAAAAATCGTCTTTTGCCAAAAACTGTTTGCTGGCCCGGCGATTGGTGGAGCGGGGCACGCGGTTCGTTCAGCTATTTCACGAAGCTTGGGACCAGCACGGCGACCTGGTCAACGGCTTGAAACGGAATTGTGG
This sequence comes from Crateriforma conspicua, assembly GCF_007752935.1. NCBI lineage: Bacteria > Pseudomonadati > Planctomycetota > Planctomycetia > Pirellulales > Pirellulaceae > Crateriforma > Crateriforma conspicua. Next base: position 4,415,963 of record NZ_CP036319.1, on the reverse strand, counting down.
CGACACCGATCAAGCGTGCGCTGCGTTGATCACCGATTTGAAGCGTCGTGGGATGCTGGATGAAACACTGGTGATTTGGGGCGGCGAATTCGGACGCACGCCGATGGTTCAGGGCGGCGGGGACAACGGGCGTGACCATCACCCCAATGCGTTCACGATGTGGATGGCTGGCGGTGGACTGAAACCTGGTTTGACGATCGGACAAAGCGACGAATTCGGGTTCAACGTGGTCGAAGACCGGGTTCATGTCCGCGATTTTCACGCCACGATTTTGCATCTGTTGGGATTTGACCACGCACGGCTAAGTGTCAAATTCCAAGGATTGGACCAGCGTTTGACGGGGGTCGAACCGGCGCACGTGGTCCAAAAGATCCTCGCTTGATCCAACGATGTTCTTTCGTGCTGACATAGCGACCGCCTAAGCCAAACACAGTCCGGCGCCACAAGTCGTCAGCCCCGGCGTCGGAGCGTATGCGGCGGGTGCCGGATCGTATTCGGCAATCGGCAAAGGCATCAAAACCTGTTCGGCCGGAGCCAAACGCACGTCTTCACAGCGGTCCAAGTAGAACTGTCGTGGTTCTTCGCGACACAGGCACATTGCCAGAACGCGGTCGCGACCGACGAATCGGATCGGGCTGATGGTTCGGCGTGTGCGTCGGCCCTTACTGTCGACGTAGTCCATTTCGATGACGTAGTGATCGCTGTCTTGCATGGCGCGGCGAAATTCGTTTTTCATCAGTATTCCCCCCGGAACGTTGATTTTGTTTCTGGTTGATGGGGCGGGCGATCGCTTTGGCGTTGGCGAATTGCCCACCGGACATCGGTATCATCGCAGGGGCCGTGACAAGTCTGGTCACGAGGTCGAAAAATTCGTTTTTTGCCGCCTATTTACGTGGGAAATCGCTGAATACGGTGGTTGTTGCTGTCCAAGACGTGGACGCGACGCTTGGAATCGACCACCAGCCCCCACGGGTGGTGGAACTGGCCATCCTCGAATCCTGGACCGCCCAAAATCCCCAGCGAAGTCCCATCGGTGGCGAACCGCTGGATTCGTTGGTTGCCGTATTCACAGATCATCAGATCGACGCGGCCCGGTGATGGTTCGCCTTCCATCAGTGCGATGTCGTAGGGGTAATACAGTTGGCCTGCTTGTGGCCCCTGGACGCCCCAACAGTGCACCAAACCGGGCGGATCGGCGGTCACGTCAAAGGCCTGCATTCGATGGTTGCCCGCATCGGTCACCCACAGCAACCCGTCGGTGACGATCATGCTTTGGGGACGAATGAATTGTCCCGGCTGATCGCCGGTACCACCCCACTGGGCGATGAAGCGACCGTCGGGATCGAATTTTTGGATCCGATCGCTGTCGCCATACTCACCGATGTAAAAGCAGCCATCGTCGTCACAAACCGCTTCGGTGACGAAGGCGAATTCACCGGGACCGTAGCCCGCGGTCCCGCCGATGCAACGCGAATCGATCAGCGTTCCGTCCAGCTCGTAGGCCAACATGCGATAGTAATGGGTGTCGGCGACCAGCAAGACTTCACGATCGATGTGTTCATCAGCGGCACGGACTTCAAGCCCCGTCGGGCGGCCGTTGGCGGTTTCGGGGGTCGACCAGACGGTTTGAAAGTTACCGTCAGCATCAAAGACTTGGATCCGTCCGGTCGTGTCGCAGATGTACAGTCGGTCAGCCGAGTCGATTGCAATGGTACGTGGCTTGACGAATCGACCCTCCGACCAGCCCCGTCGCCCCCAGACCAAATCGGGTTCACCTCGGGCGGCGGTCGACACGCACCCAGGAAGCGACAACAGACCGCCGGCGGCGATGGCCGTGGACAGCAGTCGGCGGCGGTCAAAAATTTGGGCGTTCCGTTGGCAGGAATGTTTCATATCGACACGCAAAGCCGTCGTCGGTTGGTCGGCAAGTTTCACGCAGCCTAGCATCCCGGCCCGGGTGTTGCCCGATCGTTGCCCGCGATGCGGACAACGTCTATCGTGGATTTCGGATGCGAGAGATTGACCGCGGAAACTTGAAACGCGGTCGACTCATTCTGCGCCAGGAAGCGCACGCGAGAGTCCCCGGCTCGACCGGGCCTAATCAGCGATCCCTAGGGTTATCGCAAAGCACCATCGCGTGGCTTTGCCCCATCGGATCGACCCCATCAACCGTTACCAAGCGACCACCGCGGGGACGTTGATGCCGGTCACAACGAATTCGCTGAATTTTTATCGCGACGGTTTTTTGACCGGGCATGTTTTGTGACCTACGTTTCCTTGGCCTCGTTCTGTGAGCGTCCGGACGTGGCCCGACGACAGCATTCCGCCAACGGTTCGTTTGCGGCGTCGTCTCCATTTCCCTCCCGAACGACGCTCGCGATCGGATGTTGACTGGTATGGAATCAAATTCGGGTATCGAACGCTTTTTGACTCGCTGGCAACACGGCCGGCTGTTGGTGTTGGCCGCCACGGGATTCGTGGCTTTGGCGACACTCGGCGGACCGATTGCCACCGTGGTTGCGGACGATCCCGCGGCGGTTGCCTCCGCAGATTCAGCGGACGATGAACAGCAAGTCCTGACCAAGGGCTATGAACTGGAACGGCAACGCATGTGGGCCGATGCGGTTCAGCATTATGAATCCGCCCTGCGTCGGTTCCCCGACAGTCGCGTGGTGTATCAGCGATTGCTGATCAGCCGTCTGCGTTACGACGTTCACCGTCGATACACCGACCACAGTTTCCTGGCCAGTGTTCGCGACCTTAGCACGACCCAAGCGTTGGATCTGTATTCCGAAACGCTGGCGAATCTGCAAACTCACTACGTCGAAACGGTGGACTGGTCACGCGTGTTGCTGCACGGCACCGCGGCGCTGGAGGTGGCGTTGGATGAAGAACGATTCATCAACAGCAATCTTCCGGGCGTCGATCGTGATGCCATCGAACAGTTCCGTTTGAATGTGCATCGTGAACTTCGCGGCCGTAGCACCCAAACACGTTTCGATTTGCGTGCCGCCGTATCGTTTGTTGCCAACTTGGCGCATGAACGGATCGGATTGTCGGGAACGGCAACGTCGCTGGAGTTTCTGTCGGGTGCCATTTCGACGTTGGATCCCTACACACGATTGTTGTCGGGATCACAGTTGGACGAAATGTTTTCCAACATCGAAGGCAACTTTGTCGGCCTGGGCGTTGAATTGAAACCGGCCGATGATCACTTGCAAATCGTCTCGGTCATTCCGGGGGGACCGGCCGATGAAGCCGGCGTGTTGGCCGGGGAACGGATCGTTCGCGTCGCCGATGCGGAAACGAATGTGGTCGATCCCGATTTCGCCGCTGACCTGCTGCGTGGGCCTGAAAACTCCGTCGTATCGATCAGCGTGGCCGACACCGCGGGCCGACGGCGTGATCTGCAAATCACCCGCCGCCGTGTGGATGTGCCTTGCGTGGAAAACGTGCACTTGGTCGACGTGACCAACCGAGTCGGCTATTTCCGGCTGACCAATTTTCAAAAGACGACCCGACGCGAAGTCGAACAAGCGGTGATCACGCTGCAGGGCCAAGGCATGCGTTCGTTGATTATGGATTTGCGAGGCAACCCGGGCGGATTGTTGACCGCGGCCGTGGAAGTCGCCGACCGGTTCTTGAGCGACGGTGCAATCGTGACCACACGTGGTCGCAATGCGAAAGAGAATTTCGATTACCGGGCGCACCGCAGCGGCACTTGGAATTTTCCGTTGGTCGTCCTGATCGACGGCAACAGTGCCAGTGCCAGTGAGATTTTCGCCGGTGCCATGTCCGACCGGGGTCGTGCCGTGGTGGTCGGATCGACCAGTTATGGCAAAGGCAGCGTCCAGGGTGTGTTCCGGATGCGTTCGGCGAAGTTTGGACTTTGTTTGACGACCGCCAAGTTTTATTCACCCAGCGGCCGTGCGATCAGCCAAAACGGCGTCCGACCGCACGCCGAAGTCAGCGACCGGCACATCACCGGACGTCCGGACGACCAGGGACACATCATCGGCGACGATGAAGACGCGGTGCTGCAACACGGCATTGCACAACTGGCCGGCCACGGCGGCAACTTGGTCAGCAGCCGTCCGTCACGCTAATGCAACGGGCCAAGACGCGATGACCGCCGCTGACGGAATCATCGTGTTGATTTGACCGGTATCAAATGATGCCGCCGTGGGTACGGATCGGCGTCAGGTGGCTGGGCGAATCCAGGAACCAGAAACGTTCCCATTCTTCCATCATCGAACGCAGGTCTTCCGACGTGTACAGCAATTGCTGGACGCGGCGTTCGGGACGGGCGGAGTAAATCGGCACAAAGCATCCGACGGTCGTCGACAGACAGGCGGTCAACAGGGCCAGCTGAAAAAGGCGTCGCATCGACGTTCCTCCATGAACGTTAGGGCTTACTGTGGATCGGAAAGGTCATCCCAGCGACCGGTCGGTCGCCTCGCCGATGCGTTCGGTGCCGCATCGGGGTGGACGTTTGTTTCGGGGCGGTTGTCGTCACCGGCGGTGGCTTCGGCGGCTTTCTGGGCGGCACACTGGTCCAATTCTCGGACGCGTGCTTCCATGAATTTGCCGGGCTTGAAGGTCACCACGTGTTTGCTGGGAACGTCAACCTGTTGGCCGGTCCTGGGATTGCGAGCCTTGCGGGCCGCCCGCGGTTTGACTTCGAACACGCCGAAGTTCCGCAATTCAATCCGTTGGTCCCGAACCAGACAGTCGACGATCGCATCGAACGTTTTCTGGACGATTTCCTTGGTCTGTTGTTGAGTCAGCCCAACCTCTTCGGAGATCGTTCGCACGATGTCTTTTTTGGTCACGCTGGACTCCTCCCGCCGTGCCCTTCCGATGGGCCGCGATCGTTGTAAACCCTTGACTGCGAATAACTTAACAAGGTTCGCAGTCTAGGCGGCTCGTTTCCGAGCGTCAAGATCGCCCCCGGTCGGACTTGCGCCGGCAGGATGCTTACGAACCAGTCTATCGACCGGAATAATCGGAAATCTTGAAACAATCGTGCGAAACAGTTCCATCGGCGATGGGGAACCGTTCGGCTCAGACGCGTTTGGCGTTTTTGGCCGCTTCGATCTGCTCCAGCGTGTACAGCTGACCGGTCCCCGCCCCGGGGCATTCGGCACAGGTTTCCCGCCAGTCGTCGGGCGAAACCAAATTGCTGGACCAGAACGGCCAGGTCCGGCACTGAATCGGACGGCTGTGGTAAACCATGCAGCGACGCGTTTTGGGATCCAACAGAATGCAATCGCCGTCGGCGTATTCTTTCAGGCTGCGACGCCGGCCGACACGGCGAACGAATCGTTCCTCAAAGGCGTCGACATCCAAATCCATCTCGCCGGCCATGTCACGGATTTCGTCATGATTGACGAAGACGAACCCGGGATCACCGCTGCAACAGTACCCGCACTGCGTGCAAGTGAATCGCAGGCCATCGGCATACCAGGGGGCGGACGAATCGGAATTGCTGCGATCGGATTCGGACATATCGGATCAGGATTCACGGCTGTGCGGGTGTCCGGGCAATCCCGGCCGACAATCGTTCACCCTAACGCTTTTGTGGGAAAATCGCTGCGCCCCGGTGCTGTGGCAAATTGCTGCAGCGCCGCATAAGTCTGGCGGTGCGGTATCGATCGAAGGCTGTGATCGAGTCAAGCGGTCGTGCCGCGACCGGCTTTGAAAGACGGCGGCGCGGATCAGTATCCGGCGGCGGGGCTTCGCCACTGCAGACCACCGGCACTGGGGGCGGTCGATGGCGGCATCGCCGATGGTCCAGACGCCGGCGCGCCGTTCCAGTTACCAGACGCCGGCTGATTCATCGGCGCGGCGTTGTTCATGGGGGCGGCGGCTGCCGTGCCGATCGGATTCAGTTGTGGCTGCGCGGCCATGGGTTGCAATGTCATCGCGGGCATCGCGTCGGATCCGATCGGTGCGTAACCGGTGGGACTTTGGTGCGACACGGGGACGACGCCCGACGCCGTGTTCACCGTGCTGGGGCGATAGCCGGGTGGCGGTGGAGCGTGGGTCAGATCGATCGCCGGCATCGCGCCAGCGCCAAGCACCGGTGGTGTCAAATCAACGGCGGCACTGGCGACGCTGTTGGCACCGCCCGCGGCCGGTGGCGTCGCAACGCCTGACCCGATCGGTTGTCCGCCGGTGGCGGCAAAGCCCGACGGAGTGGTGCCATAGGTGGATCCCATCGTGGGGGCCCCGCCCATGTAATTGTTGGGAACACCGCCCGCCGAACCGGTCGCCGGAGGGCTGACGCGTGTTCCCTGTCCGGTGAACGGCACCAGGCTGGGTGCTGGAATGCTGCCGTTGGGTGTGGTCAGCGGTTGCAAGGCACCAGTCGTCGTGGTCGTGGTTTGCCGACAACCCGCGATGAAGCTTGGCAAAGCAAATGCGGCGACCAGGCACACCAGGCATTGCACCGGAGTCACGGTGCGGCAGTGGGTGAATGATCGAGTGATAGATCGAACTGACATGACGGCAACCATCACGGGCATTTCGGAAGACTTTTGGTCGGTTCAGGCTTGAAAACGACCGGGTGTCGGCCGTTGCCATGACCGGCTTTAACAAAAACCCGAAAAACGTCGAAACCCCAGTCGCGATTTGGATTCACCTGCGCCGCCAGCGTCATGCGGGACGCTTTTTCATTCGACAGATCATCGATGCGGCCCGTCGGTTGGGGGCGTGTCGGATCGGCGACGATTCGTCTTGAGCCGAAACCGCAATTTTTCTAGGGTTCCGATGTGCCCGCCTTCGCTGGACGGCATGACAAGTTGGTTGTTTCCGGCGATTGCCGAGAAAATCTGGGTCGTTCGTTCCGAAGTGGATTCGATCCAACCGACCACTGTGCCGGCGATGTGTGTGGCGAATCAACGCGGAATATCGAAGGGCGATTGGATGCCCTTGGACATGTCCATGCCGAGTAGACGGTTCAAAGGAGTGACCGGAATGCCATTGGAATTTGCCGTACTTCGTCCCTGGATGGTGACACTGGTCCGACGATTGGGGCTGTCCGTTTTTGTCGCGATGGTTTTCATCGCCGCTTGGGACAGGCCGGTCGTGGCGCAACAGGCGTCGACCGCAGCAGCGACTGCACCCGCGACTGCCGGTGGAAAGAGCCGAGTGGTGGCGACCGTCAACGCCGACCCGATCACCGAGAAGGTCTTGGCCGACGAAACGATGCGACGCTACGGCAGCGACATCGTCGACGCCATGGTCAATCGCTATCTGATTTTGCAAGCATGTCAGCAGCGTGGCATCGAAATCACCAAGCAAGAAGTCAGCGACGAAATCGCTCGTCAGGCTGCCAAGTTCCGCTTGGACATGGGCGGGCTGCTGCAGCTGCTGCAAGAAGAACGCAACGTCAGTGCCGCTGAATATAGCAACGACGTCGTCTGGCCCATGTTGGCACTGCGACGTTTGGTGGCCGACAAGATCGAAGTCACCGAAGAAGAATTCAATAAACAGTATCTGGCTCGCTACGGCGAAGCGGTCAAGTGCCGGATGATCGTGACCAAGGATCGACAGAAAGCCGAACAAGTGCTGGCCCAAGCCAAATCCGATCCGGCGAAGTTTACCGAACTGGCCAAGAGTTTCAGCGAAGACGAAATCAGCGCCAGCGTCGGTGGTTTGATCCCACCGATTCGCCGCTACACCGGACAGCCGGATTTCGAAACCGCCGTGTTTGATCTTCAGGATGGCGGAGTCACTGATATTCTGCAGGTCGGCGACGAATGGATGATCCTGCAAGCGGTCCGGCGTATTCCCGCCGCCACCCCGGCACCCCAAGCCATCCCCGCGATTCGTGAGCAAATCGCGGACGAGATCCGCGACGAAAAAATTCGCGTCGCCGCGGCCGGTTTGTTCGAGCAACTGCAAAGCGAAGCCAATGTCAAAAAGGTCTTCGGCGATCCGGCGGCGGAAAAACAGCACCCCGGTGTTGCCGCCCTGGTCAACAACCAACCGCTGACGATTGCACAGGTTGCCGAGGAAGCGGTTCGTCGCCACGGCGAAGAAGTTCTGCAAGGCGAAATCAATCGTCGTCTTTTGACGCAAGCCCTTCGCAGCAATGGTGTCACCGTTGCCGCCGCCGACCTGACCGCCGAAACCGAACGTGCCGCGATCGCGTTCGGGTTCACCAAGCCCGACGGTTCGGCCGACATCCAAAGCTGGCTGCAATCGGTGGTAAGCGATGGAGACACGACCGAGGACATCTATGTTCGCGATGCCGTTTGGCCCAGCGTCGCGCTGCGTAAGTTGGTCGAATCGGAAGTCCAATTGAACGACGAAGAACTGAAACGCGGATTCGATTCCGCATACGGACCCAAGGTGGAAGTCCTGGCGATCGTTCTGGGCGATCAGCGGACGGCGCAAAAGGTATGGCAGATGGCCCGCGATAACCCGACGCCGCAGTTCTTTGGCGAATTGGCCCAACAATACAGCATCGAACCGTCGTCGGCGTCCAACGCCGGGCTGGTGCCGCCGATCCGCAAACACGGCGGCCAGCCGGCGATCGAAAAGGAAGCCTTTTCGTTGAAGCCGGGGCAATTGAGCGGCATTGTGGCCACCGGTGACAAATACATCATCATGCGTTGCCAGGGTTTTACCAAACCGGTCGTCAGCGATTTCGATGCGGTCCGCGAAGAACTGGTTCGCGACCTGTCGGAAAAGAAGTTGGCCCAAGCGATGGCGTCGAAGTTTGACGAGTTGAAGGAAAACGCCAGCATTGAAAATTTCTTTGCGGTCGCCAAAAAGGCCGCGGCGACCACGCGTCGCTGATCGTCCGCACGCCAAATTTTTCCACGCTGTTGACGGCCGCCCCGAGCCAAACCGTCAGCAGCGGAACCGAACGATCCCCAGCCGACCCGATTGTGGGGTCGGCTTTTTTTTGGCCCGAAAATTGGCCACCGGGCGCGGCCGGACGCTTCCCTGAAACCGGATCAGGTGTCTAAGTTGACATCGATTGCCCGTCGTGAATTTCTTGTTCCAGCGGCCCAGCCATGTCCAATACGTTCAATCCAGACACACCCAATATCGACGCACCGGCGATCGAACCGCCGACTACCGATCCGCCGCCACACCCGTTCGAGGTCAGCTTTGCTTCGCGAGTGCACCGGTTGCCGCCCTACATGTTTGGGCGAATCAACAATTCGCTGTACCAAAAACGACGTGCCGGCGATGACGTCATCGACCTGGGCATGGGCAACCCGTCCGATCCGCCCGATCCGGTCGTGATTCAAAAGCTGGCCGATGCCGCCGCCGATCCGGGTAACCACGGATACAGCAAGTCCAACGGGATTGCCAATCTGCGCCGCGAGGTGGCCGGAAAATACCATCGCAAGTACGGCGTTCGGCTGGATCCGGAACATGAGGTGATCGCTTGTTTGGGGTCCAAGGAGGGCTTTTCACACATGTGTCTGGCGCTGATGGGCCCCGGGGACACCGCGATCATTCCGTCGCCCTATTTTCCGGTGCACATGTACGGCGTCATCTTGGCTTCGGGCAATGTCGTGGCGTTGGACGTCGCCGATAGCGAGAAATTTCTAAGCAACGTTGCTTACACCTGCGAAAACATGACGCCGGTGCCCAAGGTGCTGATCGTCAACTATCCGCACAATCCGTCCAGCGCGGTCATCGAGCCGGAATTCTTCGTCGAAGTCGTCCGCTTGGCCAAAAAGTACGGCTTGATGGTCATCCACGATTTTGCCTATGCCGACGTCGCCTTTGACGGATACCAGCCACCCAGCTTCCTGAGCGCACCGGGCGCGAAGGATGTCGGTGTCGAATTCACGACGATGAGCAAGGGCTATAACATGGCCGGCTGGCGAGTCGGCTTTTGCGCGGGCAATGCGGAAATGATTCGTGGCCTGGGCACGATCAAAGGCTACTACGATTACGGCATGTTCCAGGCGATCCAAATCGCGGCCATCGTCGCGCTGCGGGCCACCGAGGCGACGGTGGAAAACCAATCGCTGATCTATCAAGGCCGACGCGATGCTTTGGTCAGCGGGCTGCGTCGTTTGGGATGGAACGTCACGCCACCCAAGGCCGGCATGTTCGTCTGGGCGGAAGTCCCCGAACCGTGGAAGTCGTCGATGTCGACGATGGACTTTGCAATGAAGCTGTTGGAAGAAGGCAATGTCGCGGTCAGTCCCGGCAGCGGATTCGGCACCGCCGGTGAAGGCTATCTGCGGATGTCCTTAGTGGAAAACGAACAGCGTTTGCGTCAGGCCGTCCGCCAGATCGGCAAATGCTTGTCTCAAAGCAAAACGCCCGCTTGCACCTGAGTTTCATTTGTTCGGGAAGCCGGCGTTAGGCCGGCCGATCGTTCAAGATTCTGTTTCTTCGCCGCTTTGCGTTGGGTCGGCTTCATCGCCGCTTTGCGTCGGCTCGGAGGCGGTTTGGCCGCTGGTCGGCGTCACGGCGGGGCTGGATTTGGGCAAATTCGTGTTGTCCAATCCTTCGGCGGAATAGTTGTCCACCTCGTGTACCGCCAAGTCGTCGCTGTAGTGGTCGGTGCGGACCACATAGACTTCGCCAAAGTCGTCCTGTTCGACCGCCGCGCCGTGGTGACGGGTCAGTTCCAGTGTGGCCAGAAACCATCCGATCAACGCCGATTTGTGTTCTCCGCCGGTGACCAAGTCGATCAGCGGGATTCTTGCGTGGTCACGTAATTGGGTGTGGATCTGTTGCATGTACACGTGGATCGGTGTGTCGTCATAGATGACCTCCGTCGGCGGCGGGCCGGCCGATTCCCGCATGATGCGACCAAACGCGCTGACCAAATCCCAGATTTCCAGATCGACGATCGGCTGGTCGCCCGGGTCCACGCGACGGCTGGGCAGGTCGTCGGACATCCGCTCGAACCTTTCCTGCCACCGTTGGCTCATTTCATCCAGGACGGCGGCCGCGTCGCGGATTTCCTTGTACTGCAGCAGCCGTTCGATCAGTTCGTCCTGCGGGTCCTCCAGGGTTTCGTCTTCGGTTTCCTCGACGATTTTTGGCAGCACCGCATGGCTTTTCATCTCCACCAAGGTCGACGCGAGGTCCAGAAAATCCCCGACGTCCCCCAGGTCCAGGGCTTTCAGGATGTCCAAATATTCCAGGTACTGTTGGACGATTTTCGCCAGCGAGATCTGTGTCAGGGCCACCTCCTGGCGGCGGACCAAGTACAGCAGCAGGTCGATCGGACCACGATAAGCGGGCAAGTCGATGCGAAAATTCATGTCGATGGCGTGTCCGTTCGGTTGCGGCCGGGCGGTTTCCCGCTCCGTTGTCGGCCCACCCTGTGATCGGCCCGGCGGATTCCCGCCCTTGTGACTCCTGCGACCCAAAATTATCATGCCCGGCTTGGTTTTGGCACGTCCATTCCAGGCGAATCCGACTCTGGGCCGGGCAGCGACGTTTCGGCGATCTTTGCGCCGCCGGTCGACTCGACGCCTTCACACAATATCGCCTTCATTTCCAATCATCGCCCAACCATGTCTAACCCTCCGCACCGTCACGTTTTATCGGCTCTGGTCCAGAACGTCCCCGGCGTGCTGGCCCATATCAGCGGCATGCTGGCCTCGCGTGGCTACAACATCGATTCGCTGGCCGTCGGCGAAACCGAAGACCGACGATTGTCACGCATGACATTTGTCGTGGTCGGCGACGATCGCGTGGTCGAACAGGTACGGAAACAGCTAGAAAAGATCGTCACGGTCGTCCGCGTCCAAGACATCAGCAGCCGCGATTTCGTCGAACGCGATCTGTTGCTGGTCAAAGTCAAAGCGCCCGCCGGCCCGAAACGCAGCGAAGTCCGCGAATTGGTGGACATCTTCCGCGGTGCGATCGTCGATGTCGGTCCGGAAGAAGTGATGATCGAAATCAGCGGTCGGGAAAACAAGGTCCAAGCGTTTATCGAACGCATGCGTCCCTACGGAATCGTCGAACTGGTCCGCACCGGTCGCGTCGCCATGGTCCGCGGTGCCAGCGGACCGGCCATCACCGAAGAACCGCCGACGTCCGACGTCGGTACGATTCGTCGCTTCACGACCGCCTGAAATCCTCCGCAAATACAACGTTTGATTCGGCGTCCACGGTCGCCGATCTGCCTTCCGTGCGATCGCTATCTTTCTCGTTGCGGCACGTTCGATTGTGCCACACCGAATCGATCGTCCGGCCCATCGTCCAACTGAATGCCCGTTTTCCACTTCTCCCACGAACGATAGATCAACATGGCCGCAACGGTTTATTACGACAACGATGCCGACCTGTCCCATTTGAAGGGCAAGAAGATTGCCATCTTGGGATACGGTTCCCAAGGTCACGCCCAAGCACAAAACCTGCGAGACAGCGGCTGTGACGTTGTCATCGGTCAGCGTCCCGGATCGGCCAATTATGACTTGGCCGTTTCGCATGGATTCAAGCCGATGTCGATCGCCGATGCGACCAAGGCGGCCGATGTGATCAACATCCTGTTGCCCGATGAAGTCCAAGGCGACATCTATCGTGATTCGATTCGCGATAACTTGTCCGAAGGCAACATCTTGATGTGCAGCCACGGCTTCAACATCCACTTCGGCCAAATCGTGCCGCCCGCCGGGATCGACACCATGCTGGTCGCCCCCAAAGGCCCCGGACACTTGGTCCGCAGCGAGTACGAAAAGGGTGGCGGTGTCCCCGCCCTGTTGGCCCTGGGTGATGGTGCCAGCGATGAAACCAAGCAAATTGGTTTGGCCTACGCCAAAGGCATCGGCGGCACCCGCGGTGGTGTGATCCAAACCACGTTCGCCGAAGAAACCGAGACCGACTTGTTCGGTGAACAGGTGGTGTTGTGTGGTGGCGTCAGCGAACTGGTCAAAGCCGGTTTTGATACGCTGGTCGAAGCCGGTTACCAGCCGGAAATGGCCTACTTCGAATGCATGCACGAACTGAAGCTGATCGTCGATCTGTTGTACGAAGGCGGGCTCAGCTACATGCGTTACAGTATCAGCAACACTGCTGAATACGGTGACTACAGCACCGGACCTCGCATCATCACCGACGAAACCAAGGCGGAGATGAAGAAGGTCTTGCTGGAAATCCAAAACGGCACCTTCGCACGCAACTGGATCTTGGAGAATCGTGGCGGTGCTCCGTTCTTCAAGGCCACTCGTCGCCGTGAACGCCAGCACGGCGTTGAACAAGTCGGCAAGGGTTTGCGTCGAATGATGAACTGGATCGACGAAAAGGAAGTCGACTGACTTTCCGTCGTTCCGTCGCCTTTTCCCCAACGGGTGGACCGTGAACGAACCGATTCGAGATGAAAACACCGAAGACGACGCCATCATCGGCGTCGCCCTACGTCGGTCGGTCTTGATCATCGGTCTGCTGGCGATCGCCGGCGGTTTGATGTGGTTGGTGTTTGCGGAATCCCCGGAACCGCCCAAGCCACAAGTCTTCGAAACGGTCAACCCGGAACTGCGTCAACAGGCGTCCGACCTGCCCACGCTGACGATGACCGACGTCAGCGATTCCGCCGGCGTCGATTTTTTGCATCACACCGGCCGCGCCGGTGAAAAATTGTTGCCCGAAACGATGGGCAGCGGTGTGGCCGTGCTCGATTTCAATGGCGACGGCCACCAGGATCTTTTCTGGGTCAACGGTGACGATTGGCCCTGGTCCGAATCGCCCTCCGATCCGCCGCCGACCTGCCGTCTGTTCCAAGGCGACGGTCAAGGCAACTTCACCGATGTTTCGGAAGACCAGGGCGCGGCGTTGAAGCTGTACGGCATGGGCGTGGCCACGGCCGATTTTGACAACGACGGTGACGCGGATCTGTTCGTCAGTGCGGTCGGAAAAAATCGTCTGCTACGCAACGACGACGGTCGCTTTGTGGAAATCACCGATGCCGCCGGTGTCGCCGGCGCCGACGATGCGTGGAGCACCAGTTGCGGATTCTTTGATTTCGACCGCGACGGCTACTTGGACTTGTTTGTTTGCAACTACGTCGCGTGGGATCGCGATTCGGATCTGTCCCAGAACTTTACGCTCGATGGGATCAATCGGGCGTACGGTCCCCCGCGGGCATTCAACGGCACGTTCAGCTATCTGTATCGCAACAACGGCGATGGGACCTTTGCCGACGTCTCACAGGCCGCGGGAATACAGATTCGCAATCCCGATACGGATGTGCCGCTGGGTAAAGCGATGGGGCTGGCACCGGTCGATGTCAACGATGATGGTTGGATCGACATCATCGTCGCCAACGACACCGTGCGGAACTTTCTGTTCGAAAACCAGGGCGATGGCACGTTTGTCGAAGTCGGCCAATTATGTGGCATCGCCTATGACCGCAGCGGCAATGCACGCGGTGCGATGGGTATTGATTGCAGCCGTTTCCGAAGCGACGGAACCTTGGCGGTGGGCATCGGTAACTTTGCCAATGAGGCCAGTGCGCTTTACATGACACGGCCTGGTCGAGATCAGTTTGTCGATGCGGCGATGTTCACCGGATTTGGCCCGCCGACCCGGCAAGGCTTGACGTTCGGCCTGTTCTTCTTTGATGCGGATCTTGACGGTCGGCCCGATGTTCTGGGTGCCAACGGGCACCTGGAGGATGACATTGCCAAGACACAGTCGACCCAACGATACCATCAGCCGCCGCAGTTGTTTTGGAACGCGGGCCCCGATGCGGGAACCGAACTGGTTCTGACATCAGCCGAACAAACGGGCGACGGATTTCAACAGCCGATCGTCGGACGCGGCGCCGCCTATGGTGATTTCGATGACGACGGCGATCCCGACGTGGTGATTTCCACCAGCGGTGGACCGGCGCGTGTTTTTCGAAACGACCAACAGACCGGTCATCACTTCTTGAAGGTGCGGCTGATCGGAACGGAAAGCAACCGTGATGCGATCGGTGCGAACGTGACTCTGACGTCGGGCGATGCGGTCGTGTCCCAGACGGTGATGCCGACCCGCAGTTACCTCAGCCAGTGTCAAAAGGAATTGATCTTTGGGCTTGGCGACGTTGATCAAGTCGATTCCATCCGTGTTGCATGGCCCAGTGGTAACGTGGAATCGTTTGACGCCGATGCAGTGGATTCGACCGTTGTCTTTCGCGAAGGCGACGGGCTGGCGGTCAGCGATCCCGACGACCGATGCAGTCTATAACGGGCCGCCGGAGCCCGCTTTGGTGATCAATTCCAACAGATCGCCGATATCACGATGCGCCTCAATCGGGTGGCGCAGCGGCTGGTCGGTGATGACGTGGTAATGGTTTTGGCGGCCGACCTTTTCTCGCCGCAGAAACCCCTCTTCTTCCAATTCTTGGACGATCCGCTGGACCGCGCGTTCGGTGATCCCGACCCGAACGGCGACTTCGCGTAGCACCAAATCGGGCTGTCCGTGCAGCACAATCAGCACGTGCGCGTGATTCGTCAGGAACGTCCACCGGTGCGCCGTCGGTATCGGATCCACCGCGGGCACCGTTGGTGGAGGGGTCGCTGGGGAAGTGGTTCGCGAGCGATTGGGGGTACTTTTGGCCACGTCGATTCCTGTTTCTGTCACCCAAGAAAAGCACCGATCGCGACGTCGCGGCCGTGTCGCGCAGTCGGCAAACCGCGATTGTACCAAAGAAGCGAAAAATAATTCGCGAACAATCTGACGCCTTTTTCCCGCGAAATGCCGGGAATTTGAGCCAAATCGAGACCCGCGGGCAAGAAAAATGAAACTCAAAACGCGACTGCGAATTGACGAAAATGTTGTCGTGCTTTAGGCTTCGCGAAAACTGAAGCGTGAAACAGGTTGCGTTTTTACTGATTTCTGTGTTTCCGGAGAATGTCCCGTGGTCGAACCCAATTGGTTGCCTGTCGTGGCGACGTCGGTGTTGCCCCTGTTGTTGGTGGCTCTTGCTTTGTTGCCCGACCGCCGGGCCAACCACTGGGCGACCGGAATTTCGCGTCTGGTCACCAACACCTTGGCCGTGCAGTGGCTGGTCAGTGTGTTGGCGTTCGCGTGGGTCGGTTGGAATCGCTGGTTGGATCCCCAAGCCGGCGTCTCACAGTGGTCCATCGGCGATACGTTTCGCTTTTTGCCCTTCACGTCGCTTCTGCGTTTGGACGGCTTGGCGGCGATCATGCTGGTGTTGATCTCCACTCTGGCGGTGGTGATTGCACGGTACAGCCTTCGGTATCTGGACGGCGAGGCCGCCCAGGGGCGTTTCTTTCGCTGGATTGCGGTGGCAACCGGATCGGTCAGCTTGTTGGTGCTGTCCAGCAACCTGGCCTTGTTCATCTTGTTTTGGGTGGCCACCAGCCTGTCGCTTCACCAGTTGTTGGTCCACTATCGTCACCGACCTGCGGCCGGGATTGCCGCCTGGAAAAAGTTCTTCATCAGTCGGTTGGGCGATCTCTGTTTGATCATCGCGGCGGTCCTGCTGTGGCAGAATTTTGGCACCTTGGACTTTCAAGCGATGTTCGCGTCGACCGCGGAGGCCATCGGTTCGGCGGGCGTTCAGACTCCGGTGCAAGTCGCTGTTTGGCTTTTGATCGCCGGTGCCGCGACCAAGTCGGCCCAGGTGCCGTTCCACACTTGGTTGCCACAAACCATGGAAACGCCGACGCCGGTTTCGGCCCTGATGCACGGCGGGATCGTCAACGCGGGCGGTTATCTGATCATTCGAACCAGCCCCATCGTTTCGCAGGTGCCAGCGGCCTTGGCGACCCTGGCAATGGTGGGTTTGGTGACCGCGGTCTTCGCCGCACTGGTGATGATGACGCAAACCAACATCAAGCGAAAGTTGGCGTATTCGACGATCGCACAGATGGGATTCATGATGTTGCAATGCGGCTTGGGCGCCTTCGGTGTCGCTCTGCTGCACCTGATCGCCCATTCGGTTTTCAAGGCCAACGCATTCTTGGCCAGCGGTGAATTGCCTCGATTCGATTTGGCTGACGACAAGACCGGGAAATCCACCGGCGCATCCCATGCAGCGGATCAGGCCGGTGATTCATCGGTCTCGCCCGTGTTTGCCAGGCCTTTGGTTTCCTTTGCCATCATTGCGTCACAGGTGGCTTTGATTTTGACGTTGCTAAGCGTTTTCGGTTTCGATCCGTTGCACAAACCCGGTGGGATCGTTCTCGCCTGCGTCATGTCTATATCACTGTTTGCATTGTCGATGCCCCGGTTGTCGGTGTCTCAAAGCACGTCGTCAGGATTCGGACCGACGGAAACACAGGCGGGCGTGATGCGTTGGGGCCAACGTCTTGTCGGTCGCTCACACGCGGGACTACCCCGTCACCGAGCGATCGCCGCTCGGGTGGTGCTGATGGTGGCGGCCTACGTCGCCGCTTTAACGTTTGTCGTGTTCATCGCGTCGACCGATTTATCGCACGCCGCGATGGCTCCGGTGCAATGGGCTGTCGGTGTGGTGGCCATCCTTGCCTTTGTCGGCTTGGCTTGGATCCAGCGACAGGTCATGTGGGGAGACGGTCAGCGCTGGTTGGCTCTTTACGTTCACGTTCGAAATGGCTTCTACGTCGATGCATGGTTGCGTCGTCGGATCCGCCTGCTTCCACACGAATGATCGATTCGCCCGTCGTAAACCCTTGAAATCACTCACAACACACACTGGTGTTCGTCCCAGGAGACTTATTGATGTCGCAAGCTGATTCTGCCCAGCAATCCGGACTAAGCGTCGCAACGGAAGCCACGACACGGCTGCATCCCGCCGAACAGTTTCGGGATTTGGTCCAACGCATCTTTGACGTGATCGCGCCCGTGTGGCCGTTGGATGACTATGTCGCGGTCAATCCGTACGTCGGGATATCGGAGCGACGTTTTCTGAACGCTCGCGGATTTCTGCGAGTGTTTTCAGAGTCCGAAACACTCATGCCGCTGCAGTATTACGCGGACCTGTTTCGCGACGGCCAAGTCGGGCGACAGGCTATCGCTGACGCTTTGGACGAACTGCGAACCGACGGCGTCGAGGACGATGCACCGTGGGCGGTGGACGAATTGATTGAAAAGCTTCGGTCGGTTCCACCGCGACCCGCCGATGCGGACGCGGCGGACCGGATTGACATTCCGCTGTCCATTCCCAACCCCGACCGACGCGTGCGCAGCATGTCCGAGTTGTTGGATCGGCAAATGGGCACGGATTACGAGCGGACCGTCATTGACGAAATCGGCAAGCATGTCCCGGCCTATTACGATCGCGGGACATCATTGTGGTCGATGCCATGTCGAAACCTGACGTTGTATCAATCGTGGCACAGCTTGGCGCGGATCGATCGCACGGTCGAAGTGCTTGGGGTGAAGGATTTTCGCGAATTCGTTTCGTTGCTTCCACCGTCGCCCAAAGCGGCGATCGTCCATTGTTTGAAACTCCTGCGGGTTCCCCAACGATGGTGGGAAACCTATTTGTTGTGTTTGGTCTTTCAAATGCCGGGGTGGTACGGTTGGGTGAAATTCCAGTCGCAACAGTATGGACACGCGGGTGAACCCGACGAGTTGATCGATTTGTTGGCGATTCATCTGGCCTACGAAGCCGCAATCGCAGATTCCGAATCCTATCGCGTCAGCTGGGATAACATTGCGGACGATCGAGTCGGGCGTTTTGCAGCATCGGTCCATGAATCGCTGGAAGAGGTCAAGCTGCGGTATTTGATGCTGCGGGCGACAGAATTGACGTTCCAGCGGGAATTGCTTGGCCAGCTTTCATCGACCGGGCACCCGCCAGCACTGGTGAACCAAAACGGTCAGACGGATCAGACATCGCAGCATGCCGACAGCGACCAAACCAATCCGAAACCAGATGAAACGCCCATCGCACAGATTGCGTTTTGTATTGACGTGCGAAGCGAACGACTTCGCCGACACCTCGAATCCAGCAATGCTCAGGTGCAAACGCTTGGGTTTGCCGGTTTCTTTGGAATGCCGATCGACTACGTGCCGCTGGATTCCGAAGCCGCAAAGCCACAGGTTCCGTTCTTGCTGCGGCCATCGCTGCGGGTCTTCGAAGGCCATCGCGGTGCGAATGCCGACGAATTGGCTTGGCAAAGGCATGTGGCGATTCAACAGCGAAAGAACCAATCGTGGCTGAGCAGTTTGAAAGACACGGCACTGGGCGGATTCGCGTTCGTCGAATCACTGGGGCTTTCGTTTTTACCGAAGCTGTTTGGACAAACCGTATTGCCAACGCTGCAACCGAAGCAGGGCTCGCAATCGCACGCAGCCTGCGGGACCGAACCGGTGGCCCCGATGTCCGACTTGGACACCGCATGCCAGCAAGCATGGATCGATGCGGCCGAAGGGTTGATTCGGGGATTGGGGTTGGTCGGCAAACCGATCAGCGATTTGTTGATCCTGTGCGGACACGAAAGCCACACGACGAACAATCCCGTTGCCGCGACGTTGCAGTGCGGTGCTTGCGGCGGGCATTCCGGCGAAGTGAATGCCAGGGTGGCGGCCGCGCTATTGAATCGACCTGATGTTCGTGAAGCTCTCAGCGAACGTGGCGTCTGTATTCCGTCGTCCACCGTTGTGCTGGCGGCTGTCCACGAAACGACCACCGATCACATTCGTCTGGTGGATGCCGATTCGATCCCATCGCAATTGCAATCGCAACTCAGTCAAGTGAAGGATGCCATCAAAGTCGCGTGCAAGGCGACTCGTCGGGAACGACAGATAACCTGGCGGGAACCGGGGGCGGACGGTGATTCACTCCGGCGTTCGCTGGACTGGGGCGAAGTGCGACCCGAATGGGGCTTGGCCGGGAATGCCGCGATCGTTTTTGGTCCACGCGAACGAACTCGGTCGGCGGACCTGAACGGTCGTGTCTTCCTGCACGAATACGACGCCGAAAGCGACCCGGATGGCGAACTGTTAAACAATTTGGTGGCCGGTCCGCTGGTGGTCGCGCACAGCATCAACATGCAGTACTACGCCTCGGTCGTGGACAATCGACATTTCGGAAGCGGCAACAAAACTGTCCACAACGTCGTCGGGGGCTTCGGCGTTCAGTCGGGCAACGGTGGTGATTTGATGAACGGTTTGGCTTGGCAGTCGTTACATAATGGCAGCCGATACGCCCATGAACCCTTGCGGCTGTTGGCCGTGTTCTATGCTTCGCGGTCGGTGGTCGATCGGGTGTTGGCATCCCACGATGATGTTCGCACTTGGATCGAAAATCGATGGCTGAATTTGGTCGCGATCGAAGGGCAGCAGTCGTTCCGATTGTCGGACAACGGACAATGGGTCGAAGTCGCCTCGGACGTTGCCGCTTGAGACCCCAAAATCCGATTCGGACAATCCTTCGCAGGGAACAAGGTGGATGTTAGTCTGCTCGATGCAGTGTCTGCTCCACCTTGATTTCAATGCAATCGAATGACCGAAGCACTGATACATGACCTGATGATCATTTTGGCGGCCGGCTTGGCCGCCGGACTGCTTTGTCGGTTGCTTAACGTGTCCGTGCTGGTGGGCTATCTGTTGGTCGGCGTCTTGCTTGGACCCGGTGTCACAGGCTGGGTCGTCGACGAACGAGCAGAGTTGGCGCACATCGCCGAAGGCGGCGTGTTTCTGTTGTTGTTCACCATCGGGTTAGAATTTTCGCTGGGTGACCTTCGTCGATTGGGACGAAATCTGTTGGTCGGCGGGTCGGTCCAAATGCTGTTGGTGGGCGGACCGATTTCGGCATGGTTGATCGCCAATGGCCAAGATTGGCGCTCGGCGGTCTTGGTGGCTTCGGCGTTGGCATTCAGTTCGACGGTGCTGGTTTTCAAAGCCCTTTCGGAATGGGGGCAAGCACATCGTCCACCCGGTCGCCGCGCGATCGGTATTCTGCTTTTTCAAGACGCGGCACTGGTGCCATTGCTTCTGTTGGTGCCGTTGTTGACCGGTGACGGCGAAGCTGTTCGATTCGGACAGTACATTCTGTTGGCAACAATGTCCGTCGGGTTTCTGGCGATGGTGGTCGCGATGCGATACGTCATCGGCCAGTGGTTGATCCCGACGTTGGCAAGATACCGAAGCCCCGAGTTGGTGATTTTGTTCACGATCGTGGTTTTGGGGGCGGTGACCTGGGCCGCACACTTGGTCGGTCTGCCTCCGGCGGTTGGTGCGTTCGCGGCCGGATTGATTTTCAACGGAAACCGGTGGTCTCGTCAGATCGACGCCCTGGTCTTGCCATTTCGCGAAACATTCTCGGCCGTGTTTTTTATCGGCTTGGGGATGATTTTGGACCCAGCGCTATTGGCCCGTGAACCCTGGGGAATGTTGACCGCCTTTGTGGCTTTGGTGCTAGTCAAAGCGGTTGCCGCGACCATCGCGCTGCGGCTGACGGGGTTAGCGATTCGACCCGCGATCGGAATGGGAATTGGTCTTGCGCATGTGGGGGAATTTGCGTTCGTGCTCGCGCTTTTGGGATACGAATCGGGGGTCGTCAGCCACTCGGCCTATGAGAAAATCGTAGCTCTGGCCGTTGGCACATTGTTGTTGACACCACCGCTGATGAAGCTCGGGTTTCGTTGGACACGTGATGAAACGGAGATGGACAGCGGTCAGGTCACGGACGTGGCGCCGCGCCGTGAAAGCCATCGCGTGGCCGTGATTGGTGCCGGCCCCATTGGTCGGCAGGTCGCATCGCAGTGGGAAATCGAAGGCAAAGATGTTTGTGTGGTTGATTTAAGTCAAATCAATTTGCACGCATTTGCCCAGGAAGGGTTTCGCACCGTTTGTGGCGATGCGACGGAAGCACAAACATTGCAATTTGCCGAAGTCGATCGTTGCTTTGCGGTCGCCGTTTGCGTGCCAGTCGATGCCGTTGCGATTCGCACCGTACGAAAGATTCGTCAATTGAATCGACAAGCGTTGATTGTTGTCCGGTGCCGGTATCAAGCAACGTTGCCGAAACTGAAATCTGTCGGCGCCGATCACGTTGTCAGCGAGGAAGCGGAGGCGTCGATCGCATTGACTAGGTTCTTGGCGACTGCCGGCGCAAAGGCCTCCGATGAAGGTTCGCAAAACGTTTGACGTCGGGGATAGAAGAAAGCCGCTGCGTGAGTCCTTGGCGGACCCAAGCAGCGGCATTGCGTTTGCCATTCGTTTTGATAGCGGCAATGGGATGATTCATCGCCGCAGTCAAAGATGCGATTTAGGGGGCGGTGACTTCCGCTCCTGCAAAGTCGCCGGCCAAGGCGATGATCATCTTTTCAGGATCAATGTGGTTTCGAATCGCTTGATTGACCTGTTCCAAGCTGGCATCGGCAATCTGTTGTTCGTAGCGAGCTTGGTGCTCCATCGTGCGGTCATAGAACAGGTTGTTGCCTAGCAGAACGGCCAGATTTCGATCTTGCGTTCGACCCACACGTTGTTTTTGCAGGTAGGCGGTCTTCGCTCTTTGCAATTCATCCTCTGTCACACCATTTTCTCTTAGGTCATTGATGACCTCGGTGATCACTTCCACGATCTTCTCGCGGTTCGTGGGATTCGTGATTGCGTACAGCGTCAGGCTGACAAGCTCGTCTTTTGCGTAGGCGGTCAATCCGGTTCCCACACCATATGACAGGCCTTCTTGTTGTCGGACGCGATCGCCCAGGCGACTGCTCAGCCCGCTGCTGCCCAGGATAAAGTTGCCCAAGACCAAAGCAGCGTATTCGTCCGAAGTGTCGGACAGCGCATACTGCTGGCCGCCGTACAAGACTGCGTTTTCCTTGTCGGGAGTTTCGATGATCGGGCGAAGTGCACTGTCAAGCACAATCGTCGACCGCCCGATTCGTTCGTACGGCTCATCACTTTTCCAGTCGGTCAGAAACGAAGAAAACCCGTCGACGATGGCTTCGGGTTCAAAGTCTCCGACGGCAATCAATTGGCCGGCCTGATTGCCCAGGAACTCGTTGTACAACTCGCGGATCTCATCGATCGTCACCGATTCGTACATGGCAATCTCTTCTTCGAGTGTTTGCACGTATCGAATGTTTGACGGATCGTCCGGTGACAAAGCACGTTGCACGGCTCTCGCGGCTTGTGATCCGGGATCGTTCATGTTTTGTTCCAGGCTCGTCAAAATCTGACGCCGAATGACTTCCAATTCGTCGGAGTCAAAACGCGGATGGCGGACCAAGTCGCCGATCAATGCAATGACTTCTGGGACGAACTCGCGTTTGGTTTGGACTTGAACATTCAATTGACCAATCTGGCTGAACATGGAAAGTTCGGCACGCAGGCGAGTCAGTTCGTCCTGAAGTTCCTGGTAGTCAAGTTTTTCGGTGCCTCGAGCCATTGCCAGACCCAGTAATTCCACCGCACCACGTCGTTCGTTTAAGGTTTGTCCCGTCCCGAAACGCAATCGAAGTTGCAGGACGACCGATTCGCCTCGCGTCTTTTTGGGTAGCAGTGCGTATTCGATTCCTCCGGTCAATTCACCCTGTTGCACCCGAGCCTGGATGGCCAAGGGATCCGGATCGAATTGTTCGCCCTGGGATACGGCTTCGCGGCCTTTGTAACCATCCAGCACGGTCGCCAAGTCCGGAGATTCCGGGACGGTGACTCGCTGTACTTCATCGGTCGGGATGAACAAGCCCACGGTTCGGTTGTCGCGAATGAAATACGTTTGTGCGACCTGTTGCACTTGTTTAATGGTCAGCTTTTCCAAGTTGTCGCGGAACAGGAAGTACAGTCGCCAGTCACCTTGAGCGGCCCAGTCGCTGAGGGCCACCGCGATACGGTCACTGTCGGCAGCTTGTAATTCACGCTGTTTCAGAAGATTTTGAACGGCACGGTCCAGTTCAGCTTCGGTGACGGGCGATTCTGTGAACGAACGTTCCATCACTTCGATCAACTTCAAACGAGCTTCCTCGATCGACTGATCTTTGGGGACTTCGGCAAGGACTTTGAATAGTCCTGGTTCGTACAGCCCGTTTACCATGGCGTAGACGTTGCTGGCCAATTCCGTTTCGACCAGCGATTTGTACAAACGCCCCGATGGTTCATCGCCCAGGATGTACTGCAGCACGGCGACCGCGGCATAATCTTGATGGCTGCCGGCAGGGACATGGTAGGCGGAACCTGCCCATTGGACGTCACCCACACGGCGTAGGACGACGGTTCTTTCGCCGTCTTGAGCGGGTTCAACGGTGTAGGTGTCGTCAATCGGCGAATCAGGAACCTGTAATTTGCCGAATGTCTTTTGCAGCATCTCGATCGCGGTATCCGGATCAAATTTGCCGGCGACGACCACCATGATGTTGTCGGGTCGATAGAACTTTCGATAGAAGCGGCGAAGGCGAACGACCGGGACTCGTTCGATGTCACTGCGGTTTCCGATTGTCGTTCTGCCGTAGTTGTGCCACTCATAGGCAGCCGCTTGCATGCGTTGCATCAGCACACGGACGGGCGAATTTTCGCCTTGCTCAAATTCGCTTCGCACCACGGTCATTTCGCTTTCCAGGTCTTCGCCACGAATGAGGCTGTTGACCAAGCGATCCGATTCCAGTTTGAGAGCGAACTCCAGGTTCTCGTCACTGGCGGGTAGCGTTTCGTAGTAGTTGGTTCGGTCTAGCCAGGTCGTGCCGTTGAATCGAGCACCACGATCTTGAAGCGACTTTGGAACGTTGGGGTGCGAGGGAGTGCCTTTGAACAACATGTGTTCCAGAAGGTGCGCCATGCCGGCTTCGCCATAGCCTTCGTGCCGCGATCCGACGAAGACCGTCATGTTGACGGTCACCACTTCTTTGGAGGGATCGGGGAACAGCAAGACTTTGACGCCGTTGTCCATCCGGTATTCGGTGATGCCCTCGATTTCAGTGACTTTCATGATCGATGTTTCGTCTTGGTTCGGCGAATTACCGTCGGATGATTGGGCGGTCTGATTGGTAGCCGCATCGGAGTCCTGGGCAGCCGCGGGCAACGACAGGCAAGTCATGCAGGCAAGGAAAGCCGCCAAGGAGGCCCTGGTGATGGGCAGGAGAACACGTTTGCGGCTTCGCAAAAGAGCGAACGGAGAATGATTCCGTGGGCGACCAAGATTAGCAATGGCCGTGAAATTCATCGATTGATTCCTTTTTTCGATCGGGTGAAATCGCGTCTGCGGCAGTGTAGCGTTTTTCACACCTCTCAACCCCTCCCTAAAAAGTGCCACCCACCTATCCAAGAATGTGCCACCCACCTATTGTTTCGGTTCGCTGTACTAGATACGCTTCGGTTTTCGTTTTGATGGGAGGAATGATCGTGCCACGTGCAAAGCGTACGGAACAGTTCGTTGCCCAAGAGGTCTGTGTGGTTCACGTGGTGCAACGCTGCGTTCGCCGAGCGTTCTTGGCAGGCGCTGA
Organism: Crateriforma conspicua; assembly: GCF_007752935.1. NCBI lineage: Bacteria > Pseudomonadati > Planctomycetota > Planctomycetia > Pirellulales > Pirellulaceae > Crateriforma > Crateriforma conspicua. The sequence continues at coordinate 4,390,638 of NZ_CP036319.1, read as the reverse complement.
TCCGGTGAGTGGATGCGATTATTCGTATCGAAAGGAATGGATCCGCAGACGTATGGAGGCGTTGGCTTCCGCTTTCGGGATCGACGTGTTGTCTTACGCAATCATGAGCAATCATTTGCATCTGATTTTGCGTAATCGCCCCGATGTTGTAGCTTCTTGGGCAGATGAAGAAGCGGCGATTCGCTGGCTGAAGGTCTTTCCGGGCCGGCGACTGGAGGAGCATCTTGGCGAACCCACGGAGGCGGAGGTGCAGCGGTTGTGTCGGGATAAGCCAAGACTGCAAGAAATTCGCAACCGGCTTTCTGATATTTCCTGGTTCATGCGTGCGCTGGCCGAACCTATTGCGCGGATGGCAAATCGTCAGGACGACTGTACCGGAAGGTTTTGGGAGGGGCGTTTCAAGGCACAGCGAATTGTCGATGAAGCCGGGCTTTTGGCGTGCAGTATGTATGTGGATCTAAATCCAGTTCGGGCCGCGGTCGGTGATTCGCCGGACTGCGTTCCGCATACTTCGGCCTATGATCGAATCGAAGCAGCGAAGGGCAAGCAAATCAATTCCGCAGCCTTTGATTTACAACCGGTTCCTGTGAGTGATGCGAGTGGACAGTCGCTCGAAGTTCCGGCTGAGAAGCTGCGTCGAGCGAAGAAAGCTAAACAGCGTTCGTCATCCGGTCGAAGGATCCGGCGCGACGCTTGGCTGGCAAATCTGTCGCTTGATGCTGGCAAGCTGGCCAATGACCCGGAGGTCCATCGCGAAGGATTGCGGTGCAGCAACAGCGGCTATCTCAATCTTTCCTTGCGAGAATACATGCGACTGCTGCGGTGGACGGCAAGTGCCGGACGAGAGTCCATGCGTGGGCGGCAATCGGTTCCCAAGGATGTTGCTCGAGCATTGCGGCATCGAGGTATTGAAGCGGAAATGTGGTCGGAATTGGTTTGGAATTGGCAGCGATACTTCGGGCGATCTGGGTGTGCAGGAAGCCCGAAAGCGATGAAGGCTGATGCAGAGAATTCTGGAAGGCGATGGTATCGCGGTCAGGGTGCCGTTGCAGCCTTCTTTTGCTGACCCGTCCCGCTCGAATAGCCTTCACGATCTTCTCGTTTGGTGACTCTGGGGTGGCGATGCGCGCCCGGCGAGATAATTGACCGTCGTTGTCGCTTCTCGAGTGAAGATTGTTGGTCAAGAAATGGCCGATGCAAGTGTTGGGCCGGGGGGCGGCGATGCGTGGGCGGGAAACGCTGCTAATGTGAGTATTCAAAAGGTGGGTGGCACCAAATGAAAAGGGGCTGGATTGGGTGGGAGGTGGCGGTTTAGATTCGGACGCGAATCAATATCGACGACGGCAAAGGCCATTAAGCAATGAAACCCAGCGAGACTCAGCAATCCGACGACTCGTGGACCGACGTGCTGGCTTCATCGGACCTTCCCGATGCGTCTGCGAAGGAGGTCGTCTTTGGTGATTGCGTCGTGGCAATCTTTCGGGTCGATGGTCGCTTATACGCTTTGGATGGCCTATGCGCGCACCAGGGTGGACCGATTGCCGAGGGGCATGTAGGACATGATGTCGACGGCAATCCGTGCGTGACATGCCCATGGCATGGATGGCAGTATGAGATGGCAACCGGGATTCAGGTCGTTAATCGTCAGCCGTTGCAGCGATGCATCGGCGTTCGTGAAGTGGCGGGCCGCATTCAACTGCGAGCAAATTTGACCTGACCACCGACAATCGTGCGGGTCACCAATGCTTCAAGTTGCTTTCCATCAAGCGGGCTGCTCTTGCATCGCGATCGAAACTTTGATCCGTCAACGGTCCACTGAGCGCTGGGATCAAAGATCACGATATCGCCGGCTTGCCCCACCGAGAGGCCACCGGCATTGATCCCGGCGATGCGTGCCGGTGCGGTCGACAGACGGTCGATCGCGTCTGCCCATGTCAGGTGTCCGGGGCGGACCATGAATGTTGCGACACTTGATAGCGAGGTTTCTAAAGCTGCAGCGCCAAACGGCGCTCGATCCAGATCGTTGGATTTCTTTTCCGTTGCGCGTGGCATGTGGCCGCTGACGATCGCATCGATCGTTCCGTCGGCAATCGCCAAACGCAATGCTTCGACATGTCGCGGGCTGCGTAGTGGCGGGTGAACCTTGAAGCGGGAATCGTACGACCGCAATTCAGAATCGGTCAGGAACAGATTGTGCGGACAGGACGAGGCGGTGACCTGGACGCCGCGTGATTTAACGCGTCGCAGCAAGTCGATCGAACCCATCGTGCTGACCGGTCCGACGTGCAACCATCCGCCGGTCGCCTCGGCCAAGCGGACGTCTCGTGCGACCGCCAAGTCTTCCGCTTCAGTCGGTAGACCGCGAAGCCCAAGGACAAGGGATACCTGGCCATCATGCATCACGCCGCTACTGGCCAGCACGGGAACTTCCGGACGATCAAAAATCGGCTTGTTCAGCATCCGACAGTACTCCAACGCACGCTTCAGCAAGGCATCGTTGGGCATCGGGTAAGGCGCATCGCTGAACGCGACCGCGCCGGCATCCGACAGCAAACCGAGTTCCGCCATCTGATCCGCTTCGCGGCCCTTGCTGAGGCACGCGATCACGTGGACTCGGACGCCGCTAGCTTGTGCGGATTTCTGTCGGACCAGTTCCACTGCCGCTGGCGTGTCGATGACCGGCGATGTGCTGGCGCTGCACAGTACGGACGTGTATCCGCCGGCCAACGCCGCATCGCTTCCGGTTTGGATGGACTCGTCTTCTTCACGTCCCGGATCTCGAAGTTCCGCTGCCAAGTCGACCAGCCCCGGTGCAACGATTTGTCCGGACGCGTCGATGCGATCGGCGCCTTGGGGGATGTCGCCGTCGGACGGATCGATGGCTGCGACGATTCCGTCGACGACCAGCAAGCGGGCGGGTCCGTCCCATCCGACCGACGGATCAACCAATCGGCCGTTTTCAATGAGCAAAGCTGTCATCGTTGATCAGACCTCTTGTTTCCCGGCTAAAAGCCAAAGTGCCGCCATCCGTACCGCGATCCCGTTGTTGACTTGTTCCAAGATGACACTGTGCGGTCCGTCGGCGACTTCCGGAGTGATTTCCACGCCGCGATTGATTGGCCCGGGTGCCATGATCAGAATCCCGTCTTTGGATCGACGCACACGATCACCCGTCATCGCATACAACGCCGCGTATTCTTGAACGCTGGGAAATGGCCGTGCCGATTGGCGTTCGAATTGGATCCGCAGCAGGTTCAAGACATCGCATCGGGGAAGGATTTCGTCCAAGCTGTAGGAAACCTCGAATCCCAATTCCGACCAACGTTGGCTGACCAACGTCGGTGGGCCACAGATGATGACATGTGCCCCCAGTTTTTTCAGGCCCCAGATGTTACTGCGAGCGGTTCGGCTATGAGCGATGTCGCCGACCAAGGCAACGGTCAAGCCGGCGATTTGTCCGCGATGCTGGCGGATCGTCAGCATATCCAAAAGGCCCTGGGTCGGATGTTCATGGGGGCCATCGCCGGCGTTTAAGACGCTGCAGTCCAGTTCACGAGACAACAGATGGGGCGTGCCCGGCGTGCTGTGCCGTGTGACCACCCAGTCGACACCCATCGATTCGATGGTCTTTGCGGTATCGACAAACGATTCGCCTTTGGCAACGCTGCTGCCGGCGCTGCTGAATTCCACCGTGTCGGCGCCCAGACGCTTTGCCGCCAGAGAGAAACTGTTTCGCGTCCGTGTGCTGTTCTCGAAAAACAAGTTGGCACAAGTCAAGCCGGTCAGCAATGAGAGTTTACGCCGACAACCATCGGTCATGCGTTTCAGCTTATCCGCCGTGTCCAACAGAATGACAATCTCTTCGGACGACAGGCTTTCCAAATCCAGCAAATGCCGACGAGTCCAATTCGCCGGATACTCAATGGTTTCCGCTGTCGACATATCGGTCTCCGTCAACGTGGGGCTCCCGACCGGCTTTCCGCCGAATCCGGCTCCGGTGCAATTGTCTGTGTTTTGCGGTGATGTTGGTCACCATTTCGGACGGGGAAAAATCCGGCGATTGCCAACAGCGTCCATGCGGCGATCCATGCCAAACCGCCAAGCGGAGTGATCGCGCCCAACCATGGGGTGTTGGTCAACACCAGTAGGTATAGGCTGCCGGAAAATAGGAGGACACCGGCCCACATCAGCCGGTAAGCCCAACGCACGGTCCAGGCGTGACGTCGGCTTGTGGGCAAAGCCGACAATGCCAGCAGGGCGACCGCGTGAGCCAAGTGATAGCGGGCCCCCACATCGAATTGATCCAAGCGGCGTTGGATCAAAGCCTGGTCCAAACCCATTGCGGATAAGTGATCGGGCAATCCGTGGGCACCGAATGCCCCGATCAACACCGCCAATCCGCCACACACGCCGGCCCAACCCAGCCAGTGGTGACTTTGAGCATCGGTCGGCAAGCACGGCACGTCGATCAATCCTGGTTCAGCAGGTTGTTGACCGCGTCGATCAAGCGGTCCATCGGAAATGGTTTGCGAATGTATTCGCTGACGCCCAGCAATTCGGCGTACGCTTGGTGACGATGCCCTTCATTGCCCGTGATCATCACGACCGGGAGCGGATCGTCACGCATTCGCCGCAGTTTTTCCAGTACGAGGAATCCACTGCGTTTGGGCATCATCATGTCCAGGATCATCAGATCTGGATTTTCTTGTTCGGCGACCGCCAGGCCTTGGTTCCCGTCGCGCGCGATGACGACTTCGTAACCTTCGCCTTCAAGCGCATAGCGAACCGATTCGATGATTTCGGCATCGTCATCGACGATCAGAATTCGTTTGCCGCTGGATTCAGCCGTCACTGGGAACCGCCTGGAAAAAGAAGCCACTCGGGGAGCATCATTGCCCTCGTGGAAACTTAACCACCGGCAAGCCCGGTCGACAAGCGGGGCGATGTAGGGAGTCGGCAAAGACGCAGGCCGAACCCAAGCGTTTTCGGCGACTTCGGCCTCGGCGGGGCCGTCAAGCGAACCGGCGGCGAAGCGTCAGTTTTGAGAAAAATTCAGCGACGGAGAGGTTTCCGGTTCACCGTCCACACAGACGTTTCCGGCAACGATGCGATTCATGATCCATTCGTTGACGTCCGACAATGTGACGGTATTCATCTCGTCATCGTCGACGTATTGCCGCACTTCGATGCGGCACTTGGTCATCAGCATTTGACGCAGATTGTCGGCCATCGTGGTGTTGTGGAAATGGTCGCCCTGCACTGCCCAGCTCCACAGCATGGACAATCGCTGACGTCGCAGGTCATTCAAGTCGCTGAACAGCCGGCGTCCTGTGGGCAAGGCACCACCCAAAGAAATCACGCCCGCGAATACCTCGGGATGACGCAGCGCTAATCGCAGTGCCATCGTGCCGCCACTGCGGTATCCGGCCAAAACAATCCGGTCCGGATGGATGGCAAACCGTCGTTTGGATTCGTCGATCGCCGAATTGATTTGTCGCCAAGCCGATTGCACGGCCGCTTCGGTGTCGGACCAGTCAAATCGATGACCGATCGCATCGCCGGCTTTCGCCCCGCGGACGCCGACGCCCACATAATTGCGAAGGCTGATGTGCGGCATCACCTGTTCGATTTGGGTTTCGTTAAAGCCGTCGTTATGCAGCCAGATGACCAGCGGGTACTGGTAGCCCGGTTCATAGTGCAGCGGCAGCAGGAACGTTCGTGCCGCGGGCAATTCATCCGTCGAATCTTCACCAACAATCGCCGACGAATCGGTCGTGGCGGCGACATCATCGGACCAGCCGCACGGTTCGTCTTTCCATGGCGATTTCCATGTCTCCGATGGCTCGGACGCTTCAGTGCTGAGACCGTCGGGGTCATGAAATCGTCGCATGGTTTCTTTGGAAGGAGGAACGTGCGGCGGACAAGGCGAGAGGCGGAGGTCGCGCAAAAGCGGGTGACAGTGGTGCGACCGCTTTGCCGAACACTGAACACCGGTTTCACGCCAGATAAGCGGAAGGTTAGGCGTCGCGCAAGACCGGTGTCAATGTCGATGACGCTGGTAAAAAACGGAGCAGCCGAATGGCATTCCGTTTCAATGTGATAAAGCGGAAATTGTAACCCTGGCGTGCCGCAGGCATCGTCTTTGGACTAGCAATGACGCTAGCAAAGACACATCCAAATGGACTGTGTTTTTACGATCAGCGGACCTGATCGATAAACTTGCCCGGAATGCATCGCGGTGGCAAAAACGCCAGCGACATACCGGCGACTTTGAGGAGCGGATCGCGTTTGATCGTGATGATGCAAACGCAATCCAGGCCATGCGATTGAATCCGATGACGCCCGGTTCGTTTGCCGTGTGTGCGAGCCCCGCGTGATCAACGCTGGCAACGCACGCGGTAAGCGTGCCAACACGGCGTCGGAATCCAAGGATCGGGTTTAAGCCGACAGCAATTCGTTCATCGAAGCGACCAGCGTCTTCACTGCGTTGACGCTGTTTTCAAAAGCGGACGTCTCGGTATCGGTCAACTTCAGTTCGATGATTTTTTCTACGCCGTCTTTACCCATGATCACGGGCACGCCGACGTAGTAGCCGCCGACGCCGTATTCACTCTCGCAAAGCGCGGCGACCGGGAGCAGACGTTTCTTGTCCTTCACGATCGCTTCGACCATCTGTGCACAGGCGGCCGAGGGAGCGTAATAGGCGCTGCCGGTCTTCAGCAACGAGACGATTTCGGCGCCGCCCTTTCGTGTGCGGTCGACGATTTCTTCCAAGCGACCCGCATCGATCAGTTGGGTAACGGGGATACCACCGACGCTGGTGCAACTGGGGATCGGCACCATCGTGTCGCCGTGACCGCCCATCAACAATGCACTGATGTCTTCGATGCTGACACCCAATTCCATCGCCAGGAACGTGCGATAACGTGCGGTGTCCAAAACGCCGGCTTGTCCGCACACCTTGGACTTGTCAAATCCGGTGACCTTCCACATCTGTTGGACCATCGCGTCCAGCGGGTTGCTGACGACGATCACCACGGCGTTCGGGCTGGTCTTTTTGATTTCGCTACCAACGCTGGTGATGATTTTGGCGTTGGTCGCCAGCAGGTCGTCGCGGGACATGCCAGGTTTCCGCGGAATGCCCGCGGTCACTACGATCACATCGCTGTCGGCCGTGTCGGCGTAGTCGGTGGTGCCCGTGACATTGGCGTCATAGCCCATGATGGGCGACGCTTGCATCAAGTCCAACGCCTTGCCGGCCGGCATGGTTTCGGTTTGCGGAATATCCAACAAGACAATGTCGCCAAGTTCGGCTGCGGCACACCAGTGCGCACAGGTTGCTCCGACGTTGCCGGCTCCGATGATCGAGATCTTGGCGCGTCGCATTGCTATCTGCCTCGTGGGTCGTCTGGGGAAGAGTGGTGGAAAGTGAAGGATCGGAAAAAGGATGCCGGACATGTTTGGCCCGGCGGCGACTAATCGTCAACAAGCCGATCGGCGGGTCAACCAGGGGTCAGTGTGACAAGCGGTCTCATGGGCCACGATTGCCCGTTCAAAAACGCTCACTGACGCTGCGGACCAACGATCGGATTGGGGGTTTAATGCGGGGATACTGGCACCGGGATCTGGCCGATCGGATCGTCGTCAGCCGAAGACCTGCTTGTCGAAATACACAGTCTTGTCGAAATACACAGTCTTGTCGAAATACACAGTTCACCGAAACGGGTCGGGCGAAAGTCTAACCGAATTGCGATGGCGGATCGGGTTGCTGCCAAACACTCATGCCGCCATCGACCAACATTGTTTGTCCGTGAACGTGACGTGCCGCGTGGGACAGCAGGAATACGACCGCGTCGCCACAGACGTCTGCATCGGGAACCCGGCCGTTGGGAGTGTGTAATTCCATCCATTCTTGCAAGCGGTTTTGGTCGAGCGCCGGTCCGGTCAGCGGAGTGCGGACCAGCCCCGGCGCCATGCTGTTGACGCGAATGCCGTGCGGTGCCAGAGCGACACACAGCGATCGCACCATCGCCGCAACGGCGCCTTTGCTGGTGTCATAGGCGGTGTGGTCGGCTTCGGCCAGCATGCCGTTGATGGAACCGGTGAAGACCACTCGGCCTTCGATGCCTTTTGTGATCCAGTGTCGCGCGAACGCTTGCGTCAAGAAGTAACCGCACGCGACGTTCAAGTTCATCGTCGTCTGGTACGTCGACCAATCCATCTCCAAGAATGGACGATCGATGTAGGTCCCCACGTTGTTGACCAACAAACCCAAGTCGGGAAAACGATCCAACGCGGCGGCCAAGATGTCATCGACGTATCGCTGGGGTGGTTGCGAAAGGTCGGCGACCAGCAATTCGCCTTGGCGACCGTGCCGTCGGATGTCGTCCAAGACTTCCTGGGCCGAAGCGTCGTCGCGAACGCCGACCACGATCACATCAGCGCCCGCCCGCGCCACCGCTCGTGCGATCGCGGCGCCCACGCCTTGAGTCCCGCCGGTGACCAAGGCTTGACGACCGGCCAGCGAAAACGCGTTGTCGGATTCGGTCATCGTGATGCTGTCATTGTCCGGTGACCGGCGATACGGCGGCCGTCGCATACGCTTGTTCGTCGGCCAGGGTTTGCTGGCGGTCAAACGGTCCGTCATGGACGACGACGCGGTGGAACATGTTAATCGATTCACCGGCCGGCAAGCGATAGCCGTCGGTCTTGGGGCCGCCGTCGAAATGATGCACGCCGAACGGGTTGGCCGCGAACAATCCATAGGTCCGCACATGCCAGCGGCAGGGCGCGGCGTGGCTGGACGGGTGGTAGTGAATGGTGATCCCGGCATTGGGCAACGCTTTAAGTGTTTCATCATCAGCGTCGCTTTCGGTGGCACTGTCCGGTGCCGGACCGGTGTAGTCGACCCAGGGCGAAGCTTTGCCCCACGCCCCGCTGCCCTGATCGCCCGACTTGTTGATGATGCTGCCGCCCAGTTTCGCGTCGACCTTCATCGGCCCGGCAACTCGAATGCCGAAGGTGCCTTCCTTGGTATCGCCGAAATGGACTTCGTCATCGTCGGCGGTCAGACGAAAATCGCAATCGATGATCAAGCGTGCTTTTCCCCGGGCATCTTCAGCCAAACGGAACGTGAATCGACGGTGATCGGACAGGACACGCTTGCCTTCGGTCGAAAGCCAGTCGTTGGTGGTTTCGATCACCACCGAACCGTCGTCGTTGGCGCTGGCTTGGCCGGCGGTTTGTCGGATCGTACCGCCCTGACGTTCTTCACTGGTCGACCAGAAGTCTTGATCGTTCACTTCGCCGTGGGTCAGCCAAAGCGATCGATGGTGTGGGTGATCGTCACGTGTTTTCGGTCCCTGCGGACCCATCGGATAGTCGCGCACCACGCGGCGACCGGCCGGGCTGTGGATGGGGTAAACAATCGGTTTGCCGGCCGAATCCACCACGTAGCCCGCGATCACTTCATTGCCCGACAGAATCGTCCAGCCTTGTCCTTCGTCCGCCGGAACGACCGTCAACGCGCCGGTTGTCGTCGTCGTGGTCGTTTCCGCCTCAGCCGCTTGACCGCAAGCCAGGACGACAACGGCAAACGCCAAGCGTGCCGCCGGCTGAAACACGGATCGATGGAAACTTTCGAAACGGGAAAGACTCGCGCCAAGATTTCGATTCATAGTCAGCGTGCGAAGCAAATGGGGGGACGGGGTCAGCAGCGGGTGGGGCCGGTCAGCCTTGCGGCCAGCGGGATCCCCCCCCCCGCCTCAGCCGGGCTCTTTGGGGGAAGAGGTGGGAATCCGCCGTGTGATTCCGCGACGGATGCCCCATTTTTATCAAATCTGGTCATCGACAACGGGTTCAAAGGCTTGTTGTCGGCGTTAGCAACCTCGGGTGGTCGGATCCGACGGCGCAAATTGACGCAGCGTCGAAACGTTCGTCCACCAAAATCCGATTCCAGATCTTGTTTTAGCGGCTATGATATTAACATTGCCGGCTATCAATGGGTGCTGGTGATCCCTTTTCTGTATTCTTCGCGACATGACGTCGCGGACGACTTTGCTCAGTCTCGTTTTTTTTGCAGAGGTCGGTTTTGACGATGTCGTTCCTTCGGGCCGGCGGTCGCGCCGGATCCACTGACCCGCAGATCGCTGGTTTTCAGATCGCTGATTTGCAGACCACCAAGGTTCCCCGAGTGCGCCGACCGCGTGCTGGACGCCGTGTGAATGGTTTGGTTTGCATGTTGGTCTGTTTGCTGATCGCGGCCGGTTCAGCGGTTCCTGCGACGGCACAGCAAAATCGTGGCAAAGGCAAACCGGCGGCAAAAAAGCCTGCACCTCCGAAAATCCGCTTGCCCGAAAGCGTGCGACGGGCTCCCAAATCGACGATGAAGGTCACCGGCGTCGGCCGATCGTCTCGCAGCGAAGCCCAGCTGATGGCGGCCGAGATCGACCGCTTGATTGAACGTGCGTTGGTCCAAGGCGGACAATTGCCCAATGACATGACGGATGATTCGACGTTCGTCCGACGCGTCTATTTGGATGTCGCCGGCCGCATCCCGACGCTGCAGGAAACCCAAGCGTTTTTGGATTCCGATGATCCGATGAAACGCGAAGACTTGATCGACCAGTTGTTGGGCAGCCCCGATTCGGTCAGCCACTTCTACAACGTCTGGGCGGACACCTTGCGGATCGTCGATCGACCGCAGCCCAACATCATTGGCAACCCGTTTTCGCATTACGTCAAGGAAGCCATTCGCACAAACAAGCCCTATGACGACTGGGTTTATGAAATGCTGACAGCCGACGGAAAATCGTGGACGAATCCCGCGGTGGGCTATCAGTTGCGTGATGACGGCATGGCGTTGCCGTACATCGACAACACGGTACGTGTCTTCTTGGGAACGCAAATCGGATGCGCCCAGTGTCACGATCACCCCTTCGCCGATTGGACGCAGTACCAGTTCTATGAATTGGCCGCCTTCACCGCAGGCGTGCGGACGCGAATTCAGCGTGGCGACCCGGGTTTCGAAAAACAGAACCCCGCTCAGAAATTGATCAACCAGGCCAAGAACGACTTTGACAAAGGCCGCGTGCCGGGATACTTCCAGCGTCTGGCTCGTGCGAACACCTATGTTGTCAGCGAAAAGCCACGCAAACTGCGTTTGCCCAAAGACTACGCCTACACCGACGCCAAGCCGGGTGAGGTCGTTGAACCCGCGGTGCCGTGGGGCGAAGTGCCCGATTCGAATCAATTCAAAACGCCGCGGCAAAAATTTGCCGCATGGTTGACGTCGCCGGAGAACCCTCAGTTCAGCAAGATGATCGCCAACCGTCTGTGGCGACAATTCACCGGCGTGGGCTTGGTTGAACCCGTGGACGATTTCAACGACGACAATCCGCCCAGCAACGAAGCGATGATGGAATACTTGGCCACCGCGATGGTCGACACCGGTTTCGACATGAAGCAGTGGATGCGCGGCGTGCTGTACAGCAAAACCTACCAACGTGAATCGGCGGTTTACGATCCAACGTCCGACGAACCGTTCCTGTACGCCGGTCCTGCAATCCGGCGAATGTCGGCGGAACAGGTTTGGGATTCAATGCTGACCCTGGCCGTGGTCAACCCGATGCCGTTTCAACGTCCATCGGCGAAAGACTATGCCGAGGTGGTGGACATTGATTTTTCGAAGATCACGTATCAACAGTTAAAGCAACAGTCGGAAACGTTCCGCGATACGTACTTTGCCGCCGGATACAACCGATCCTTGAACCAGCACGCATACAAAGGCAACGTACTTTGCCGAGCCAGTGAGTTGCCCAGTCCGGCCCCCAGCCAACACTTTTTGCGACAGTTCGGCCAAGGCGATCGGGAAACCATCAACGGCGCCGAATTGTCCGCGACGGTGCCCCAGATTTTGGCGATGTTCAATGGCCCTATCACTCACGTGATGTTGGAAGCGGGGTCGTCGATCGTCGACAACGTCTCGTCGGAGCGGACCGTTCGTGATCGCATCGACGCGGTCTTTTTGTCGGTTCTGTCGCGTCGCCCCAGCAGCATCGATCGCGGTGTGGCGTCCAGCGAACTGAAACGTGAACAGACTCGTCCTCACGTCGCCTTTGGCAACATCATTTGGGCGCTTTTGAACACTCGCGAATTCATGTTCATCCACTGATCCACTGGCTGTTGCGGTTTCGGTTTGACGGTTACAGCGTTCGACCGAATCCAGCCGGGTCTCGGCGGGCAACCCCTTTTCGCACTCGTCATCGGTTCCTTTCACCCAGGTCAACATCGCGATGCCACGCACTGAATTTACTCATGAAGACCGCCGGCAATTCATGCAGCGGATCACGCGGACATGTTTGGGCGTGACGTTCGCCGGCAGCGCGGCCGGATCAAAGTTCTTGGACCAGCCGGCGATTGCCGCTTCAAGTGGACGCGCCGGCAAGGCCAAGCACGTCATCTATTTGTTCATGGACGGCGCGATGACTCACTTGGACACGTTTGATCCCAAGGTCGGCGTGGAAGAGGCGGGAGAGACCAAAGCGATTCAAACGGCGGTCCCCGGCATGCAGTTCGGCGATCGGTTTCCGAAGCTTGCTAAGCTGGCCGGCGCGCTGGCGGTGATCCGATCGCTGAGCACCGAAACCGGGGCGCACGAACAGGCCCGCTATCTAATGCGGACGGCGTACAAGCAGATCAACAGTATCCGGCACCCTGCCCTGGGGGCGTGGATGCAGGACCAACTGGGACGCGTCAACAAGGAACTGCCCGGCAACTTCTTGATCGGCAATGGCGACCGCCATCCGGGCGCAGGCTTTTTGGAACCTTCGTTGGCACCGGTGCCGATTGCCAATCCGCAATCGGGCCTGCAGAACATCAAGCTGCCCGGGTACGTCGACGACACGATGTTCCAACGCCGACTGACGTTGGCGTCCCGATTTGACCGCCAGTTCCAAAACGTTCACAAGAGCCGCGAACTGGAATCTTACAACCAGCTGTATCACGAAGCCCGGCAGTTGATGGGCAGCGAACATCTGAAAGTCTTCAACCTGAAAGACGAACCGGCGGCGGTCCGCGAAGCCTATGGGAACAACAAACTGGGCCAAGGCTGCTTGTTGGCCCGTCGTTTGGTTCAAAGCGGTGCACGATTTGTCGAAGTTAGCGACGGCGGCTGGGACATGCACCAGGACTTGTACGGTCGGTTGACCGACAAGGCGGCGGCGTTGGACACGGCACTCAGTTCACTGCTACGTGACTTGCACGCCAAGGGAATGCTGGACGAAACCCTGGTGGTCCTGACGACGGAATTCGGACGCAAGCCGAACGTGAACCAGAATGCCGGCCGCGATCACCATCCGGGGGCGTTTTGCAGTCTGCTGTCGGGTGCCGGGATCAAGATGGGGCAGGTCTATGGTGCATCGGACGAAAAAGGGCACAGCGTTGTGGACAACCACGTGACGATCAGCGATTTCAACAAGACGATCGCGGCCGCCGCGGGGCTGCCGACGGACGAGGATTTCTATGCCCCCAACGGCCGCCCGTTCAAGATCGGTGGTGCGGAAGGACAGCCGATCCAGGCCCTTTTGAGCTGACTGGGCGGCGGAGACCGGTTTTTGCCGGAAACTTCCGTTTGCCAGAAACCGCGGCGGTCGGTTTAATTCCCGCTATGAAACTTCCCATCGTTACCGATACCGCGTCTTCCAATGCCCCCTCGCCGGCCGAATCCACCGGTGACGGAAAGGCACGCGGTCAATATGCCGTCGTCAGTCTGGGGTGCCCCAAAAACCTGGTCGATACCGAACAGATGCTGGGGCGTTTGGACCATGACGGCTATCGGATGGTCCCGGATGTCGACGATGCCGACTTTGTGATCGTCAACACGTGCGGCTTCATTGAATCGGCTCGCGACGAATCGCTGGGCGCGATCGACGAAATGCTGCAGCTGAAACGCGACGGCAAGATCCGTAACGTCGTCGTCACCGGTTGTCTGGCCGAACGTGGGCAAGGCGAACTGCTGAAGGAACGTCCCGAAATCGATGCGATGGTCGGCGTTTTTGGGCGGAACGACATCGTCGCGGTGATCGATGATCTGTACAGCGGGCTGGAAGAACAGCGGACGGTTTTCAAGCCCGCCGCGATCCAGCCGCTTTCCGATTCGATGCGATCGGCCATCACCCCACGGCACTTCGCTTATTTGAAAATCAGCGAAGGTTGTGACCGGTTGTGTACGTTCTGTGCGATCCCAAAGATGCGCGGAAAGCACTACAGCAAGCCGATCGAACAAGTCGTCGACGAGGCCAAACGGCTGGGTGACAGCGGCGTCCGTGAAGTCGTCGTGGTCGCACAAGACACGACCTATTACGGCATGGACTTGTACGGTCGCCCTCGCTTGACCGAATTGCTGACGGAATTGGACAAGATCGAATCCATCGATTGGATCCGGCTGATGTACTTTTATCCGATGTACATCGACGACGATTTGATCGACGTCATTGTCGGTGCCCGGCGTGTGTTGCCCTACATCGACATGCCGCTGCAACACGCCAGCGACACGATGTTGAAACGCATGTCGCGAAAGACCACTCGCGCCAGCCAAGAAGTGATCTTGGAAAAGCTACGGCAACGTATCGACAATCTGGTCATGCGGACCACCATGATCACGGGATTCCCCGGTGAAACCGATGACGATTTCCGTCAACTGTGTGACTTTGTCGCTGAACAAAAATTCGAACACTTGGGTGTGTTCACTTACAGCGTCGAACCGGACACGCCGGCGGCGAAACTTCCGGGCCGGGTGCCCGAAGACGTCTCGCTGCGACGTCAAGAAGAACTGATGGCGATTCAGCAGCAGATCGCCTTTGAGTGGAACGAGAGTCGTGTCGGAACCGCTGTCGATGTGTTGATCGATGCGGAAGTTCCCGATCAGCCCGGCCTGTTCATGGGCCGCAGCGTGGCCGAAGCACCCGACATCGACGGCGTGGTGTTTGTTTCATCCGATGACCAAACATCGACGATCGAAGTCGGGCAAATGGTCCGCTGTGAAATCGTTGTGGCCAACGGCTACGACGTTGTGGCCGCGCCATTGGATGATTGATGCCCTGGCGTTCCGGCGGCGATGTGAATGCAGCCGCCAGCCGGGCAGTATCGGCCGAGAATGATCGGCGTCGGAAAAATCCACGATGTCGGGGTGAGCACGACATCGTTACTGCCCCCCGTGCTGGCTGAGGCAACCGTGCGTCCCGACCGGTGGTGGGGACACCGATCGAGACGCATCGAATGTGTGATGAAGCATCATGCGACTTCACGGCGACGGCGGTCGACGTCAGGAGTGACAGTGCGTCGGACGGCGTCACTAAACCCTGTCACGCGGACTTGGTGAATGCGTGTCGATTTGGACGAATTCGATCCTTGATCGAACGTTTCATCGATCGCTGTCCGTGCGCGATCGATACGACCCGACGTATCAAACCCTGATTCACGGACGTCATACCCCTTGGCGGTGCGGGGGCCAGAGACGCGTTTGAGCTGAATGATCGCTAGTGCCGGCAGCCTCGGTCCATTCTGCGCAGACCGACTAGCGGATCAAAGCGTCCGAAACCGAGCAGGTTCTTGGCGATACAGACATGGAAACGGTTCAAATCGACCGCGCCCCAATCATTTGGGTGGCAAATTTGTTTTGACAGAATCAAAACAATCGTTTGCCGTCGCACCACAAATGCCCCACGCCTCGCGGATGGTCCCATGCAGCAGCATCTTTCCAGCATTCAAGCGTCGCGTTTGCTCGGCGTCAGCCGGTCGACGGTCAAACGAATGTGCGATGAAGGGACGTTGTCGGTAGTGCGAACGCCAGGCGGCCACCGTCGCATCGCGGGTGATTCGATTCGCAGGTGGATGAACGACCGCTCCGACACGAATGCATTCAGCCAGCCTGGTCCCAAGCGGCGAACCAGCGTCCTGGCCACCGACCGGGTGGTGGACATGTTGGTCGGGGGCCGCAGCATCGATCTGGCCGACGCCATCGTTCGGCGCTGGCGTTCGATGCAGCGTAGTGGTGCAAACGACGTTTTCGCGTCGGCTCGAGAGCTGGCGGAAGTCATGGACCAAACGGTCGCGCCCGCGTTGTGGGAGGTCGGCCGTCGATGGGAATCGGGTCGCTTTTGCGTGTACCAGGAACACGAATGCACCGCGACGCTGTGCGATGCGTTGTCGATGGTGAAACAACAGATGCGAACGGGACCGATGCTGTCGATGACGGAATCGTCCGGCCATCGGTCATCAACGGCGATCAACGATAAGCCCGACGATCAGATCCACGCGGTCGGTTGTGCGGTCGGTGACGAACAACACGACGTCGCATCCAAGATGATCGAGTTGGTTTTGACCGCCGCTGGAATGACGACCCGATCCCTGGGGGCGGCGTTGCCCGTTGACAGTCTGCAAGCGGCAATCAACGATTACTGTCCGCAGATTGTCTGGCTGACTTACACTTGTGTGCAGCAGCCAGACAGCGTGGTTCAGATCAATGATCGTTTGTTTTCGTCGTTGCGTCCCGGACAGCGTTTGGTCGTGGGTGGACAGGCGCTGACGCAGTCGCTTCGTCGCCAAATGCGATTCCATTTCGCCGGCGATTCGCTGTGCCATCTGTTGGATTACCTTGTCGACTTGCGATAAGGTCGATCCGGGAAACATGCCGATTCGGCGACACCCCGCAAGCACGCCTTATCGCGGCGTCGTCGCGTGGCGTGACCATCATGGAAGTGGGGACGACCCCACCGCTCCGGTTCATTCAGGGACGGCCCTGCGGATGCTGTGAATCGAAGATGGCTTGGCTCTTTTTGGTCATCGCCGGCCTGTTGGAAATCGTTTGGGCGATCGGCATGAAGTATTCCGATGGCTTCACCAAGTTTTGGCCGACGGTCGGAACCTTGGCGGCGATGGTGGTCAGTTTCGGATTGTTGGGCGCCGCCATGCGCACCTTGCCCGTCGGAACGGCTTATGGCGTTTGGGTGGGCATCGGAACGGTGGGCACTGTGTTGCTGGGGATCGGATTGTTCAACGAATCCGCCGATCCGATTCGCATGCTGTTCGTCGGCCTGATCATCGCCGGCATCATCGGGCTGAAGATGACCGCGGCATAGAAGCAAGTTACGCCGGGGGCGGGAACGCCACGGATCAAAGATGGTGGCATCAATGGCGTGCTGGACGACCTGGTGCGACGTCGAAGAGCGTGGGCGTTGATTCACCGTCCACCGGTCAGCATCAGAAGAGTTTGGAAGAAACCAAACGCCGAGGGAGGCAAGAAGGCCTCCGATTCAAAAGAGGCGACGGTGGGATTCGAACCCACGAATAAAGGATTTGCAATCCTTCGCCTTAGCCGCTTGGCCACGTCGCCTGTTGATTCGCGTTTCAATCGCAATGTTGCGGATCGCCCGCACCGACGTGACGGCGACCGCTTTGGTCACTGCCCCGCACGTTGAAAACGCGAAAATAGGATGATCTTCCGGTTTAGTCAAGGTTGGCAGGTTTGTGCAACTTTCGACGACCAATCCGATCATGACGGTACTATCGGACCATCGGGCATGGTTCCTTTAGGAAGAAATGCAGCGGTTTTGTCCTGTCGGCATGGAATTACGGTCGCCTGGGCCTCCCTGAGCCGGGTGCGGATTTGCTGCATGGAAATGGGGCTAGCTGGACGGTTAAACTGACCACGGTTCAGCGATTGCGTCCGAAAGACAACACTTCATTGCGGGAGACACCGTGTCCGGAAGCCCCTTGGCCACGCCGTCGGAAACACAATCGGACGACGGCACGACGGCGATGCCGGATCCGTCGGACGCGCGGCAATTGCGGGCGCATCTGGCCGACGTGCAACAGAGTTTGGAATCGGTCATCCGCGACAAATCTGCGGTGATCGAAAGAGTACTGACCGCGGTGCTGGCCGGTGGATCGGTCTTGTTGGAAGACGTCCCAGGGGTCGGAAAGACGACGTTGGCGAAATCGGTCGCCGCGTTGATCGACCTGAAATACCAACGGATCCAGTGCACCCCCGATTTGCTGCCCGCGGACATCTTGGGCGGAGCGATTTATCAACCGTCCAGCGGGACTTTTGAATTCCGCCCCGGACCGGTGTTTTGCAATCTTTTGATCGCTGACGAAATCAATCGCGCGTCGCCGCGGACCCAAAGTGCCCTATTGGAGGCGATGGCCGAATCGCAGGTCACGATTGACGGAAAACGCTACGACTTGGAACAGCCGTTCATTGTCATCGCGACACAGAACCCGTCGGGCTTTGAAGGCACGTTCCCGTTGCCCGAAAGTCAGCTGGACCGGTTCCTGATGCGGTTGTCGATGAGTTACCCGAATCCCGAGAGCGAGGTCGACCTGCTGCTTCAGCAACGCGTGTACGAGCCGTCGGCCAATCTGAAGCCGATTCTGCATCGCGAATCGCTGTTGAAACTGCAGGCAGAAGTTCAAAACACGACGTTGGATCGAAAGGTTGCCGGATACCTGGTGGACATCGTCGGACTGACGCGTCGAGATCCTCGGCTGCGTGTCGGTTGCAGTCCACGTGGTTCAAAAATGCTGATGCGTGCGGCACAAGCCCATGCATTGTTGAAAGGCCGCGATTTTGTAATGCCCGACGACGTGGCGGAACTTGCCCCCGATGTGCTGTCCCATCGCGTGGTTTCGCGATCGGTGTCGGCCACCATGGAAGAAGTCGGCGAGATTCTTCGCGATATCGTTTCGCAGGTGGAGGTGCCTGTTTGAACTCGACAGCATCCAAGGACCGAATCTCGCGTCACACCGAATCGCGTCCGACGCGACGTGGGGTGTTCTGGACGCTGCTTCGTTTTCCCGTGCGAGTCTTTCGCTGGGTGCGGGCAACGATGACTCCGGTGTCGATCACCTTGCTGTTGATCACCATCGTGACGTTGAATGTCATCTGGGGTTATCCGTGGACGGGAATGTTTGCGGCCTGTTGTTCGATGCTGTTTTTCGGCTGGATCGCCAATCGTGCATTTGGGCCACGATTGGATGTCGACGTGATGTCGGCGGTCGCTTGCGAAGCGGGCCAATCCATGATGGTCCGCGTTCATGTGCGCAACGCCGGACGGCTGCCGATCTTGCAAAGCTGGTTTCAGCTGGGGCGACTCAACCGGGACGATGCCACCTCACGTTTGACGTCCGCGGGTGACATTGCCGCGACGACGCAATGGTCGTCCCGACGAACAACCGACTGGATCGTTCAGTCGTCGCGGCGACGTCTGCCTTTCTTGCGACCGGGTGAATCGATCGACCTGAATTATTCACTGGTTCCACAACGGCGTGGACGGCGCCGCTTGCCGGCGGTGAACTATGCGTCCACATTTCCGTTTCACCTGTTTCGGTTCAGCCGCGGGCACCGCATCGACGAAATGGTGACCGTCACGCCCCGACCTCTGACCGGCGATGACGGGGACGAAGCGATGCAGTTGATTCAATCGGTGGGACAATGGGCTCGGCGAATTTTGGCTGGTGAATCAATGGAATACACCGGCAGTCGCGAGTACCAGGTCGGGATGTCGGTTCGACGGTGGGATTTTGCATCTTGGGCCAGGCTGGGGAAGCCGATTGTTCGCGAATTCAGTGCCAACAGCGTGATCCGCGCGACGGTGTTGGTGGACACTTCGCTGACGATCCCGCCGTTGTCGTCCAAAGCGAGTCGGCGAGACCGTCGACGGCGGATGCAGCATGACCGTCAACGGCTGGAAAAGCTGTTGAGCGCCGCCGCAACAGTCGTGCATCGATTGACCGAGGATGGCATTCAAGTCGACTTGGCGATTACGGGACAGGACAGCGAACAGGGAAACTTAGGAACCGTGACGCAGGGTGCCGTGAACCAGGCGATGCCGTTGCTGATGCGATTGGCGGTGGCCGATCGTTGTGGTCCTGAGGACGCCGTTGAAACGATTGCTCAAGCGAGTATTCGGGTGGGGGCGGGCTCTTTATTGGTACTGCGAAACGAATCTTATGACCCGGCGCAGGCTCAAGCGTCGTTGGTCCGATCCGGCTTACCCGTGGAACTGACTGACACCGTCGGATCCGTCGATCCAGCACTGGACGGCCAGGCTTTGCTGCCGCACCAAGCAAAGGTGTTGGTGATCGACGAAAAGACGACCAACTTTGCCGCCTCCGGTGCAACCAGTGGTAACGAACCGACCGGTGTCACCGCGACAGTGGGACAACCGTCAAGCCGGATGGAGCCGATCGATGCTGCATGATCGCTTGATTCTGAACGGATTGCTGTTGGGATTAGGGTTGTTCGTCGGTTCGACGTTCGACACCACATCGATGTTGTTGCCACTGCTGTTGCTGGCCAGCATCGTCGGCCAACATTCGGCGTATCGCCGTCAACAGCGCGAAGGAAGTGGCGCGCACAGTCCTGGTTCGCGACAACGCCTTGCTTTCTTAGCACCGATGATCGCCATCGTGTTGGCAGTTGCATGGCGATCGCGTCAGTATGGTGGCGATAACGCCAACCCGATCCAGGCCGCTGCGGACATGATCGCGCACGGCTGCGTTTTTGCGTCGATGGTCGGTTGGGTGATGCGGCCCAACCGCGGGCACGTTTTGATGTTGGGCGGCGGGTTGGCGGCCGTTCTGGCTTGTGTTTTGGTCGGTGGCGCCAGTCAGACGATTTTGGGACAAACCACCGTCGGCGTTGTGACCTGTCTTTCGTTTCTTGTCGCGGCACAAATCATCGGCTGGGCTCCGCTGGAACACGCCGGACAACAATCCGGTTCCTCCGAACGTCGCCGCGATGTCGCGTTGACGTCGTCGATCGATGGCGAAAGCTGGTTGGTGCGATTGGCTTCGGGCCCCTGGATGTTTTCGGCTGTTGCGGCGACCGGGATTTTGACCGGGACGACGCTGATGGCCCAGGCGGCCGGTACTCTGTTGCCCGATATCCAAAAGCGATTGCAGGACCAGCTGAACAATTCGCTTGATGCACTGAGCGATCGGATCGTGATCGCGGGTATGTCGTACGTTCACGGTTCCCGGTTGGGAGTGATCCGAAATCACATCTTGGCTTCGCCAGAGGAGATTGCCTTTCGCGCTTTTGCCGATTCCGCACCCGGCTACCTACGTGGCACGGTTTTCGACACCTATCGGTCCAGACGATGGTTATTGAGCAGTGAGTCCAGCCTTGGGCGACGACGCAACAGCGATTTGACCGTGATCTTTGCTTCGAAGACCGGCACAAGTCCCACGTTTGGTGCGATCAGCGACGAATTGCTTCGCTTTCCCGTTCGTGATGAAGACTATTCGCCCGGCGGACGCGTGCTGGCGGATCCGGCCGGGGCACCAACCCGTCAGACGAAGACCATTGAGGTTCACAATCGACCGGAAAAGGGACTGGTGATTTTTACATCGCTCAACACGCGATGGATCGAAGCGGTGGCTGACAGCATTCAGTTGACCAGTCACGAAGTCATCGAATCGGGGGTCAACATCACCGAGCCCTACGTGTTGGGCGTTGTCAAAGATCCGATTCGGCAGGCGATTGCACCGGAGCAGCGAGACGCTCTGTTGCGTGTGCCTGGTCCGTTGGAATCGACCCTTGCAACGTTTGCGGAAATGTTGTGCACCCGCGAAAAAACTGCCCAGCAAAACGCACAATCGGTCGCGCAGTTCTTTCAATCAAAGTTCGAGTATTCGCTGAATCAGGATTCTCGACCGCCACGCGGTGTCGATCCGCTGAAGTATTTTTTGGACACGCGGCATCCGGCACACTGTGAATACTTTGCCTCCGCCACCGCATTGATTCTTCGACAGGCGGGAATCCCAACACGGTATGTCACGGGGTACGTGACTTGGGAAAAGAGCACCGAAGAAGAATATTACTTGGCACGAAACCGAGATGCCCATGCATGGGTCGAAGCGTACGACGACGAGAATCAAGTGTGGTTTGCGGTCGAATCGACGCCCGGTCGACGGTACAGCCAACTGGATTTTGAAAATCAGGCCGACCTGGCCAGCGACGATGACTGGTACAACGCAAACCAAGTCGGCGAAGGAGATTCCGGGCTGTTTTCCTGGCTGTACGGGCGCTTGATCGGCAGTGGTGTGATTGCGTTTTTCTCGTCCAGCATCCGGTCGGTCCAGTTGCCGTTGTTTGTCTTGTTGGTCGGCTTGGTCTGGTTTCGTGGACGCATTCGTCGACAGCAACATGATACGGACGATGACGTTCGCGCCCGACGAATGTTGCGTCATGTTGATCGCAAGGTGAAACGGTATTCACTGATCCGCCATAGCAACGAAACATTGCATCGATTCGCCGATCGAGTGGAACAGGCTTCCGTGGACGCTTTGTCGCGTTTCCAGCAAACCAATCGTGGCGTGGATCAGCAGCAATCCGATCGATTGGCGTCCATGGCCGATTGGTATCGACGGTACGCGGCGGATCGCTATCGCGGTCGGACGCCGACGCCGTTCGCGTGATCATCGATCACGCCGGCATTTGGAAACGACGATGCTGGATCAGGAATTTTCGGTGTCGTGGTCGGTGACGACCGCGTCATCGGGCATGGTCGTGCTGTGAATGGCCCCGGTGGAGTCCGTTTTTTCGCAGGGCAGCCAAATCCGAAAACAACTGCCGCGTCCGACCGGCGAATCCAAAACTTGAATGTCGCCGTCATGTTCACGCAGGATTTTGGCACTGACGGGCAATCCCAAGCCCGTCCCCGTGGAACCCTTGCTAGATTCAAATAGCGAAAAGATTTTTTCGCGTTGTTCCGGCGGCACGCCCAGGCCGTTGTCGATCACATCGACTCGCCATCCGTGGCCGGCAACAAATTTTGTTTGCACAAACACTTTGGCTTGGTCTTCGCCATCGTTCGGAACGTCTTCGGCCAGTGGACCGGTGGGGGTGTGTGACGTCAGGCTTTCCAGTGTGTCCGAGGTCGATGAAATGTCGTCGGTGGTTTGTTCGGTGGACCGAATTTCCGTCACCGAATCGGTCACATCGTCTCGGGCATCCACACCGGCCTTGGCTGCGTCGATCGCGTTGGTGACCAGGTTCAGCAATGCGCGGTGGATCGCGTCGGGATCGAATTTTGCGATCGGTAAATCTTCGGCCAAGTCGCAGCCCAACTGGACGTCCAGTTCGCGTGCCCGGCTGTGCATAAGTTCGATCACGTCGGACACGGTGGCATTCAAGTCCGCATCGATTCGTTCGGGTTCGCGTTCTTTGGAAAATGACAGCATGTCCAAGACCAAGTTGGAAATGCGATCCTGATTGCGTTCAACGATCGACCAGCCGCGTCGTACCGCGTCGTTGTCGTCACGTTTCAGCCCCGCATCGATCAAATAGCTGCCGCCGCGGATGCCTTGCAAGATATTCTTTACGTGATGGCTGATCATCGCGATCGTTTGGCCCATCGCCGCCAAGCGTTCGCTTTGCACCAGTGCCGAATAGTAAAACGTGTCTTCGATCGCAAGCGCCGCTTGATATCCGATGGCCGTGATCAAACGCAGGTGTTCGTCGGTGAACCTTGGCTGGCCGCCGCTTTGCATCAGCCGTCCCGGCGAACTGTAGGTGTCAACGTACAAGGCACCGACGATGTCATAACGGCCTTGCAGCGGCACACACAACGCTTCGCGGACACCCGCCTGGACAATCGACGCGGCCGATTCGAAACGGTCGTCGCCTTTCGCATCGGTTGTACGGACACCTTCGCGACGGTCGATCACATAGTCCAGGATGGTCCGGCTGATCGCGATCCGTTCGTCCGAGTTGACCTTTGTCGCCGATGAAGAATCGGACTTCGGCGACGCCGCCAGGTGAAGCGAATCCGATTTACCCAGCGATTTGTTGGGTTTGGATAGTTGGCGGTCGCATCGTGCGGCGGGCTGTAATTGGCCGGTGTCCGGATCTTTCAGCATGATGCAGCCGCGATCCGCATCGACCCAGTCAAAAACCAATTGCAGGATCCGGTCCAGCACGGTGTCCAGGTCTTCGCCACGTCCGACGGCGATCGCGGTTCGATAGATGACTTCCAACGATCGTTCGGCGTCCGATGCCGACGGCGGACCGGTCGCAGCGGAACGTGAAAGCGACGAGACGATCTGGCTAGCTTCGCTGTCACGTGACTTGCCGACGATGTCGACACCGTGGGCGGCATCCAGGGATGCTGGCAGCCCGGTGCCGGTAAAAATCATCAACGACTGGCCGATTTCGATTCGATCACCGCTTTGCAGCCAGTGGTTTTGAACTTTTTCGCCGTTGATGCGGGTCCCGTTGCTGCTGCCCAGATCCAGCAGTTGGTACTTGCCCGCGGTCGCTTGGCAGCGGATTTCCGCGTGCGTCCGCGATACCTCACTGTCCAGCAGCTGGATGTCACAGTGGCCTTCGCGTCCGATCCGATGAACGGCCGAACGCAGCTGGAAATAGGATCCCTGGTTGCGGCCGCGAACTACAAACAGGGAAGCCATGGGAAGAATCGTCGAAAATAAATAGCTGGGGCAACTGTCCAGGCGGCCAGTCCGAACGGTGCGGCGGCCCACGGTCGTACCAGCCGGTCCGACCTGCCACCGTTGATTGGTGGTCGCATGGATTGGCATTGCACCGATTGTGATCGGCGCAGCGTCTGTGAAGAATGTACCACACGTTTGGGCCATCTTTCACGTTGGCCGGCAACCAATCACGTTGGTCCACAAACGCGGTCGACCCGTCCGCTGTTGGCGGTTCGCATTGCTCCGATCACAGCGGACATGGTCGACACGCCGCCCACACCCCCCGTTTTCGACGACGCCCACCGATGCAAGAACCCAACGCATTTCGCGACCAGGATTTCCAGGACAATGCATCAGCCGGCGAAGTGGATCGCGATCCGTCATCCGGCCAACGGAAGTCGGCGACCGTCGACCCCACCGACGATTTGGTCGCGGCCAGGCAATTGGTCGAAGCCTGTCAAGCGATTCGTCACCAAGTCGCCCAGGTCGTGGTGGGACAAGACGATGTGATCGAGCAATTGTTGATCGCGATCCTGGCTCGAGGGCATTGTTTGTTGGAAGGGGTGCCGGGACTGGCCAAGACTTTGATGGTCCGTACGTTGGCACAATCGATGCATTTGGATTTTCGTCGAATCCAGTTCACCCCCGACTTGATGCCCGCGGACATCACCGGCACCGACATCATCCAAGAGGATCCGGAGACGAATCGTCGGCAATTGGTGTTTCAACCGGGGCCGGTCTTCACGCAAATGCTGTTGGCTGACGAGATCAACCGAACGCCGCCGAAGACCCAGGCGGCTTTGTTGGAAGCGATGCAGGAACACGAAGTCACCGCGTCGGGGCACACGTATCGGCTGAAAGAGCCCTTCTTTGTTTTGGCCACGCAGAATCCGATCGAGCAAGAAGGCACGTATCCGTTGCCCGAAGCCCAGCGGGACCGATTCTTGTTTCATGTCTTGGTCAATTATCCGAATCGTCAAGAAGAAGCCGAGATCATTGACCGCACCACCTCCACATCGGATCTGAAAGTCCGCGCGGTGGTTTCGGGCGACGACATGGTTCGATTTCAATCGCTGGTTCGCCGTGTGCCCTTGCCCCAGCACGTTCGTGATTGGGTGCTGGAAATGGTCTGTTCGGCGCGACCGAGTGATCCATCAAGTCCGGCGTGGGTGCGCGAGTTCGTTCAGTGGGGTCCCGGGCCGCGTGCATCACAGCAATTGGTTTTGGCCGCCAAAGCCAGGTGTTTGTTGCATTCACGCAGCGTGGTCAGCGTGGAAGATGTCCAGGCCTTGGCCCATCCCATCTTGCGACACCGAATGGTCCCGACCTTTGCGGCCGAAGCGGATGGCATCCGTGTGGATGATCTAATTGATCGGCTGATGGATGAGACGAAACAAGCGGATCAGTCGGCGCTGTAACTGGTTGCATCGACGCGTCGGAGACGTGATATGATTTGGCGGCCCCCCCCAGTGCCCCCCTGCGCCGTTTCAATCCATGGTTACCGCTGAGTTAACGCAATGAGCCAAAGTAATCCGTACGCACCGACTGCTGAAACGATGTCCGCCGATCCGTTCACCACGGTGCCGCAGTCCACCGCGCTTGCGACATTGGGCGAACGATTTCTTGGGGCACTGATCGATGGCGTGATTCAGTTGGTGCTGATCATCCCGTTTTCGTTCGGAATCGGTTTCGCCTTTGCCGCCGCCGTGGGTGTTGAAGGGGTGGAGACCTATCAATATGCGATCGAAGCGGCGGGGGCTCTGGTCGGCGTTGCGATCTTCTTGGCGTTGAACGGATACTTGCTGGCAAGCAAGGGCAAGACGATCGGCAAAGTCGTGATGAAGACGACGATCGTGCACCGCGACACCGAACAACTGCTGCCGTTCTGGCCGCTGATCGGCAAACGTTACGCCTGGCTGTGGGCGTGCAGTCTGATTCCGATCGTCGGTGGGGTCATCCCGTTGATCGACGCCTTGCTGATTTTCCGCAGCAATCGCGCTTGCTTGCACGACGACATCGCGAAGACGAAAGTCATCAAGGACCAGATTCTCGCCTGATCAGTAAGGCCCCACGTTTGCATGCCGCGTGACGTTTTTGCGGCGGCAACGTTTTTGTCCGTCGGACGATTCGGCTGGCTATTTCGACCAGTTCAGAAAGCGACGTAGCAGTTCAACACCGGGCTGGGTCAGGAAGCTTTCCGGGTGAAATTGCCAGCCTTCCAACGGATACTCGCGGTGGCGGACGCCCATGATTTGGCGATTGCCGCCGGTGTCGGTCCAGGCCGAAACGATCAAATCATCGGGACAAGTTTCCGGGTCGATTACCAAGGAGTGATAGCGGGTGGCGATGAACGGCATCGGCACGCCGGCGAACAGTCCGCCATCGTCGTGATGAATCTGGTCCGTTTTCCCGTGCATCAATTCGGGGGCACGAATGATGTCGCCGCCGAACGCTTGGCCGATCGACTGGTGCCCCAAACAGACGCCCAGCAGCGGAACCTGACCGGCGAACCGACGCACGCACTGGACGCTGACACCCGCTTCGTTGGGCGTGCAAGGGCCGGGCGAAATGATCATCCGAGACGGATGCAATTCGGCGATCGCATCGACCGACATTTCGTCATTGCGAATGACGCGAACGTCGACTGCACCGTCAATTTCACCCAACCGCTGGACCAGGTTGTAGGTGAAGGAATCGTAATTATCGATGACAACGACCATGAGCCTGCACCGGCAGCGAATGTCAATGGGAAAATGCGGAAAGGAATCGAAAAACGGATTCTTCGAAATCGCCGGCGTAAACGATCTTGCGCCGTCTTTGACGCAAAGCTTATAATGCACGGGCCGACAGGGACAGCGACCCCGTTTCACGGGTAACGATCCCATGAAACGTGCGTTCAACAACAACGTGTGTTCAACTGCGATTCACCAACGGTGTCGGCCTGGACGGCTTGATCTTTGCGGCACGCGTGCCGGCGTCTTGTCGTTCCAGGCGGCGTTACCGCGGGCGGCTCGATCTAGCGATTCTTTTCCTCTTTGAATTTTGGACGTCTCGTTTTGCTTTCGGTTCGCCCCAAAGTTGCCGAATTGGCTTTTCATGTGTTCAGCCGCTCGCTGCACCCGGAACTGTACGTGGTGCATCAGAGTCGGCGGATTGAACGCAGCAACTATGAATCGCGGATCGAATTGACCAATTGTGGCCACGTCGTGACGTGGAACGCGGCCGGCGGCACCCTGTGCGAAGTCGCCACCAGTGCCCGCCAACCACTGCCCAAGCGGCGTTGTTTGTTGACCCAGCCATTGAAGGGCAGTCGCACCGAAACGGCCGAATGCCGTGGCGGTGTCAGCTATCGAACCCACTTTCAATTGGAATCGGTTGAACCGGACATGTTCTGGATGGTTCAAAAACAACTGGGCAACGGTCCCACCGAAGGCCTGCTGCACCGTTTCGATTCCAGCGGACGAATGGCCTTTGGTGCTCTCAGCTACATCAACATCGAATTGCGGTTGCGTTCGATGCTGGTCCAAGCCATCCACACCTTTCCCGACGATTACGCGATCGTGAAAGTCGAATCGCTGTTCTCGTTGGAAGCTTGATCTATCCAGGATCGGGGTGAATCGAATCGATGAGCGGGGGCGATGCAAAAACGACCGAGGACCAGCGTACGCAAGCCGAAGCAGTGCCCCCGGTGCCGGGGACAGCGTCCTGGGATCTGACCCGCTGTGTCGCCGTGCTGGACTTGGCCGATCATCATGCGGTGCATGCAGTCGCCGGGCACCGTGAATCGTATCGTCCGATTCGTTTGTCGGCCGATGCGTCCAATGCCGGTTCGGTGATTGCATTGACCGATCACTACCTGCGGCTCGGCTTGCGGCAGTTCTATCTGGCGGATCTGGATTCGCTTTGCGGCCGCGAACCACAGTGGCCAACCTTGCGGCGTATCCTGCGTCACTTGGCACACCAAGGCGGAATCCGTTGTTGGATCGACCTGGGGTGGACCGGCCAAGAGTCGCCGGAAATTCACGGTGAAGTCAGCCGAATCAGCCGCCAGTACAGCTGGGTGCGTTGGGTGATGGCTAGCGAATCGCTGGCAAACGTGGATGCTCTACAAAAGCGATGTCCACCGATCGGTACTGATCGGATGGTCTTTAGTTTCGACTTTCGTGGCGGCGAATTCTGGTCGCGCGGCCCTAGCCTGCAACAGTGGCTGGAAACTGTACAGCAGCAGTCCATCGACACGGCGATCATCCTGGATGTCGCTCAAGTAGGAACCGCGTCCGGTGGCAGCGATCCGATGCAGTTGTGCCGCGACGTGATCGGACAATATCAAACGATGGGCGGTCCAGCGGTGCGGTGGATCAGCGGTGGTGGAGTGCGAAACGCCGATGATGTTCGCAATTTCGTGGACGCCGGCTGCGATGCCGTGCTGGTGGCCACCGCGATGTTGCCGCCACAAGACTGACGTTCGTGGTCGATCTGAAAGATCGATTCGCATGCCCGAGTCAGAACTTCCACCGATATTCGGCTCGAGTCCCGTAAACGTCTTCCAATTGGCGACGCCATCCGTAAACCACATCGAATCGCAGCAGTGATCGATGGCTGATGGGAAACTGATACCGAGTTCCCACCCCGTACTGGTCATCCGGGACATCCAGGTTTCGATTGCCATGGGGCGTCAGGTAAGAAAACTCCAACAGCCATTGTCGGTCCAGCCGTTGTCCGATGAGGTCGACGCCGATGCTGAATCCCGTCGTATCGCTGGCGGTGGGATCCAAGGTGGCCAAACCGTTCAAACCGTCGGTGTCGAAATTGATCCCGGTGTTCCGCAGAATCCCGCCGGCGGCGCCCGCACGGGCGACCGATTGCGGCCGGTCCCAGCCGAAAAAGAAGTTAGCGTACGGGACGACCCGCAACGGATTGTCGGTCACCCAACTGTTTTCCACCAGCAACAGTCCGCCGTCAGCCGTGCGCAGGTCTGCCCGCAGGTCTTGGCCGGTGTTGATGATCAAGCGAACGCTGTTGCTGATTCGATCAAAGTAGCGACGCGTAAAACTGACGGTCATGTTGTGGTAACTGCGCTCGCTTTGGGTGCGATCACGCAGGTACGCATAGCCGGCTTCGATGTACCCATCGTAGGCATCGATAAACATGGCCGTTCCGAAAGCTTGGGCGGCGTGTTTGTCCGCCCCGAACGCTGGACTGTTCAACTGATCGACAACGGCAAAGAAGGTCCAGTCGTAATTGGCCCAGTTCAGCAGCCGACTGTGTTTGGCCGGTAGTGCGATGGCGGCACCGGTCACGGCGTCTTCCATCCAGACGCCATTTTGAAACAGCAGCGGGATCAGGCCGACCGTGATCGGCAATTCGAAGGGCGAACGCATGTCGTGCAGCCCCGCGGCCATCGCCCCGAGATCGCCTTCGAAAAAGAACGTCACCAAGTTCGGGTCGAACACCGGTTCGTATTGCAGGTCACCGTCGATCAGTTCGATGCGATTGAACTGATTGTTCTTGTCCAGCGGACCCATGAATGCGTGCAACCGCTCTGTGTCGGTCAATTGCCAATCCATGTCCAGGTTCAGCCGTGCGGCCAAATTGTCGGCACGCCCACCCGCGTTGCGTCCGCTGCCCAAACCGATCCGATAGTCGCCGTAAACATAGAACTCCGATCGCACCATGTTCATTTGACCGAACCAGTCCTGGCCACGGGGCGTGATGCCATTGCCGTAGAAGATTCGCCCCCACTCGATCCAGGGATGCTGTGTCGGAACGCTGCGTTTGGCATCGTAAACATACGCCTCGCGCATCGGGTCATGGACCATCGACACGGCTGGTACGGGCGTCGGCGAAAAATCGTTGTAGTGGACCGGTGGCCGATCGCAATCGACCGGAGGGTCAGACGTCGCCTGCTGTGACGACGCGTTGTTCGCCGGCTCGCTTGCCGTTTTGTCGACGATGCGGTTCGTTGGTTCGCGATTGGCTGATCCGCTCGCATCGGTGCTGTTTTCCAGCGGATCGGATGGCTGTAAAGTCTGCGCGGGCGGCTGACGCGGTGCTACGGCCGCCGGCATCATCATCGGCAACGGTTTCGGCTGGGGCGTTGACGCCGCAAACGGATTGTCGCGGATGGGGGAAACACGGCGTTGCACCGGAGGCTTGTCTGCGGGCCACAATTTGATCGGCATCGTGTCCGCCGGCGTTTCATCCGACGCCGGCGATCCGGTGGGCGATGGCAGCCGCAGCCAACGCGACTGGGGGCTCGGTGCAGCCGTTTGTTTTTTCGGTCCCGCGACCGTGCCGGGTAAACGAAATGGTTGCTGGGCGGGGACCGTATTCACTGACAACACGGAAGCCAGCAGAATGGCGATCAGCAGCGGCGATGGTCGATCTTGTCCATTCGACATGTCAGCGCACCCAGAATGTGTGACTGCGTTGATTGATGTCGATCATGTTCGCGTTCATGCGGCGAATCATGTCCGGCGAGGCGCCGATCAATTTCATGAAATAGATCGGTTCGGTCCGGCTTCGCATACGCACACTTAGCCGATAGGGGCCCGGCAACTTCATTGCGGTGGGTGGGATCGTGTAATTGGCGATGCGGTGATCCAGCGGCGGGATGGAATGAGCTTCCATGCGAATCAGCGGAGGGTGATTCAGCACGCTGACCGGCACCGCACCAGGGCGCAGAAACACCAACTGGTCCAAACTGAAGTTCAACGGCAACGACACTTCGCGATCGGTTCCGCGAATGTTGTTAATCAAGAACTTCGTTTGCAGATTGAACAGTTCTGCGTCGCGGGGAACGTGCCCGCGGGCCACATCAACGCTGTGCAGATCCGCAAGGTCACCCTGTCGATCCAGGTAACCGGTTTCCCAAACGCGGCGGCCTTTCGGATCAATCAAGACCGCGTTTAGCCACAGTTGCGGCTGAGCGCCCAGGGATCCCGTCGGTGCGTTGTGGCCTTCGCTGACGTTATCGATGCGGAAGCCCACGTGAAGCGGTCGGCCGGACCGCGGTGGATGATAAAAAATCGGGTCGCTGACCTTGATCGCGGATTCCAGTGTGATCGCCGATGACGATCGTTTTTCGTGCACGCGTGCAATGTTTTCATCGATGATTTTTCGTCCATCGATGCGATCGTCGACCGTCGACCAGGGTTCGGGAAAGACCACGGAATCGTCGACGCGATCTTCGAAAGCTTTGGTGCCCCAGCCGGCGTTCACATCGAAAGCCAGCCAGTCGCGCGGCGCGATCTTTCTGGCCTTGGGGTGATGGGGGAAAATGCCCGGATGGGCGATCGAGTATCCCGGACCCCAAAAGGTGTGATTGGAATGTTTACGAGGTGTGCCAAAGGGTTTGTCGTTCAGGACCGCGGCATGGCCTTGTTCGTATCCCAGGGGCTTCCCGGGAACGGCACCCATGTGACAGTCTTGGCAACTGATGCCCTTGGCTTCGGCGGGACCCGACCGATATTGGGCGTGAACGATCTCTAGCCACAGCCCTGGATGCACGGCGACTTGGTGACAGGAAACACAGACGTCACTGTTGGTGATCGGCGAAAAGAAGTTGGCCGATGCGTGAATGGGTTGTCCCGGGCCTTTTTGGTCAGGACTTGTTTTCAGTTTCAACTTGTTCGCTTGTGCCAACGCATCACGCAATCCGTGGCCGCCGTGACCGCCGTTGACCGGGGCGTGGATATTGCCGGGTTCGATGCGGCGGTCACCGTGGCTGCGCCCATAATGCTCGTTGACTCGGTGACAGGCGATGCATGTGATCCCCTCGCGGACCACCGCGGGGGCTTCCAACAGGCTAAGGTCACGGGGCAATTCCAGTTGCGTTTGCACAGGGGAATGGCACCGGACACAGAACGAACCCACGGTGCCCTGAGTCAATTCGGTCATCGCTTGTTCGAACCGCTGGAACATCGGCGACACCGCGGCATAGGCGTGGCTGCTGATGGACCATTCGTCGTATTGCTTAGGATGGCACTTGCGGCAGGTTTCCGCCGACGGGTAACAGTTTTCGGTCCACAGTTGCAGGTGTGGGTCTTCCGCTTGGGAATCAGATTGGTTGTCCGCTTTTTTCTTAGCGGGATCTTTTCCGGTCTCTTTCGGCCGCGCCATGTTCAACAGCGGATCGTCGTTCGCTGACGTCGCAGTATCGGCCGGATCAGCCAGCAATAGGCTTTCATCGTCGGCGCGTCCCCACGACGCACCGATCGCCGCTACACAGGCGATCGCCATCACGCACGCCAGCGGCCAAGGGCCCGCCATGCGCGCGGCCAGACGGTTTCGCGACTTACGTTTGTTCGGCGCGGCGTCCTGTCGAATGTCGATTCGACGCTGTGGCGGCATCTGCACTTCCGTGTTCGCGGTGGGCGATGATCGATCCGCGCAGCGGTGCCGGCGACGGATCAACGATTCCTCGTTTCAATCGATCGACGCCGAATGACCGATCGGATTGGTGCATCTGGGACTGCCCTTGTGATCCGATCGATTCATGCGACCCGTCCGATCGTCAAGATCCGCGTCATCCGAAACGGTTGGCTGGTTTCGGCCGACTGCGTGACCGGTACAGCCCCTGTAACCGGAATTCTTTTCCTGCCCCGCCCCACGGGTGGGTGAAAAATGTCACGGTTTGATGATCTGCCTGAGCCAAGCGGGGCATCGTGACCTAGCTTTCCAACGCAGGACTCTCTCCACGAGTCGCCCGATCGGGTGAACCGATGTGTCGGAGGTCCCGCGACGGTTTTCGCATCGGGGGCGGACCGGACATCCCGTACGACCATGCGACGGATCAACGACCTGGCGATCAGGCCGGTGGTGATCCATCGCATGACGGAGTGATTTGTCGCCAACGCAAACGAGCGTACCCAGCATGAGCCAATCAGACGTCCAACACTGCGATTCGCCAGAAGAGGCCACGTCGGATTTCTTTCGTTGCCCGGTTCAGGCCGATCAAGGATCCGCCTTGATCCGAATCGGACGGCGTAAGCTAGCCGTCACCGTACAGGAAACCAGCATTGATGGTTTCACTGTTCTGGTCACACCGGAAGGAGCCAAACACGTCAAAGTGGGGCGTCCCTGGGTGTTGGAGTTTGATGGCACCCGGTTCGAGGTCCACGCACAGTGGTTCTTTCATTCCCCCGACGGGCATGTCCAAGTCGGCATGCGGCGTTTAAGAGACTTGACCGAACCGCCCAGTGAACATGTCAGTTGGTCGCTGTTTCGCAATGGTGATGTTCGCGGAACCGACAGCGCGGGAACATCCACGCTGGCCTTTGCCGGATTCATTCTGTTCTTGGTCACCGCGATGGCCTTGCCCGGGCTGGGAGATCAACTGGGGACGGCGAAACCGATGGGCGAAGCGGCACGGTCGTTCACCGATGCGGTGGGAGACTGGTTCGGACGATGGTTATGAATTTCGCGTGATGATCGGCTGGGCGATGATGCAACAGCCCGTCATCAAACCCGCCGGACATGGAAGCGAAACCTACAGCCCGTCGCCTTCCAACAGTTCGCCATCGGCACGATGGCCGAGTTGGCGAAGGAGGTCCGGTTCGATCGCTTCGGACAGGAAACGCACCGACCCGTCGGCGAACACAAAGTTGCAACCGCCCGGGTGATTGCTGGAAAAACCTCCGACGTCC
Source organism: Crateriforma conspicua (assembly GCF_007752935.1). Taxonomy (NCBI): domain Bacteria; kingdom Pseudomonadati; phylum Planctomycetota; class Planctomycetia; order Pirellulales; family Pirellulaceae; genus Crateriforma; species Crateriforma conspicua. The sequence continues at coordinate 4,356,496 of NZ_CP036319.1, read as the reverse complement.
AGCGGTCCGAGTGGTGATGGTTCAGGGTCGGGTTCCGATCGATAAGACGAAATGGAATTGATGTCGACGGCGTTACGCAAGGTCGATCGCGTTCCCGATGGCCAACCGAGCAAGGTTTCCTCGTGGCGGACTTCACCGATCAGCAGGGTCTGGGAAGATCCATCAGTCAGATCTTCGAACCGCACGTCGCTGTTGAAGAACAGAATCCCATTGCGGTCCGCATCAATGCTGGCTTCGACATCATTTTGGCATCCGGCATAACTGCTGATCGGAAACTCTTGCGGAATCTGTGATTGATCCTCCGATGCCGTGTCGGATGGCATCATCTCGACCGACGCCCGCGGTTCGGACGGACAAATATAGGTGGGAATGTATTGTTTTCGTGGCGGTATGTTCACACTGGCATACGCGCCGGCTTCCTGGTCAAAGTGCCGCGACACATTGACTTGTTCAATGAATGGCAGGATCTGAACGGTCCATGACACGTGTCGCCCCATGGGTTCGTTGCGGATCGGGCCCTCGTCATCGATCACACCGGAAGGAAAGCTTTCGTTGGCGAATTCGTATTGATGCATGCCCAAACCCATCTGGACCAGATTGTTCGCGCAACTGCATCGACGTGCCGCTTCACGCGCGGATTGTACCGCCGGCAGCAACAGTCCGATCAGCACACCGATGATCGCGATCACCACCAACAATTCAACCAAGGTAAAGCCGGCTAGGGAGTGAATTCGCCGCCGGGAATGAGACGTGTACATTATTGGGAATCCTGGGCGTGATTATCGGAAACGGGAAGGTGGAATGAATGGCTGCGCCGTATCTGGCCGCGGCCGACCGGCGAGTTTCTGGTTTCAACAACGGCGGTCACCTGGATCCGAGACGAACCTTTCGCCGACTCGGACGCTTGCACCGCGATCGTCACCCGACCGGTACGCCGGCCGGGCAGGGGCTGGTCCAATTGCCATGATTCGCCGTCGTATTCGGCGTCATTCTGGATGGCCACAACGGCGCGATTGATTCCGGCGTCCAGCAGCCACTGACACTGCCGCAACGCTGTGAAGCGTTCGGTTTGTCGTTGCACCAACAACGCACGGTGCGCCGATGACACCAAGACGGACATGCCGACGATCAGGCACACCAGGGCGATCAAGACAAGCGAACCGCGACGACGGGTGATCGGGTGATGAATGGAATGTTTCATCATTTCGAAACCTCCGGCCAACGATGAACGACGGCTTGGCAGACCACCGCGTTTGTTGCCTTGTCAGATCGCCCGGCGGTTTCCAAATTCAGTCGCACGATGTTTGGGTCGAAGGATTGTTCAAATCTGGCCTGAGTCTTCGACGACAAAACGTACAACTCCGATGCGACGATCTGGTCGGAACGTCGGGTCGATCGGACGATTCGACTGTTGGTTTGGTCCCACTGATATCGAATCACGAAATCGCCAGCGTATCGCAGCGTGACCGATGCATTTGTTTCCGCGTCGGCCGACAACGCGGTATGGACGTCGTTGCGAAAGGTGTCGGCCAACCGGCTGAACGTTTGGATCTGGTCCAATTGGCTGTTGGTGCCGTCAGACAGTTGTTGGCAACGCAATAGCAAGCCCACCGCAATCGTTCCCAGCATGCTGGCCAACGACAGGGACACCAACATTTCGATCAACGAAAATCCGGTGAACCGATAGGGGGAGTGGCGTCGATGGACACCGCCGGCGTTGCCACGTCGGCCGTTTCGGCTGATGGAGTTTTGGGTCATGGCGATGGCTCCGCTTTGATCATCGCTTGGGCGTCCGCATCGTTGATCCAGCCGACCAGTGATGTGGATCGTCGACGCTGGGGTGCACCCCAAGTCAAAGTCATTTGGATTCTTGCGCCGTCGGTGTCGTCCAAGTAAGTGCCGCGAAGCGTCGCCTGCAGTAGCGCGGGATGGACGCCATCGCTTTTTGGATACGTCGTAAGTTGTTTCTGCGCTTCTTCCGCCGGCATCATCGTCAACCGATCCAGTTCCGCCGACAGAATCTCCGTCGCGATTTGCGATTGGTGGGCGATGTCGGCGGTCTTTCGCGACAGCAATGCGATCGGTGCCACTGCACCCACCATGACGGTTATCAAAAAACATCCGGTGACGACTTCGGTGATCGAAAAACCACCGCGGTTGACGATACGGGGCACCGTTCGCCTGGGAACGCTAGGCAAGTCCATGAATCAGCTCCGCTAAGGTTCCGAACAACACCCAACCCAAGGCCATCACCACCAAAGCGAACAGCAGGACGACGGCCAACTGAAGTATCAAGGCGACCCATTCAAAACGTCGTGCCGAATTTTCGCGCAATTGACTGGCAAGCGACCGCAAAATCCACGGCCGGTCTACATCGCGGGCGATCGTCAGCGCGTTGGATTCGGCGGTGGTGGTCACTCCGCACTCCGCTAGGGCTTCCCAGGGTGCGATGCCATGGTCCATCTCGTTCCGTGCGAACAGAAAACGTTGACGTGTTTTCGGGTCGAAGTGATATCGCCCCAGCGTGGAAACCGATGCGACCAGGGGCCGCCCGCACTGCGATGCATCGGCCAGCAAATCCAACAAGGTCGGGATTTGTGTGCGGTTTCGTCGTGCCCAACCGCTGCGTTCGATACGCCGGGACAACCAGCGACGAGGGGCACGGGCCAGCAACAACCATCCGGCAATAAAGATCACCAACAGGCACAGCACCCAGTTCTGGCCGATCCAGTCGATCCACAAAATCGCACGGTCCAGTGGCGGAGGGTCTTGATCCGGGACCGACCATCCCAGCATCGAATCGCGGAACGCCAACAAAAATCGTTGGATACCACCGTCGATGAAAATCATCTGCATCCAAAGCAGAACGAGCCAACCGACCACCAAAAGCAAAACGGCGTAACGAAGGGTGGATCGAATGCGGCTTTGCGTTTGCGGACGCAACAGATCCGGCTGTGCCGCCAGACGTTCCAATGTCGTGGGTAACGTGCCATTCTGAACGGCAAAGCGGATTGCAATCGCGTCTTCATCCGAAAGCACCCCCGGGGTCTGTTCGATGGCGTCGACCAACGACGTGCCTTCACGCAACCGCGTGGTCATCAATCGCAGACGTCGTCGATACCATCCGCGATTTTCGCTTGCATAACGGTTCAGGGTCTTGATCAGATCGGTCCCCTGACGATGGCTATGATCGATCCACTGCAGTGTGCCGAACTGCAACGCCGCGATCGCGTCTCGTTTGAAAGCCGGCGTGGACCGAAACGCACTGCCAAGTGAATCCAAGTCCGCAATCGCGGCAGGCATCAATGTTTCGATCCGTCGCCATAGCGATCGCAGCGATGAAAGGATCACGCTTTTTTCAATGATCGTTTGCCAAGACATCAGCTGAGCCCCGAAATCAGCGACACAAGAGGCATCATCAACGCGATGATCAACAAACCAATCATGCCGCCCAGAAAGACCAGCACAACTTCCGCCGGGATCCCGCCGCGTGTCACTCCGCGGATTCGCAATCGCTGGACGTACACTCGGGAAACCGTTTCCAATGACTTGGCGGCCGATTCGGATGATTGATGCGGCGCGAATGCCGCGATAAAGCTGGGCGGCAGCAAACTGTCCAGATCCTCCAGTCGCGTGGGGGTCTGTTCGCCAGAGATTACCGCCGACAATTGCTGTAGGGCGTGCCGGTACGGTGCCGGGTAGGCAACCTGCGTCAAATGGTCGGCCACGCGTCTTGCATCGGCACCCCCGCGAAATGCTTCGGCACCCAAACTGCTCAGTTCCGCCACGGTTTCGGTGGGTGACATCGATCCGGCGGTAAAAAATCGTAGCGGCCGATAGGCGAATGCGAATCGAATCATGGCGATGGAGATCCCAACGATCACCAGAGAAATGATCACGATCCAAAACAGAAATCCCAGCGGCGAATCGCCCGCGGCACGGCTAAGGTTGACCAACAACAGGGTGGGTGCCGGAAGCTGTAGACCGAATTCGGAAAACATCTGTCGGAAGTCTTGAATGACCGTGAAATTCAAAACCAGAAAGACGATCACGGTCAATACAAACACACACAGCGGATACAGGACCTGAGCGATGCGACGTCGCCGGTTGGCCAGGCGAATCGAAGCCAGTTCCACGGCGGCTGCGGCCGATGTCGCCGATATCTCGGTTTCGCCAGACCGTTCCAGTGTCCGGCGGCCTCGTAGCAGACGGGTGACTTGTCGATAGCCGATCTCCGCTGCAAACGCTTGTTCGCAGGTCAGCGGTTCCGGTGGGCTGTTGGTTTGATTCATGACTTGTCAGCTGACCGCAATGAGAAGTCGAACATAGGGGCCGATCAGAAAATACGCGGCCGTTGCCACCAACACGCCACCGATCAATGCATGGGTCAGCGCGGGCCAAAGCGATTGGCGTGGTCGGCCAAATTCCGACAGTTGCTGATACGCGTTGGACACGGACTGAAAAAATGCCGGGCTGGAGCCTTCGGTTGGGCCAGTGGGCGGGTCCGCACCGTCCGCGGAATGCGGGCTAGACTCCGTACGACTGGCCCATTGCAGCAGTGAACCCCAGGCGCCCGGCGGATCGTTTCGGTTCACCGACAATCGGATGGATTCACGCACCGCAACGTCAGACGACCAACCCGTGGACACCAGTGCCGCGGTCCGAGCGGCGATGTCGGATGCAAAGGATTGGCGGCGGGCGGACGATCCGAAGTTCGAAAGATTGGAGTTGGCAATCGAATCGTGGAGTCCGCCCAATACGCGGCGGCCGAAATAAAATCCGGCAGCCAACAATACAAATACAGCGATGCAAACGGTGCCGGCCATCCACCACAACAGGCCCGTTTGGTCGCCACCGTCCAAGCCCAGATCGTCGAACAATCGATCCATGCGCGGGGCACTGAAAACGGCCGCCATGACGAACACCACGCAAGCGACCGCCAACAGAACCGCCAAGCTTGCACCGGTCCGATACCAGGCGTGCAGTTGCAGCGATTCACGAGGGTCGGACTGGGTGAATGCTGACAGGGCCACCGACGCATCCGCTTTGCCAACCCAAGTGCGAAACGCGGCGGCGTATCGTGGCGGAGTAACCTTCACATCATCCAATACCGCTGGCAGTTCGCCGCCCAAGCCGATCGAACGCGCGATGTCGGATTCCAGGGCCCGCAAATCGTCAACAAAGGCGTCGCCGTATCGACCGGGATAAAGCCGCAGCGAAAGATCTGCCCGGCTGAGCGCGACCAACAACTGGTTAAATTCCACACACTGCGAAAATTCAACCCTTGTGGCATCACGATCCGGCGTCGGCGAATCGGGTGCGGGTGGATCTGGCATCATCATTCCTATCGATCAAAGCATCGGTGCGAAGGCGTCACGGCTTGGCCGAATGCTTCGCGGCTTTACAGGGATGATGCAATCAGGCAAACGATTTGTTTAAAAAAGTTTGCCAGAAAATCGACCTAACGACCGCCGTTCCACTGTTGCGCTTGGGACCGTCGCCAATGATCCACCGCATCGACCAGTTTCCAAGGTGAAACGGTGGCTTCGTGGTTGTGGGTTGGAATCACCACACCCGTTGAATCGGACGGATGTTTCAGAAAATCTTGTCGCATCAATTCAAAACTGAACGTGACCGCGGACAAGACCACAAACACGAACAACACCGTCGCGGCCAAGGATTGTCGCAGCGATCTTTCCTGATCACGACGTCGGGCTTCGTCGATCGTTCGCAACCGCAGTGTTTCGTTCACGCGAACGCCGCGTCCCGCTTGATCGATCAAACGTTCCACCGACGGTGGTTCCAATGCATCGTGGTCGCACTTGGTCAGCATGATAGATGCTCCGGTGCAACGTGTTGAAGCTTCTGCTGCAGTTTGGTGATCGCGTATCGGTAACGACTGGCTGCCGTCGCGGCGGGGATTTCCAGCATTTCGCCGATCTGAGCAAACGTCAGGTCTTCCCAGATCTTCAGTACAACCGGCTCGCTTTGTTCTGGCGGCAGCTCGCTCAAGGCTCGCCAGACCTGGTCTTCCGTTTCATGCCGGTCCAGTGAATCGTCACCGCGGCCGATCAGACGATCCGAGATGCTGGTCAGCAATGCCCATCGTCGACGCTTGCGAACGATCATCAACGATTCGTTGCGGACCATCCGCAGCAAATACGGCCAAGGTTGATCCGAATCGACGATCATCCAAGGACGATCGGCGACCTGGACCAACGCCGATTGCACCGCGTCTTCCGCATCCTGGGCGTGACGAGTGATCGACGACGCGTAACGAAACAATCGAACCGCGGTCAGGTCGTACAGACCCGACAGGGCGGCCGATCGGCTTTCGATGATACGTCTGGCCTGCAGACGAACGCGGTCGGAAAGTTCAGTGGGCGGCATGACAACACGGGGATGCGGGCGTCGTGTTGATTTATTCAAAAATCCCGACGATTCATCGGAAAAAGATATTCTTATTGCTAGGGCCGCAAAGATTCCAATGCCGGAGGCAGGGAATCCGTGGTGGTGCCGGCGTCACGGTCGCCGGTCCCCGGGACCAATCGTGCGTCGCGATCGCTGTCACGCAAACGCTGGATTTCGTCGCGCATTCGCAACACTTCCTGTTCCAGCCGCACCACTCGTCTTGCCATGATCACCAGCAGGTCATAAGGATCCGCCGATTCGGGATTCAGCATCGGATCGCCCGATGGTGATGCGGGCGAATTGTTCGGATCGACGGTCGATGGCGCAAGCGGCGGAATCCCCGGGGGCGCAGCGGGAAATGCCGGCGATCCGGCGGGGGCGAACGCTGGCGGCGCGGTCGGGACCTCCGCCGTCAAACGTCCCAACAAAGCGGCCAGTTGCTGGACCATCGGGTGCGACGTGCCGAGTGATTGCTCCAATTCGCGGTAGCGATCCTGTAGCAATTGGACCTGTCGCGGGTTCAGGCTCAGCTCCGCTTCTTCACCGTCACTGGCGGATGCGTCGGTCGCCGCGGCCCGATCGGCTGGAACTGTATTGGGTGGAAGGGTGCTTTGGGGAATTGTCACCGCGGGAACGTCGCTGGACATCGCATCGTCGTCGACCGGTCGTCCCAATGCCGCCAAGCCCATTCGGATCTGGCTGATTTGCTGGGCCACACCTTGGGCGTCAGGATGATCGGCGCCGACCGTTCGCAGCAGCTGGGCATATTCTTGTTGCAGCTGGGCCAACGCCGCTTCGGGAGTCACCCGAGTCACGCGAATGTTTTCGTCTTCGGTAATTTCCGGGGGCAATTGGGCATTCAAATCGGTGGCTGCGATGACGCCCCATCCGATGGTCAGGACGACCGCGGCGATGACGCGACGTCGGCGATTGCGATGAACTGGCGTCGTCGTCATAGCAAGGAAACCTGCGGGAAACGAGAAGCGAACGAAGGAGTTGCGTTTACCCTTCAGGATAGACGAATTCGATCGGGGCGTTGATGTCCGGGTGCAAACTGGCGTGGACAGGACACGTCCGGGCCGCTTTCTCAAAACGCTGACGCATGGATGCTTCCATGGACACGCCGGGCGGAATGGTGACGGTCGTTACCAGCGATCCGATACGACGCAGCGGGTCGGTCACCATTTCCTTTGTCACGTGGACGCGTGTCCCCACCAAATCAACGTCGTGCCGTTTGGCCATCAGTCCCAAGATCGTCATCACGCAACATCCCAAAGCGGTGGCCACCAAATCGGTCGGCGAAAATGATGATCCGTTGCCGCCGTTGTCCACCGGCGCATCGGTGGTCAGCTGGATTCCGCTTGGATCATGAGTGGCCTGGCAAGCCAGTTCGCCCTGGTAAACGACGTTGATTTCAACAGCCATGGGTGACGTTGCCTTTTGGTTGGAATAGGAAGCGATGCGATCAGTCGTGATGGTTAGCGGGCATTGAATCGAATTCAACACCCCGTTGATAGATGCGGCCGATCGATTTGGCGTGCCGTCTTACACCAAACCCACGCGTTTTCGGATCAGCCATTCGGCGGTCAACAGCGACATGACCAGAACAAACCATGGCCAAGATTGCCACAGGGCGTGGTCTTTCTGGATGACTTGGCCGGACGACAAAGGTCGCAGGGCTTCGAGCAAGCGGTCCGCTTCGCTTTCGTGAAAATAGCCGCCGCGATTTTCCGCCGCAGATTGCCCCTGGGATGGTGGCCGGCTTTGTGTTGGCTGCGAATCGGCCAAACGACTTAGGTCGGCTTCGTTCAACGACACATCGGCCCATTCATCGGACAGCCGGTCGGACACCCAGATCGGCGAAGTGGCGGTCAACACGTCATCCTGGAATCCACTGGCACGCAAACGGATGTCGTATCGTCCCGCGTCCAATCCGCTGGCGGTTGCCAAAAAGGTTCCCCGGTCGGGATTGTCGATCGACATCGGTATAACGGTGACCAGTTGATCGTCTTGGTACAGCAGTGCGTCGACGGTGCTGTCGGCGACCGGTTGACCGTCGGCGTTTCGCAATCGAGCCGCGATGGTGATGTCGTCCTCGGGACCATAGTCAATGCGGTCGGTACCGATCGACGCATACCCGTCGTCGGATAAGTAGGACGCTGGCATCACCGTCGCCAACAAGCGATTCCAAAACTGTGAATGAATCTGGTCGGCGACCTTGTAACGCCATCGCCATGTTTCGTCCGAAGCCAGATAGATGACACGTCCGCTGCCGAACAACCGCGTCACCATCCACGGCCAGCGTTTGCCTTTGGAATCCGCGATGGTCGCCCAGACTTCGGCGTCCATCGCCGTCGAAACGGCTCGGGCCGACTGTGGCGGCGGCAACTGTGGCCACAGTCGTTGCGACAAGTCTGCGTCATCGGCCAGTTGAAACACGGGAAAATCGACGGCGACTTGTTCCGGGTGAATCGAATCAGGGCGATCGATTCTGGGCGACTGTTGATCGAGATCCGTCGTGGCGCCGAACCGCGGTGGCGGACGATACGCGGGTTTGACGGGCAAGATGTCGCCCAAGTTTTTTTCGACCAACGCCATCACGCGATCCAGCCGACCGTCCAAAACGATCAGCCCGCCACCCCGAGACACGTATTGTCGCAAACGTTCCGCGTCGGAATCGGTCCATTGGTCCGGCGGGATTTCGCCAAGGACAATGGCATCGTATTCCGCGTATGCTTCGGCCGTGGCCGGGATCGCACCTTCGGAATCATCCCGGGCAACATCGGGGGTGTCGGTTCCCGGACCGAACAATCGCGTGTCGACGTCCCAGTTCGGGTCTCGCTGGAAAAGGTTTCGCAGGTAACGGATTTCCCACCGGCTGGACCCATCCATCACTAACAAACGACGGTTGTTGCGGTTGGCGATCACACGGAAAGGATAGCCATCGTTTTCCACCAGACGGTTTTCCGCATCGGACTGCACACGAGCGGACAACTGCATGACGGCGGATTGATTCTTGTCGCCGGTCGTGGACCACTGGTCCGCCAGCTCCGGTACATCGATTTGGAACGGGACGGACGTGACGCCATCGCGGCGGGGAACAATCTGCTGGCTCCAAACAACGTTATCGGCCGATGTGATCGAAACGGTGATGGGATTGTTTTTCCCGCCACGCGACACGACGTCGATGCTGCCATTAAGAACGCCATCGGCGGCGACGGATTCCGGTACAGACACTTGGGTCACGCCGAAATCCGGACGCTGGTCAGCAGCGCCCATGCCCAACACGAACACTTCGATACCGGCCGATGACAATCGCTGGGCTGTTTCAATCGCTGCGGAGGTGTCCTTGGATCTTCCGTCGGTCATCAGCACGATTGCTTGGCGAGCACGATCCGAATCATCGTCGGACGTTAATGCTTCGGCCGACAAGTCATCGTCGGCCCGAGTGCGAATTTGATGGTCCGATAAAAAACGCGAAAGTGGCGTGTTCAGGGAGGTGCCACCGCCATCGAACTGGCTTAAACGTATCGCCATGGTCTGGCCGGCATCGGCACTAGCGGGATCGGACCCCAGGTCGGTGGATCCGATGGGGACGACTTCACCGTCATGAAATGCCGAAACACCGACTTGGTGGGTCGAGCGCAGACGGTCGATCCAGCCTTGCTGTCCCGCGTCACCGCCGATCAAGCCGGCGGCACGCCGCAGACGTGACGTGCCATCATTTCTGTCATCGGTCACCAACATGCTGGACGAAACGTCGACGGCAAAATGAACGCGGCCTGGCGTGCCGATGGTTTTGCGTTGTCGCAAGGTGGGTTGTCCCAACATGATGACCGTCGCGATGACCGCCAACGCACGCAACGACGGCAGAATCCAACGTGCCCAGCGTGTGACGTCCGGCAATTGCCTGGCATACAGCCAATACACGGTGATCGCCGACAGCACGGCAAGCCCGACGACTTGCCAGGGTGGCCACTGGGTGCCCCAACGCAGTTGACCCAAAAATGATGTTTGAAAAAGACACTCGACATCGGGAACGTTGGTGAACCACGCCATCATGACACCATGCCCTCGACGTTGGTCTTGGGGGCAACAGGGCGTGCCGTCGAAGTACCCGGATTCAATCGCGCCAGCAGTGCGATTTCCAAAACAAGACACAGCAGTAATGCGATGCAGATCGGCCGCCATACTTCGCGACCTTCCGTCTGCAAGCGTTCGTCGTCCTGCAGTGCTTGGATGGATGAAAAGACACGACCATCAAACGGCTGGACCGCGGATTCCAAACGTTCGGGCGAAACCGAACGCAGGTTGGATTCTTCAAGTGGAAGCTGTGCCAAATGCCATTGAATCACGCGATCCGGCGAGGTGTTTGTGGCACCATTGGCATCGTCGGTTCCAGCTTCGCCCGTCACGTTGGAAACGGTCAGCTCGTAGCGACCGGCCGTGCGTGTCGAAGCACGCAACACGATTTCAGAGCCCGACGTCGATCGACCAGCGTCGATCGTCTTTTCCGCGACCGTGTCACCATGGGGGGCGACGATGCGAAAGGTTCTAGGCCTGGCATTGTTACTCTCGGAACTGGCATCGGCACCGTCGAGCCAATTCGGCAACGGAACGACCAGTGGCTGGCCGGTCAACAAATTGGCCGTGTTGTTTTGCCCGGCCAGTTCCAAGACAAGCTGTTGCATCAGAGGAACAAACCAGGGCCGTAGTGGCAGGTTCCAGTCGCTCGGGTGTGGAGCCAGACCGAACTGGACGATCCGGCCGTTGAAGCCGGAGGGCGACGATGCGTCTTTATCACCGTCGGATCGATCCAAGATCGGTTTGCCGATGGTCGCAATGACGGTGTCGTCGTCCAAACGAATCAGCGTCCGCGCGGCGGGGCCGGCGGGCCGTAGCGTCAATGATCGATAGTTTGCGACTTCGATGTCTTTCCAAACCCGGTCCTGGTCGCCGGTGATTCCGGACCATGCCGAAAACGTTTGGTCGGTTTCGGCGATCTGTCGTGGTGCATCGGTGGTGGATTCGATGCGTGGTCCCAAGGCTGCCGGCAAATGTACGATGTTGTCTTGGTTTTCCGTCAGCGGACGGTTGTATTGATCAGGCGCGGTTCGTGGGCCGTCAAAAATGACCAGCGATCCGCCGACGGCCAAGTGCTGGGCAATGACCTGTCGTGCCGGTTCGTCGATCGCCACGTTGACCAAGATGATTACATCCGGACGCGAAGCGGGGGACGATCGAACCAATTGGCCGGGCGTCCAGCGGGATACTTCAAAACGATTGCTTGGGGCCGACGATGCGTCGTCCGATACGATGTTTGGCTGAAGCGCCAGGAACAGAAAATCGGACATCCGGGTGAGGGCTTCGCCGCTCGGGCTGCCGTCCACCAGGGCGACGCGAATCGACCGTGTCACGTCGAGCGCGAACTCGCGTCGGTTGTCGTTGGCCAACGCGTCTTTCAAATCGATGGTCGCGGTCACCAGACGTCGACCCACTTGGTCTGGGCTGAAATTCAAACGTACCGTCGTCTCGGCTCTTGCGGGGACATTGATCGAACCCGAAGCGGCCACTTTTCCGTCGATACGCCATCGCAGGGCAGCGCCGCTGACGGGCAAATCGGAAGCGTTACGAATGGTGGCGGCGGCCGTGGTTCGATGACCTGCAATGGCGATGGGCGATTCCAATCGAATGGAGTCGATCGAAACGTTGCCGGGGTCTTCACCGTCATCGGCGACTGAAAGCAAGCTGATGTTTGCCGCCATCGCCGAATCGTCGATACGGCGGGCGATCGATTCCAGTTGCGGTGCGATGTCCGTGGGAACGACGCCATCCTGAAAGTCGGAAATGACAACGATTCGATGATGCGGGTTGGATGCGAAACGCAGCGCAGACACGGCTGCGTCAAGAGCGTCGCCCAGGGTGTACGGTCCGGTTCCTGGGGCCAGTTGTCGAAGCTGGTCTGCAGCGGCGATCGGGGCGATGATCGACGGCGGAGCGGTCAGGTCGCCACTTTGCAACAGAATGACTTCGTCGTTGCGTGTCAGATCGGAAACGAGTTCGAAGGCTTGGTTCCGAGCTTTTTGGAATCTCGAAACGCCGTCGTCATCCACGGCATTCATGCTTTGGCTGTCGTCGAGGACCAGCACCAACGTTTGTGCCAATTGGCCGGGCGCGACACGCAAAGCATGCAACAGCGGCCGGGCCATTGCGGCGGCCAACAAGATGGGAATCAAGCAGCGAAGCAACAGCAACAGCCAATTCGTCCAGCGCAAGCGTCGACGGTTTTGCTGGATCACGCTGTCCAACAGCCACATGGATCCCCAATCGATCGTGCGAAATCGGTGGCGAAAAAATAAATGAATCGCCAAGGGGATGGTGAAGGCCAATGCGCCCCAGGCCAGTAATGCGTTGATGAACGTCATCGCGCGGCCCTTCGCAGGGTGACATAGCGATGCAAACCTTCGACCGGGTCAACGGCCGACGACAAGGTCACCAAGTCGACGCGGTGGGTCCGGCAAATGGATTTCAAGTCATTTTGGTGTTGGGCAAAGCGATCCAGATAGGCTTGACGAATCGTGCTTGAATCCACGGTCCGTTCGGTTGTGTCATGTTCCAGATCGCGAAATCGGATTCGACCTTGAAACGGAAACTCCGATTCATCGGGATGCAGAATTTGAAAGAAGATCACGTCGTGACCGTGATTGCGAAACATCGCCAATGCGGTCTTCATCGACTGGACATCGCCCATGCCATCGGACAGGATCACGACCAAGGCACGACGACGAATTTGGCTGGCCGCCAGTCGCAGTGCGGTTCCAAGATCGGTTTCGTTTTGTGGCGTCTGGGCAACCAGCGCCGACAAGATTTGTGCCAAGTGCGATGGGCGACCGGATGCCTGCACGACGCTGCGTGGCCGATCATCGAATGTGATCAATCCCACGGCATCTTGCTGGCCCAGCATCATGTACGTCAAGCAGGCGGCCAGACGTGTGGCATAGTCCGCTTTGCTGTGTTCACCGCCATAGGCCATCGAACCGCTGGTATCGACGACCAAATGGCACCGCAGGTTGGTTTCTTCTTCGTACTGTCGAACGAACAGCTTGTCGCTTTTGCCGTAGACCTTCCAATCGATGTCCCGCAATTCATCGCCGCGGACGTATTGCCGGTGTTCCTTGAAGTCGACGCTGTATCCCTTCTGCGGACTGCGGTGACGCCCGCTACAATAACCTTCCACGACTTCGCGGGCAAAGACTTGCAGTCTGGCGACGCGATCAAAGTCTTTCGCAGCGATCCACTGGCGTAGCGACAAGCGATTGGTTCCAACGTCGGTCATCGACCGGGTCCGTCCGATCGCGGCGATCTACGGCAGCGCGACCGTGGACGTGGCGGACGATGGAGGACCCGGCGACCTGTTAGGCTTCTGCGGGGGAGGAGATTCTTAGTAATCCAAGACCGTTAGGTCCGGATACTTTTCTTCCATTTCATCCAGTGCATCATAGCTGACGTCCGTGTTGGCGACGGACAGCACCTGCAGATTCGGCAGAGCAGCGAGCTTCAGAAGTTCTTCGTCGCCCAAGCGTGTCCCGCTGACGTTCAACTTCTTCAGCTTGGTCATCTTCAACAGCGTGTCGACCGCTTCACCGCTGATGTCGGTGGACATCAAATTCAATTCGTCTTCCAAATTGGTCAGATCGCCAAAGCTGGCAATGACTTCGTCGTCGGTGTCGGTTTCCCACAGTCCCAGGTACGTCAGCGATTTTAGTTTTCCGATTTGCTTCAGTCCTTCGGTGCTGACCAAACGACACTCGGAAATGTCCAAGTGCTTGACGTTGGGCAAGGCGCAGATGATCGCCAAGCCGTCATCGTCCAGCGATGATTCACGAAGCTCGAACCGCTCCAGCGTCGTTTTGCCTTCGATCGCTTTCAGTCCTTCGCCGGTGATGTCGGTGCCACGGATCCGTAGCCGTTTCAATCGAGGCAGGTCCTTGATCGCCTGCATGCCTTCGTCGCTGATTTCGGTCTGGTCCAGTTGGATCGATTCCAGTGTTTCGATGTTGCCCAAGACCTTCAGCGTTTTGTCCGACAGTGTGGTTTGGTAGTTTCCGTTGAAGGATTTCAGGGGAAGACCCGCCAGTTTTTCCACGCCCGCATCGGTCACCTTGCTGTATTCCAGCTGTACGTCGGCCAGCGTGGTGATTTTCGCCAGACTGTCCATGCCGGCATCCGTGATGTTGCTGTTTCGCAAGTCGATCGCACGCAGCTTGCCCAGTGATTCCAAGGCGGCCAAGCCTTCGTCGGTCACGCCGGTGCGGCGCAGCGACAATGCGATCAGGCCGTCGACCTTTCCGACGTGTTCCAGGGTCGCGTTGGTGATGGCCGATCCTGCGAAATCCAATCGTTGCAGCTGAGCCAGTTCCGGCAGGTGCTGCATGCCATCATCGGTCATTTCTGGACCGCTGAAATTTGCCTTGGTGACGAACGGCAGCCCCGCGAAATTGGCCATCGCGTCGGCGACGCCCTCACCACCATTAACGGAAATTTCAACGACGTTGCCGGATTCGTCTTTCTTTAACTCGATATTCTCGTTGGCTTCCAAAGCTGCGACGGCTTCGTCGTCCTGTTGAAGCGGTGGGGCGGCCGGCGCGGCGTCCGCGGCACTTTCCGACTCCGTCGATTTCGCTTCGGGGGCCACCGAAGCGGGTTTGCATCCGGTCATCGTGGCCACGAGGGACAAACCGAAACAGCCAAGTAATGCGGCGGACGAAAGAGGCGATAGGAAACGTTTCATCGGATCGTGAATGGATTTCGGGAAATGTGTGGGGGGCGGGACGTCGTCAGAACGCCTAAAGCGACGTCAATGGCAAGGCAGGCGGGAAAGCGATGCTGGTGTTTGACGGCGTGCAGCGTCGCTTCACACGCCAGCCTAAACATCGCCGCGAATGCTGACAATGAACGGAACACGCTGTCCGGCGGGACACGCTGCGATCGGTCGCACGGGGGTGACGATTGTTTGCGTGTTGAGGGCTTGGTATTCTGCAAGGGCAGACTGCAGCCCCAGAGCCGGCCGATGGTGCCGGATTCCGCTTCACTGCGACGCGATTTTGGATCCCCGAAACTCGCGTTCCCGCCTTTTTCTGGGGCCCGCGATTTCGTTCGTTCGGATCCATTTTTCCAATCTGTCCCGCCGTCGGAGAACCTTCATGACGCGACCAAGCAATCGACGTAAATTTTTGGCCCAATCGGCGGCATTGACCGCTGGTGTCGGATACTGGACCAGCGCGGCATCGGTCAGCCGCGGGCAAGACAGCGCCCTGACCGGATTGTCCGCCGCCTGCATCGGAGTCGGCGGTAAAGGCAGCAGCGATACCAGCCACATCGCCGAACAAGGCGTCAACATCGTCGGCTTGTGCGACGTCGATCGTAAGACGTTGGACAAGAAGGCACGCGAATTCCCCGATGCCGCGAAGTTCGATGATTTCCGCGAGATGTTGGATCAGCTGGGCGACAAGGTCGACATCGTCACCTGCAGCACGCCGGACCACACCCACGCGGCCGCCTGTGTCCGCGCGATGCGGATGGGCAAGCACGTTTATTGCCAAAAACCAATGACGTGGTCGATCCGTGAAGCCCGTTTGATGCGAGAAACGGCCGCCGAAACCGGCGTCGTGACGCAAATGGGCAACCAGGGCACCAGCGAAGACGGTCTGCGTGAAGCGGTCGAAGTCATCCAAAGCGGTGGCATCGGCGACGTGACCGAAGTCCACATTTGGTCCAACCGACCGATCTGGCCACAAGGTGCCGGACGGCCCGCCGGCGAAGACCCGGTGCCGGATTCGCTGAACTGGGACGCATGGATCGGACCGGCTCCGATGCGTCCGTTTGTCGAAGGTGCCTATCACTCGTTCAAGTGGCGTGGTTTCGTCGATTTCGGAACCGGCGCGCTTGGCGATATGGCCTGTCACACCACCAACATGCCCGTAATGGCGTTGAAGTTATGGGATCCGGTCGCCGTGACCGCGGTTCAGAACCCGGGAATCGTCAACGGCGAACAGTACCCCGCCAATTCGCAAATCGCGTTCGAATTCCCCGAACGTGAAGGTCTGCCGGCCTGCAAGTTCGTGTGGTACGACGGTGGAAACCTGCCGCCCGATGAAATCTTGCAGCAACTGCCGTCGCGATTCCTGCAGAAGGTCGAACGGCAAAAGCAAAATCCTGGCCAGCGCGGCACCAGCGGCGCAGTTGTGGTCGGCAGCAAGGGCATCGTGTTCAGCGAAAACGATTACGGTGCGAAGTACTCGTTGCTGCCGTCGGATGACTATGCCGATTACAAGTTGCCCGAGCAGAAGTTGCCGCGGATTCCGTACAAGTCGGGTACCGACGAGCGTCACAAGTGGGAATTCGTCCAAACGTGCAAGGGCGAATACGCCCCGGGCACGATGTCGAACTTTGGCTATGCCGGACGTTTGACCGAAACCATTTTGGTCGGCAACCTTGCGCTGCGTGCCGGCGAAGGCAAACGGATCGAATGGGATGCTGAGAATCTGGTCAGCACCAACGTTCCGGAAGTCAACGAATTCGTCGGCCGCGAGTACCGCGAAGGCTGGGAAATCGAAGAACCCGCCGCGACGGCCGGCTGATTCGGTTGGCGACACCGACGGGGAAACCCTCGGAATCAGAAAAACTTGGGCGATCACGGCAGTCCGTGGTCGCCTTTTTTCGTACACTTCCAACGACGGGCCGGCCGCGATCGCCGTCGGCCGGGTGGAACGTTTGGGCACCGGATTGGAATGGTTCAAAACCGTCGATGCCCTGACGCGGATCGGTCCACCAGCCGCGTCTGACGACATGCCCCGACGACATGCCCCGACGACATGCCATGGATGACCCCTTGTCGAGAATTCCTAATCGAATCCGCCGCACACCGACAACGCTTGATCAGTCCGCCGTGCTATTGAATCGCCTTTTGCCGAAGTTCCCGACGACAACGTGCGCGACCGACTTTTCGATCCGACGATTTGCCGCCATGGTCGTCGCCGGTGGGTTGTGCTGTTTGATGTTTGCAGTTGCCGCAACGCTTGGCCATTCGCAACCGCCGGCGGACGCACCGCAAGCGTTCCAGCGGCAGAACGACGATCTGGACGGCCGAACGATCGAGTATTGGATCGAACAATTGGCCAGCGATTCTTATTCGCGACGCCAGCGATCCAGCGTGATTTTGGAAAAGGCGGGTAACGAAGCGATCAGCGCATTGGCCGAAGCGACGAAGTCCGGGGATTTTGAAGTCATCACCCGCGCGATTCGTATTTTGCAACGTTTGGCCGTTCGTCAAAGCATCGAAGACGAAGGCGGCGCGGTGGAAGAATTAACGCGGATCGCCGCGGATTCGGTCGGCTCGCGTGGTGTCGTCGCCCGTGATGCGCTTTCGAACATCGTTTCGATGCGATCGGATCAAGCGTACGAAGCGCTTAACGAAGCAGGCGTGTTCATCGGTCAATCGACTTTCGTACCAACGTCACCTCGCATGATGGCGTTGATCCGGATCGACGACGCCTGGAACGGCGATGTCGATGTGCTGCGTTGGCTGCGATGGATCCGCGACATCGATACGGTCGTCTTGAATGACAAAGCTTGTCGCGATGACGTCTTGATTCATGTGTCACGCATGCCCGCGCTGACGAATGTTCAATTGAACAATGGTGACCTGTCGCGACGTGGTCTGGAAAGCCTGACCAATCTGCAACAGATCCGTGTGTTGATTTTCAACTACGTCCAGTTCGACCAACAGCCGACCGATACGATCGTTCGTCTGCCGCTGGTCGAATCGTTGCGTATGTTCGGCACGAATTTGGACAGCGAAGGTGCCGAAACCATCCGCGACACCTTTCCCGGCGTGTTGATGGAGATCACCAAAGGCGCTTTCCTTGGGGTTCAGTCCGACATGACAGCGACGGAATGCAGGATCCAAAGCGTGATCAGTGGCGGGGCCGCTGAAAAAGCTGGATTGATTGCCGGCGACGTGATCGTCGAATTGAACGGCAAGCCGATCAAAGATTTCTTTGACCTGAAAGATGAAATTGCGAAAGCCGACATTCGCGAAGAAATTGAAATCAAAGTTCGGCGTGGACCCGGCGATGATGCCAACGAAGTTGTTTTGAAGGCCGTCTTGGGACGACAGGACGTTCAGTGACGGATCATTCGTCAGGCAGCAAATCGCAGAAACCCGAAAATCGTGCCGCCACCAAAGGGTCCGATGAAGGGACGCGTCGAACATCCAAGGGAAAAAAACGTTCGGCCGACGCGGCAACCCCGTTGGATCCCCAGTGGACTGATGCCGCGTGGCGCAGCCGATGCCGAAAACGTTTGTTGGATTGGTTCGCAGACAACGCGCGATCATTGCCTTGGCGGCGTGACCCCAAGCCCTATCACGTTTGGGTCAGCGAGATCATGTGCCAGCAGACTCAGGTCGCGACGGTCTTGCCCTATTTCGAGCGATTCTTGCGTTCGTATCCCACCATCGCGGACTTGGCCCAGGCCGACGAAGGCGAATTGATGCGACAGTGGGAAGGCCTGGGGTACTATCGCCGGGCTCGCGGTCTGCATGCGGCGGCAAAAAAAATCGTCGCCGAACATGATGGTGTGTTCCCCGAGACGTTTGATGAAGTTTTGGCGTTGCCAGGCATCGGGCGCTACACGGCGGGGGCGATTTTGTCGATCGCTTGCGGCCAACGACATCCGATTTTGGAGGGCAACACGCAACGGGTTTTCAGCCGCTGGGTTGCACTGGAAGGATCGCCCAGCGAAACACCCAATCAAAAGGCGCTGTGGCAGATTGCCGAGGCGATGCTCCCGCCATCGGACCGGCCGCCGGGCCGTGACAGCGGCGCTTTCAACCAAGCCGCCATGGAATTGGGGGCGTTGGTTTGTAAGCCGCGTGATCCCGATTGCAACGTCTGCCCCGTGAGTTCGATGTGCGCGGCGAAACGGCTGGGCATGCAGTCGCAGATTCCCGGCAAAGTGAAAAAGATCCAATACGAAGATAAGACGGAATTTGCGCTCATTTTGTCCGACGGGGCGGGACGCTATCTGATGCGACCGATTCCCAAAGGCGGACGTTGGGCGGGCTTGTGGGATTTTCCCCGACCCGTGGAATCATCCATTGATACCGGCGAATCGGCGACCCGTTGGTTGGCCGACCAACTGGGTTGTTCCATGGCTTTAGGCTCCGAATTGGCGACGATTCGTCATGCGGTGACGAAGTATCGGATTCGATTATCGGTTCATCGTGTTCGTTCGAATGAGGCAACCCTGCCCCGACCCCCATCACCTTGGACGTGGTTGTCGGTCGGCGAGATGAGCCAAAAACCGCTGAGCGTGACCGGTCGCAAGATCGCAAAGATGCTGGATGCCGAAGAATGATCCGGCGTCGGGCATGTTGGTTTTTGCAGTGTCTTTGCGGATCAGTAGAATAGAGACCGGTTTTAGAGGCTCCCCAATCTCGATTTCATTTTCCCGCCTACTCTCCTGGTTCGACAAAAAGACGACCCACATGATTCGTTTCCATTCTTGGTCCGATATCTTTCGGCACTCCCGTTCTTTGCAGTTGGCTTGCGCTTTGGTCGCGTGTTGTTCGGTTACAACGATCGCCGTCGCGGAAAGCGTGACGCTGGGCGATCCCGAATTGACCGCCGGTATCCCCGGTGAAGGTGCTGTCAGCGTTGACGAAATCAAGCAGTGGCTTAGCAATCCGTCGGTGCACGAGGAGTTGCAGGTCACGTTGCCCAAAGGGTTGGACAAAGCCAAGGCGAACATCCACATCCCCGAAGACAACCCGATGACGCGGGCGAAGATTGAACTGGGACGCCAGCTTTATTTCGACCCGCGTTTGTCATCGGATTCAACCATCTCTTGTGCGTCGTGCCATGCGCCCGATCAGGGTTACGGGGCCAACACACAATTCGGCATCGGCGTCGAAGACCAGGAGGGGAATCGCAATTCACCGGTGTCGTACAACCGAATCGTCAGCACGTTGCAGTTTTGGGACGGACGCGCCGGGTCGCTGGAAGACCAAGCCGTCGGGCCGATTGCCAATCCGATCGAAATGGGCAACACCCACGACTTTTGTGTCCAGACGCTTTCGGGGATCGAAGGCTATCGTGTCCAGTTTGAAAAGATCTTTGACGATGGTTTGACGATCGACAACGTTGGGAAAGCGATTGCCACGTTCGAGCGAGCGATCGTGACCGCGCCGGCACCGTACGATTACGCCCAAGCGGTCAAGTCTTTTGAAAAGGCGTACGCGGACGACCTGGAATACCTGGACGAAGAACCCGAGTTGGAAGCGGAATACAACGCTTTGAAAAAAGCCGCCGCGGAACATCCGATGAGCGAATCGGCGTGGCGAGGCATGGAGCTGACGTTTGGTAAAGCCAACTGTACCGCGTGTCACGCCGGTGCAAACTTTAGTGACGAACAATTCCACAACCTTGGCGTTGGGATGGATGCGGACGAACCCGATTTGGGACGATACGAGGTCACCAAAGAGGAGAAGGATCGTGGCGCATTCAAAACCCCGACCATGCGAAACGTTGCACTTTCGCCACCCTACATGCACGACGGCAGTCAAGCGACCTTGGAAGAAGTCGTTGAGTGGTACAACAAGGGCGGGCACCCCAATCCTTGGCTGAGCGACAAGATGAAACCGTTGAACCTGACCGAGCAGGAAAAGGCCGACTTGGTCGCTTTCATGAAAGAGGGACTGACGTCGGAATTTTCCGAAGTGCATCATGCACGGTTGCCGGAGTAAACGCGACGCGATGATGCGGCGATTGGGCCGCGGGAATGTCTAGGCTGTTGGTATCTCCAGATCGTCCAACAGCTTTTTCGGCACACCGATACCGATGACTTCGACGACGCCGGTCCAACGATCGGCGTCGTTTTCGTTCATGCCTGCTTTGACGGCGACGAATGTCAGTGTTCTGTCCGCGACGAAGGCCATTGCATCAATGGACGTTTCTGCTTGAACGGCGGGCCAACCGGTGGGAACATCGATCGCGATGCGAACGGCTGCGGCGGCATTGGCCAAGGCAACGATATCTTGAAACGGTGATCGCAGCGATCCGCTGACCCCGGTTCCCAACAAGCAATCGACGATCACGTCGGCGGCATCCATGGCGGCTTGGATGTCTGGATCGTCCGCGGATTTAACGAACGTGATCGGCATCTCCGATCTCGCGGCAATCCGCGCGTTGACCGCGGCGTCCCCCGACAATTCATCCGGTGTCGCGGTGGCCAGTAAATGGACATCGCACCGGAGCAACTGCAGATGCCTGGCGATCACATAGCCGTCACCCCCATTGTTTCCCTTGCCACACAGAACCAGCACGCTGGCACCCGGGTGCAACTGCGCGATGCGACGGGCAGCCGATGATCCTGCGTTTTCCATCAGCACAAGTCCATCCATCCCATATTGTTCCAAGGCGACTTGGTCCACGCGACGCGATTGTTCGAACGTGATCGTTTGTGGCATGACAGGCTTTTCCCAAGCAAAAAGGTCCGGCGGAGCGTCCAAGGTCGATTTTAACGCCCCGCGAAATAGGCCAGCCACTCACGCAATGCAGTCGTCGAATCCTTTAGGTTTTGGACCGTTGGGACCCAGTCATAGACTTCATAGTTGTCCCGTTCGCCTTGGCGATAGGCGACCGGCAACGGAGTGAACTTGAATCCTTGGGCCCGAGCCAAACGCATCGCTCGGTTCAAATGAAACGCGCTGGTGATCAGTCCGATTCGTCCGTCGCCGGCTTGCGGAAAGGTCTCGGGCGGTTGGTCAAAGAACGTCTTCAAGTTTTGCATTTCTTCCACCGTGTTCATCCCGGGCGATTCAAAGATCGCCTTGGCGGGCACGCCGGCGGATTCCAGCAAGATTCTTCCCGTGGTCGACGGCGCTTCGGTGGTTACCGAACTGCCGGTACAGATGATGGATTCGGTGCGACCTTGGTGCCAAAACTGTGCCGCGGTGAAGATTCGTTCGCCGTCGGGGCCAAGTTCAAATCGGCCGTCGGGGCCGGTGGAGATGCTGCCGCCCAATACAACGATGGTGCGAAAGGGAGGTGCGATGGTCGATTCCAACTGTTCATCGGCGGCGTCTTCGAACGGCCATTCGACACTTCGCATCAGGCGGTCACTGATTCGACTGTTGCCCAACAATCCGACCGCGACGAAAAACAGACCAAAAACCAAAATGCCACCCAGGCGTCCACGACGGATTGACCATAGCGTCAGGAATCCGCCGATCGTCCAAGCCAATCCGACGGGCATGATCATTGAAGTGAATGTTCGCAGCGCGGCGGAGTATCCGTCGGCCCAGAACGCCAGCGCGATCAGGCATCCGGCAACGATGGCCAGCGTGAACGCGGACGAAACGATGGGACCGATCAAGCCGGGTGAAGTTGGTTCAGATTTCTTAAACATTGGTTGGGTTCAATTTGCATCCGGCGATTGCCAGAGTTGGGCGGTCCGATTCAGGGATCGACGCGTAGCCCCTATGGAAAACGTGGCACCGCCGACACACAATTGGGCACCGAAGTTGCACTGGATCGCGTGCCGGAATGTTGGCAGCACCGTCGGACAAGTCGGCGTCTTGGGGGCGTCGGCGAGCAGTTTATAGCCGAGTGCACAGCACAGTTGGGAGACAAGTCAATGCGGTGGCGTGGTCGTCGTCAAAGTACAAACGTGGAAGACCGACGCTCGATGTCCGGACCGGCTGTAATGGGCGGCGGCATCGGCGTGGTTTTGATTGCCGTGGTGATCGCCCTGTTGGGCGGCAACCCACAACAGTTTCTTCAACAGGCCAACCAAGGCGCCCCGCAAGGCGGCGGTGGTGAAGTTCAGTTGTCCGAGGCCGAGGTCGAAGCCGGCGAATTCGTCAAAACGATTTTTGCGGACACCGAAGAAGTTTGGGGCGATCTGTTCCGGCGTGCCGGATATGAGTATCGCCAGCCCACGCTGGTGTTGTTCAAGGACCGCGTCCAATCGGGTTGCGGGATGGCCAGCAGCGGGACCGGCCCGTTCTATTGTCCGGCCGACGAAAAGGTTTATCTGGACACGTCCTTCTTTGACCAACTTTCGCGTCAACTGGGGGCTCCCGGTGACTTTGCCCAAGCCTACGTGGTGGCGCACGAGGTCGGCCACCATGTGCAAAAACTACTGGGCTACACCGACCTGGTCGACAAGAAACGGCAAACGTTGCCGGAGGTCCAGTACAACCGCTATTCGGTCGCTTTGGAATTACAGGCGGACTTCTTTGCCGGCGTCATGCTGCATCATGCGGACAAGAAGTGGAACACGATCGAACGTGGGGACGTGGAAGAAGGTTTGAACGCCGCTCGCCGCATCGGCGACGATGCCCTGCAAATGGCCAGCCGCGGTTACGTTCAGCCGGAGTCATTCAACCACGGCACCAGCGAACAACGCATGAAGTGGCTGTACCTGGGTTTGGAAACCGGCGACATATCCCAAGGCGATACGTTCACGGCGTTGGGGCTTGGGCGATAGCACGGTCACCCGGCGGCACGTCGTTCTTCGGCGGCGTTCAGCTTGTTGTAAAGCGTTTTCAAGCTGACGCCTAATTCTTCGGCGGCGATTTTCTTGTCACCGCCGTGCCGCTGCAATGACCGCTGGATTGCGAGCATTTCCATTTCTTTTAGCGTCATCGGATCGGCTTCGCGGATTTCTTTCCGCAGTTGGCGTTCGCCAAACCGACTGGGCAAGTGCTCCGGTGCAATCGGCAGTTCGTCGCAAAGAATCGCCGCGTGCTCGATCACGTTCGCCAGTTCACGGACGTTGCCCGGCCAAGTGTGGGCCACCAAAGCGGCCAACGTATCCGGGTGAAACAGTTGGCCGGAAACGCCATCGCTGCGGTGGCGACGCAACAGGTGTTCGGCCAAGACCGCGATGTCCTCGGTCCTTTGACGCAGCGGCGGAACGGTCAGTTCGAAGGTGTTGATGCGAAACATCAAGTCTTCACGAAACGTGCCCTCTTCGACCATCTGTTCCAGATTTCGGTGCGTCGCACAGATGATCCTGGCGTCGACTTGAACGGTTTGATTGTCGCCCAGACGCCGGATGTCGCCAGTTTCCAGGACCCGCAGCAACTTGGCTTGGACGGCCAACGGAAGTTCGCCAATTTCATCCAGGAAAACGGTGCCGCCGTGGGCGACTTCCAGCAGTCCGGTTCGTGCGGCGTCGGCACCGGTGAAGGCACCGCGACAGTGACCGAACAGTTCACTTTCGATCAAGTTTTCGGGTAGGGCGCCACAGTTGATTGCGACCAACGGTTTGTCCGCACGCAGGCTGTTGGCGTGGACCGCACGGGCGACCAGTTCTTTGCCGCAACCGGTTTCACCACGGATCAGTACGGTACTTTCGGTGGGGCCGACCTTTTCGATCAGCTTATGAACCGACTGCATCGCGTTGCCCGAACCGACCAGTTGCGAATCGCCTTCGGCGCGGTGCAAACGATGTTGCAGCGCGGCCAATTGTCGTTTGATGTCACGGTGGGCGGCGACCCGTTCCAGCATTCGCGCGATATCGGCCAGCGGGCACGGTTTGGTCAGGTAGTCGAACGCATGGCTGCGCAGGGCGGCGATTGCGGTTTCCTGGCTGGGTTTGCCCGTCATCACAACCGCGTCGATTTCGGGACGCAATTCGCGAGCTCGTTCGATGACTTCGATTCCCGTCATGCCCGGCATGTCGATGTCGACGATCAGACAATCGAAGGATTCTTTTTCCAGTGCCGCGACGGCGGTCAATCCATCGGGACAAACGGTGACGTTGTATCCGCGGCGGGTCAACGCATCCCGCATCAAGGTTTGCAAATGGGTTTCATCGTCGGCGAACAAGATTCGCATCGATGACGTCGCTTTGGAGGTCTTGTTAGCGGAACGGGGTTTGGTTTTTTCGCTGGGCATCAGTGTTGCTTCGTATATTCCGGCGTGGCCGAGTGGTCGGTGACGGCGGATGTCGTGGTGTTGAATCCGGCGGTGTGATCAGGCCGCCATGTTGACCGCCGGTGACAGCACCGTCGGTTCGGTTTCGTTTTCATTTTCGGTGGTCAGCGGCAGCGTGACTTCCAAGCGTGACCCTTGGCCTTCACCGTCACTGTGTGGCGTCAGCGATCCGCCGTGCTGGGACACGATTCGATAGGTGATGCTTAACCCCAACCCGGTGCCTTTCCCGTTTTGTCGCCGGGTAAAGAAGGGCTCGAACAGGTGCGTCATCACTTCATCGTTCATCCCACACCCGTTGTCTTCGACGACGATTTTGGCGTTTTGGTTTTCGGTAAACACCGACACATCCACCGCACCATCGCTGCCGACTGATTCCAGCGCGTTGGTGATCAAGTTCAAAACGACTTGGCGAATCTGGTGCGAATTGACTTCGGCGAACGTCGGACCGGAATGGTGGGTGCGAATCGTTTTGTAGTGGTACTGGCCGACTTTGCTGACCAATTCCACGACGTCGTCGACCAGTTTGGAAAGATCGGTTGATTCGCGTCGGACTTCGCTCATCCGGCTGAAATCCAACAGACGATCGGTGATGCCTTTACAGCGAAACGCTTCGCTTTGGATCTGCTTCAGCGTGTTTCGCAAAGATTCGGCCGTTTCGCCGTGGATGGTCGGTTCGTCGCTATGGTCAAGATCGGCAACTTGGGCTTCCAAGGACTCGGCGCCCCAAGCGATCGTCGTCAGCGGGTTGTTGATTTCATGGGCGACGCCGGCAGCCAGGAATCCGACGCTGGCCAGTTGTTCGTTACGAATGACTTCGCGGGTACGGTCTCGGACTTCGGTTTCCAGGTTTTGGCGAAGCTGTTCGCTGTGGTTGTACACCATGGAAAACTTGCTGCTCATCGCGTTCATCGCCGATGCCAGTTCATCCAATTCGTCATTGGTCCCCAAGCTGATTCGGTGACCAAAGGCGGCATGGTTTGCCACCATCCGCGAACCTTCCAACAGTGTGCGAAAAGGCTGAACGATGTAGGTCCAAAACAGCCAAATCATTACCAGCACCGTGGCGATGGCACCCAGCAACAGAACCCACGCGATCGCGATCCACGTGCGATAGCTGGATCGAACCTGGGACGTGAATCCGACCATCGATTCGCTCATCTCCACCGCGTTGGTTTCGGTGGCGACGATCAGATTGTCGTAATGCTTGTCCAGCGTTTTGCGATACTGGCGGGGGTCGGTGGCATGCTGATTGGTCAGCCGGATCGAATCGACACACGTCACGATGTCGTCGACGTTTTGGCCGGAATCGTAGATCAACGACGTATGCAGCTTGGGGTCACGCGAATCCAACAGGACGTTGTAAGATTCCAGCGACCGTTCCAACTGTTCCCAGGCGGCGTCGTATTCCTTGATGTAGACGTCCCGCCAGTTTCCGGCAAACAGATTGCCTTCGTCGAAACTGATCGGCTCGATCATGCCGAACTCGGCTTCCGGCTGCATCAGCCGGTCGTTCTTTTCGTCCAGCGTCACCGCCAGACGATGCAGATCGTTGGCCAGCCGCAGTTCCTTGCTGGTTTCCGCGACCACACGTGCCAAGCGGTCGTAGCGGTTCAGCCCGGAGATCCCGCTGTAAGCCAGGCAGCAAATGACACCCGTCAGCGTGACCAGTCCGGCCAATAGTTTTGTGCGAATCGATCGTCGTCGTAGCACGCGCCGGCCCTCCCTGCCCAGAAGCGTGAAACATCCTGAGTCACCAGGGTCGAGATTATCGCCGGGCCCGAAACGTCACAAGATCGATCTGGATCGAAGGGCCCAGGACGCGCCGGATTGCCCCAGATCCTGGCAGACGCCCGAATCCAGGAATCGCCGGGGGCGTTGCCCGCGCCAGGAGGAATCGCCTGTTTCGCGTTGCAGCAAGATTACAGCGGGAATTCTTCTTCCGCCGCCGCGTCGGCGTACAACGGCATGTGCCGGTAATAGACTTCCAAAATCATCGTGGCGAACGCGGTGCTGAGCAAACGGCCGCCTTCCACAGGGCCTTTGTGCGATTGAGAATCGGGGAAGTGCCAGCTGCCTTTGGCGCCGCGATCCTGCGATTGCGTCGAAACCAACCAATCCCGCAGGATCTCGTTGAATGCCTGCCATTCCGACCCGCCGTGATGACGCAGGACTTGGGCGGCGTAATAGTCGTAATAGATATTGTCGCGCCGGACGCCGATTCTGGCCAATTCCTGAACGCCGGCCTCCAGCCGCGGATCCCCTTTTTGCCAACCCGTGTACATCCGGCACAGCAAGCCGATCGCGGTACAAGCGGGACTGATCTTCAGCTTCGTCGGGTCATCCATGCGGGGTGCCGGCGGTGCGACGTAGCCGTACACCGCACCGTTCTTGCCTTGAACGCGGTTCAGATAACGTACCGATTCGCTGATCGATTGCGGCGGCACGACCAGGTGCCCCATGTAACCACTTTTCAAAGCCATCAATTGCCAGCCGACCACCGACGTGTCGCCCATCGGTGAATTGGGTTGGTACCGCCATCCGCCGTCGGGGCCTTGCGCCCAAACGATAAAGTTCAGTGCCGCTTGGGTCGGTTCGGCCAACGCCGGGTCTTGCGTCATCGCATAGGCTTCGGACAGGGCGATCGCCGCCAATCCGTGCGAATACATGCGTCCACCGGGCTCGGTAAAGTCCAGCATGTTGACGCCTTTGATTTTGCCTTTGCGTCCGTTCTTGATCAGGAACAGCAACCCCTTGCGGACGACTTGTTGGTATTCGCCTTCGTAATGCGTTTGACCGGCACCCAGGAACGGCAGCAACGCGAGTGCCGTCGCCGCATTGTACGCACGCAAGTACTTCGGTTCGCCGATATTGCCACACCGTCCACGGCAAACACTGGCGTGATTGAACGTCCATCCACCGTTCGGGGCCTGGTGCAGTGCCAACCATTTCAGTGCCGCGCTGACGGCGGCTTCACTGCTGGGCGTCCCGCCGTATTTACGCAGCATGTCTTCCCGCATGTCTTTGCCGCGGCTGCTTAGCGATTGGCTGGCCATCGATTGCAGCGACTGCAGCACGTCACCGGCCGGCGCCATGTTCGCAGCCAAATCAAAACTTTCGATGGGAACCGAGATCGCTTCGGTGGGGACGTCCAATGCGATCGACTCGACCACTTGTTCGAATTCATTGAGCGCCGGCGGTGGGTCGGCGGATTCCTCCATCTCGGTCGACACATCGACGTCGACCTCCTCGATGACGAATTCCTTGATTTCCGGTCCTCGGTCGTCGGTGACCGCTGCGGTCAAGACGTTGATGATCTTTTGTGGCTCGGTCATCGTCACCAAGCCCAACGCGACCAACAGTGCCACGTGAACGGCGGTGCTGACCAACCAAGCCGGTGTCGCGCGGATGAAACCCAGCCAGCCGGCTTTAGACGCATCGTCTTCGTTCGTTTGGTCCACCAGCGATTCGGGTTGGACCAATTCCGCAACGATCACTTCGTCTTCGCCCCCGGTCACCGCGGCCGATGGCAACGATGTTGATGGCGGTACGTAGCTGGATGGATAAGACGCCATGCGTTACGTGTGCGAAGAACACGACAGGGGCCGGCCGAATGGCCAAGCCCATGACCGAACGTTTTGAAAAGTGAAAAGCGGGACATTGAACCCATGCGGAATCGGCGGAACACGGGCAGCCCGCCGAAATCGCAATGCCCGATCCAGTCAGTCTAACCGAGATGCAATGCCCATCGGGTCGGAATCACCGCAGGAATACATTCGCCGCATGCCGACCGACCGGTTGCACCGATCCGATCGGTTGAATCCGGAACCATGTTCACAACGGGCGGCGGCGGCACGAAGTACCCGCGCCGTTGACCTCGGATACGGGAAACACCCCCGATTCGGCGATCGCCACGGGGGCCAGGCCAAACCCCGTGAAACGCCCCTATAAAACTGACCAGGGGTTCGGCATAATTCGATGTCTTTCCAGATTCCGCACCGCCGCAGAAAGCCCAACCCCCCATGCTGGAAGACAAAATCGGCGTCCAGGGCGTCACCTTTGATGACGTCTTGCTGGTCCCCCGCTACAGCGAAGTCGTTCCCGCCGAAGTCGATGTCAGCACGCGGCTGACGGACCGCATCGCGCTGCAAATCCCGATGGTGTCATCCCCCATGGACACCGTGACCGAATCGGGCATGGCGATCGCCCTGGCCAAAGAAGGCGGCATCGGGGTGATCCACAAAAATCTCAGCGTCGCCGGCCAGACCGGCGAAGTGCTGAAGGTCAAGCGTTCGGCCAACGGGATCATCGTCGATCCGGTCACGATGGGACCGGGCGAACAGGTCGGCAAAGCCGCCGAAACGATGGACAAGGCGAATGTCTCGGGCATCCCGATCGTCCACGACGACGGCACCTTGGCCGGGATTCTGACCCGCCGTGATTTGCGTTTCCTAGAAGACCCATCTCTCCCAGTCAGCGAAGTCATGACCCATGAGAATTTGGTGACGGCTGTAGGGAATGTAACGCTTGAGGAAGCTGAGCGAATTTTAACGGCAAAAAGGGTCGAGAAACTTCTGCTGATTGACGAAGAAAGGAAACTAACGGGACTGATTACGATCCGCGACATCGACATGATGAAGCGATTCCCGCGGGCTTGCAAAGATCCGCAGGGTCGACTTCGCGTCGGAGCCGCCATCGGAGTGGGGGACCTGGATCGGGCCGCAAGCCTGATCGGAGTGGGCGTCGACTTTTTGGTCGTCGATTCCGCTCACGGGCATAGCCGAAACGTGATCGAGACCGTTCGCGAAATCAAACAACAAACCAATTGGGATATCGACGTGGTCGCCGGAAACGTGGCCACCGCCGATGGGACTCGCGATCTGATCGAAGCGGGTGCGGATGCCGTCAAAGTGGGCATCGGGCCGGGTTCGATCTGTACGACGCGGGTGATCAGCGGCGTCGGTGTCCCCCAGGTGACGGCGATCATGGATGCGGTCGGCGTTGCGGAACAACACAACATTCCTGTCATCGCCGACGGAGGAATCCGTTTCAGCGGTGATGTGACCAAAGCGATCGCCGCGGGCGCAAGCACGGTCATGATCGGCAGCCTGTTTGCCGGTCTGGCCGAAAGTCCCGGCAAAACCATCCTTTACCAAGGCCGTACCTTCAAGGAGTACCGCGGCATGGGATCGATGGGGGCGATGGTCAAGGGAAGTAGCGATCGGTATCGCCAAAAAGGCACCGAGGCGGGCAAGTTGGTCCCCGAAGGTGTCGAAGGACGCGTGCCGTTCAAAGGACCGCTCAGCGATTACGTCTACCAATTGGTGGGCGGACTTCGTGCCGGCATGGGATATGTCGGAACCAGGACGATCGAGGAACTGCGACGGGACGCACGCTTCACGCGGGTGTCCGCAGCGACGGTGAGGGAGAACCACCCGCATGACATTGCCATCACGCAAGAAGCGCCCAACTACAGCCCCGACGTTCACTCGGACCAAAAGTAGGGCCCAAATCTTATCCGACAGCCGCCGCCGATTCGCTCGGCGGTTGGCCGCGTTGACGTTGACTCTGGCAACGTCCTGGACGCTGGGGACGGTCGACGCCGACGCCCAAGTACCAGTCAACGCTTCGCAAGCCAATCAACTGCGTCCGGTGCCCAAGTTCACCGCCCAGACGCAGCCCACCGCCACCCATCAGCCAAAGCGTGCCGGATGGAATCTGCAGTGGCAGAACCCCGACGTACCAAAAGCCGGCCCGGAAAAGGCCGGTAGGGAACAGCCCGCCGCAGCCGCCGCGGCGACAACAGCCAACGTCCCGGCCGCACAGCCAAAGTACCCGGTCCGCCAAGTCAGTGCGATCCAACCTTCGCCGGCACCGGCTTATGCTGGCGATCGACCGGCCACACCCACCTTGCCCACGATACGCAACGTCCAGCGGGCGGGATTGCCGGCACCGGTTCCGGTGGCGGACCCGAATGCCAACCAGGCGGCCGCCAACGATTTCTTTGAACATCCCTTCGGAAGACCCGATGTGCCATCGGTGCGATCCAGCCGACGTGCACGTCACCAAGTGGTGGCCGCCGGCGGTTCGGCAACCGTCGCGCCCGTCATGCCCGCTGCACACCGTGGCGCATCGATGGTCCGTCAAACCGCCGCACAGGCTCCCAAGGATTTGGATGACCTGTTCGCACCGCCCGGTGGCACAGCGAACCCCGCGAATTCCGGCAACGGATTTGGTCTGCCCGAGCCGACCGCGGATCCTGTCCAGCCGTCGGAAATGCGTCCGATGAACAGCTTGCGAGGGAACCTGCCTTCACCTCAATCGGCGCCTTCGCAATTTGAAATGCCGTCGACCCAGGAGGCACCCGCCGGTTTCGGTGATGGCACCGAACTGTTGCCGCCGCCCGCCGGCGAATCATTCGATCCGGGCACACCGGCGACCGGTCAAGCGATGCCGCGACAAGATTTGTTGCCGCCTCCGGACGCCGCCGGCCTGGACACCAATGGCCTGGATGCCAACGCTCCGAGTCGCCAGCCCAACGTCCAGTCGCCTTCGGACAGCATTCGCGATCTGATGCAACAGTCGCCTTCGCCGGACTCGACGACGTCGGATGCCCCGCAAACGCGTTCCGACAATGAACGGCCGACCGATGAAGGCTTGCAAACGCTGCCGCCACCGGAAACCACACCGGCACCGGAGCCCCAAGACGATTTCGGTTTGGATTCCTTTGACTTGGAAAGCAATCCGTTTGATCGCGAGAACCAAGACGACATGGACGATCTGCGTCGGTTGCGTGAAGAAGCTCGCAAGGAACGCGAAGAACGCGTCCCCGGTGCAATGCTTGGTTTGTCCTGTGAAGATTTCCGCGAACGAGTTCGCTTGCAATCCATCCGCGACATCTCGCTGGACCCCAGTCCGCCGTTCCGACCCGACGTGGTGGAACAGGATCGGTACGAAGAGTTCAAAACTCGCTGGGACGGCCAGCAAAAGGTACGCACCTGGCGTTCGGTTGATGGCGTGACGTTGGCGGTTGGAAAACTGCGTGACCTGACCTACGGCAAAGCGGTCATCGAAACCGAGTTCGGTTCGCTGGAAGAGATTCAAACGGATCGTCTGAGCGAAGAAGACTTGGCCGTCCTGACCGATAGCTGGGGATTGCCCACTGAATGCCAGTTGGAACAAGTCGCCTATCAACCGCGTGCTTGGCAGCAAATGACGATGACCTACAAGGCATCGAATCTGTGTCACAAGCCGTTGTACTTCCAAGAAGTCAACTTGGAACGTTACGGCCACACCGCCGGACCGGTGTTGCAACCCGTGGTGTCGTCTGCACACTTCTTTGCCAACATCGCCGTGCTGCCCTACAAGATGGGCGTGCATTGTCCCAGCGAATGCCAGTACGCACTCGGGTACTACCGCCCCGGCGATTGTGCACCGTGGATCATCCCCGCTGTGCCGATCAGTGCTCGAGGTGCCATCGCCCAGGCCGCTGTCATGACGGGAACGTTCTGGTTGGTTCCCTGATCATCGCGATCACCCAGGGTCCATCGACTCTCACGTGGCAAAGCACTGTGTTGTGCACGGTGCTGTGTCATCGTGCCGCATGCGGTGCAAAGGGACGTTTGTCGGTTGCGTGCTAGACTGAAGCCGGTCGTTTGCCGGTCGGCTGTCCGGCGACGGATTTCGTCCTCGGCACCCCGGCAATCAGGTCGATGATTCCCCGCCCGTATCGAATTTCTGCGAGCCCCATCGTTGTCCTCGCGGTTCTGTTGGTCGTTCATGCAATGACGGCCGAAACGTGTCCGTCGGCGACACCAAACTTTGATCGTCAGTGCGACAACCTACGTTCGGCGGTCGAACATCTGCAGACGACCTACGGTCACGACTATCCACGTGGCGACGCGTTTCTGAAACGCTTGGATGAACTTCGACGCAAAGCGGAATCCGACCCGGACGCGGCGCGATCCGACTTGGTCCGTTTACGACGCGAAGCGTTGCTGGATCATCCGCGGCTGACCGGTGATTTGCTGATGGTGCGTCGCCGGGCCGAAAACCCGATTCACGGGATCGCCGTGCCCGCGCCGCACGAAACCATGGCGGGGTACGATCGGACCGGTTACGACAACGACGTCGTGCGGATCAGCCTGGACGACATCGCCGCTGATCGGGCACAGCCGCCGATGGACAGGTTCTTTCGCCCGGACGATGGCGGCTTCATCGGCGATTTACGACTGCACTATGACGCCGATCGTTTGTTGGTCACTCGATCCGATGCGGTCAACTGGAAGTTGTGGGAAATCAGCATCGACGATCAATCGATGCGACCGATCACCACCGCACCGGATGATGTCGATTGCTTTGACGGTTGCTATCTGCCTGACGGTCGGATCATCTTTTCCAGCACCGCGTCCTACCAATCGGTGCCCTGTCACCATGGCCAGATGCCGACGGGAAATCTTTACCGCTGCAACGCCGACGGCAGCGACATGCGACAACTGTGTTTCGATCAAGACATCGACGCCAATCCGGTCGTCTTGCCCAGCGGTCAAGTCATGTACAGTCGCTGGGATTACGTCGGCATCAACCACATCTTTCTGCGTGAATTGATGGTGATGAACCCGGACGGGACCGGCCAACGCGCGATCTACGGCAGCAATTCCTACTTTCCCAACTCGCTGTTCTTCAGCCAACCGTTGCCCGGCAGCGACCACGGATTGGTCAGCATCGTGTCGGGATATCACGGTGCGCCACGCATGGGATGGCTGGTTACGCTGGATCCATCCAAAGGTTGGCGAAACGCCGACGGAATCATTCATCGGATCAGTGGCCAGGGCACACCGGTCTTGCCCGTGATTCGCGACACTGCGATCGATCCCGACTGGCCCAAGTTTCTGCATCCACAGCCGATTAGCGACAAGTTTTTCTTGGTCAGCATGCTGCGTGACCGCCGCGGCAAGTGGGAAATCTATCTGGCCGATGTCTTCGACAACGTCGTACGCATCGCCAAAGATGACCAGTATCATCTGTTGGAACCGACTCCGGTGCAAAAACGTGCAACACCGCCGGTGATCGCCGATCGTACCGATCCCCAGGCCACCCGTGCGACGGTCTATTTGCACGATGTGCACGCCGGGCCGGGCCTGGACGGTGTGCCGCGAGGAACCGTCCAGCGTCTCCGAGTGCTTTCGTACCATTTTGGGTATCGCCAGTTGGCCGGACCAGACAAAATTGGTTACGGCGGACCTTGGGACAGCATGCAGATCGAAGGCACGGTGGACGTCGAATCGGATGGTTCGGCCATGTTCGAAGTTCCAGCCAACACACCGCTGGCGGTCCAGCCGCTGGACGAAAAAGGCCGTGCGGTCCAGTTGATGCGCAGCTGGTTCACCGCGATGCCCGGCGAAGTCGTGTCTTGTGTCGGATGTCATGAAAAGCCGTTGGAGTCGGCCGCCTCGCAGTTCACCTTGGCGGCAACCAAACCACCGCAATCAATTCGTGACTGGTACGGGCCGCCCCGCGGATTTGATTTTCAACGTGAAGTTCAACCCGTGTTGGACCACCACTGCGCCGGATGCCATGACGGACAGTCCGCGACACCCGATCTTCGGACCGAAGACGCACATGACGACCTCGCGACTTGGCCGATCGGGTATGTCAGTCGTCTGCATCCAGACATGCATCGCGACACCGGGGGCCGAATGACGTACACGCCGGCCTACGATGCACTGGTGCACTACATCCGGCGGGTCGGTATCGAAGATTCCGTGGAAATGTTGACCCCCGGCGAATACCACGCCGAAACCAGCCCACTGATCCAAATGCTTCGTCGTGGCCATCATGGTGTCAAGCTGGATACCGAGGCCTGGGATCGTTTGGTCACATGGATTGATTTGAACGGCCCCTGCCATGGAACTTGGTCCGACGTCTATCCGGTTCCCGATGACGCGAAATCACGCCGTCGCGACCTGCAATTGCGATATGGCGGCCCGGCACGTGATCCGGAACACGTGCCGCCAACCCCGCCCTACGTTCCATTGGCGAAGGGGGATACAGGTCAACGCACCGGAGATGACGGGACCACGAGCAAGCCATCCAGAACATCGCCCGCCGGCGGGGCGGCATCGTCGGTCGGTCAGCGATCGATTTCGATGCCGGACGGATCCTCGCTAACGCTGGTGAAGATCCAGCCGGCGGGTTCGACCACGGCCTATTGGATGGCGTCGACGGAAATCACCAACGCACAGTATCAAGCGTTTGATCCCGATCATCGGTCCAGGTTCTACGCGCATCGATTGGATCGCCCGGATGGTCCTGGGGTTTGGATGGGCGAAGATTCACAACCGGTTGTCCGAGTTAGCCGCGATGAAGCGATGGCGTTTTGTCGTTGGCTTTCGACACAGACGTCGCTAGAGGTTCGTCTGCCAACCGATCGCCAATGGACGCTGGCAACGGGGGACGCCGCAGAGGCAAAGTTCTGGTTCGGCGACCAGTCCGATGACTTTGCCCCGTACGAAAACTTGGCGGATGCCTCATTCGGTCGCGGAGTCATGTCGGCGTTGAAAGTTCACCCACCCGACGTGACGCAGTGGTCCGGGGGCGTTCCGCACTTGGTCTTGGAAGGC
This sequence comes from Crateriforma conspicua, assembly GCF_007752935.1. NCBI lineage: Bacteria > Pseudomonadati > Planctomycetota > Planctomycetia > Pirellulales > Pirellulaceae > Crateriforma > Crateriforma conspicua. The sequence goes on along the minus strand of NZ_CP036319.1, from coordinate 4,320,459 downwards.
GGCAAGCGATCGGCAGTTCGCTTCAACGACGGCGCTGTCGTGACGGCCGCGGTGGGCAGTTTTCAAGCCAATCCGCTGGGGATGCACGACATGCACGGCAACGTGGCGGAGTGGTTGTTGCCGGATTCGGCTTCACAGGATGACAACGCGGTGGCGGCTGGAGGTTCCTTTTTCGATCCTCCATCGGATGCCACCGCCGCGATGAGACGAACCTATGCCAGGTGGCAAAAGATTTTCAACGTGGGTTTCCGTATCGTGGTGACGTTTCCGTAGGCCGCACCAGGTGCGCTTTTAGCGAACGATGCTGCAGCAGCGTGGTTGCTTGGGGCTACTGTGCCGGAACTACGCTGGGGCTTGGTTCTTTGCTTCGTTCGCAGAGCGATAGGCGACGATTCGTTGGTGGCGTCTGGTGATGACGGCCCGCGGGGACTACGCCTGGTACGGGTGTTGGTATGGGGCGCGATATTCACGACGTAATAGCGCCGCCGCATCGTCGTTGCCTTTGACGTTCAGCGTCTTCGGATCGAAATGGACCGTCGTCCCACTCTCGTACGCCACCATGCCAAGCTGAACCGTTGCGGTGGAACGGAACCCTTGCTCGATCGGACATGCCAGCGATTCCTGGCCTCGTACGGCGGCCAAGAAATTCGCCATGTGTTTGCCGCCCAAATCGACCGGTGCGTCGTGGACTTCGATGTCGCCCTTGTTGTTCTTGGGGATCAACATCCACTGGCGATCGCTGGTGAAAATGGTGGCATCTTCGCCGAACAAGAACACACCATTCTTGTATTGAGGATCGGCTTCTGTGGCGCCCCACAGTCGGTGCCGCCAAACGACCGGCATCGAATCAAATTCGAAGTGGACCGACAGCGTGTCGGGTGTCGTGATGATGCCGTCGTATTGATAGATACCACCATCGGCCGTGATGCGAGTCGGCAGATCCAGGTTCATCATCATCCGGGTCGCATCGATGTTGTGGATGCCCCAGTCGACCAAGTGCCCATGGCCGGTGGTCTTTTCCAAACGCCAACTCTTATGACCGACTTGAGGGCTGTAAGCAATCTTCGGTGCCGGTCCACACCAACGATCCCAATCCAGCGACGACGGCGGATTCTGTGGCGCGGCGTCTTTGGTACCAGCCTTATAGTGGATCTGAACATCGGCTTGAACGATCCGGCCGGCCTTGCCCGATTCGACGAACTGTTTTACTTCGGCGAACGCTTGGCTTTGACGACGTTGAAAACCGACTTGAACGACGCGACCGCTGTCATTGACGGCTTTGACCAACGCCTGTCCTTCGCGGACATCGTACGTCAGTGGTTTTTCGCAATAGACGTCGATGCCACGATTCAGACAATCGATCAGTTGCAGCGAATGCCAATGCGGCGGCGTTCCGATGATCGCAATGTCGGGATCCACCTTGTCCAGCATTTCGTTGTGATCAGCAAACGTTTGCGGCCGATGACCCTGCAGCTTGTTCAGTTCCGCGGCCGATTGTTCCAGGTGTTCGCTATCGACATCACAGATTCCCGCGATGTCCACGCCACCCACCTTCAGCGCCGCTTTGGCATCCACCATGCCGTACCAGCCCACCCCAAGAACGACGGCTTTCAATTTCGAACCGTCCGCCGCTCGAGCGATCGGGGACGTGTGAACCATCGCGGCGGTTGCAGCAGCGGCGGATGCGGTGGAGGCGAGGAATTGTCGTCGGTTGTCGGCCATCAGAAGTGGTTCCCGGGCGATCGCGGATGAATGGAAAAGTCTGTCCGCTGAATTATAGCCGTCTGAATCGGGCCCGTTTTGTGCGACCCGATGACGCCGCGCCTCTATGAATAGGCATGCGTCGCGTCGGCTAAAACAGTCCGATCAATCGCAACGCGGCGATCCCGGTGAACGCCAGCAGGATGCCGTTGAAAAGTTTCTGGGAGACTCGCGACACAAGCCACCGTCCGCTCAAGATGCCCAGCGGAATCGCGATGGCAAATGCGGCACCAACCGCCAACGTGGATGGGGTGATCAAGCCCAACTGAAAACTCAGTGGCAACTTCAATAGGTTCAACACCAAGAACAGCCAGGCCGTGGTGCCGATCAATTCCCATTTGGGCAAACTGACCGCTAACAGATACAACGCCACCACGGGGCCGGCGGCGTTGGCCATCATCGTCGTCAACCCGGCCAGCAGGCCCAGCAACACCGCAAACCAGCGTTGGTGAGGGACTTGGTCGAACCAAGTCGGACGCCACATGCGAACCACTTGAACGATCGTCAACGCCAGGATGATGAACCCGACCAGAACGCGAAACAGATCCTCATTCAAGCGATCCATCAATTGCCATCCGATCAGGATTCCGACCAGCGTCGGCGGCAACAGGCGGCGGACTTGATGCCAGACCGCTTTGCGTCCGAAAAAGTAGATCGCACAACAGTCGCCGACCACCAGCATCGGCAACAGCACGCCGGTGGAATCTTTCGCGCCAAAGACGAACGCATACAACACGACGTGCAGCATGCTGATGCCGGGAAATCCCGACTTGCTGACCCCGATACCCGCCGCACCAATGGCGAGCATCAAAATCTCTTGGATCGAAAGTTCGGTCAGCATCAGGATCTTTACGGACAGCGAAAACGAAGTGCGGTCGGCCGATGACGGCACGTTGTCGCGCCGGTACAGTCGTTCGTGAAGATCGGAGAAACCAACCATGACGACCGGATCCGAAAACGACACCGACCCGTCGGGCCCGACCTGCGGTCCCGAATCGCCGGCGTTGCTTCCCGATCAATGCCAATTGTGTCGACGGATCACTCGCAAGGGAACCACGCGTCATCATTTGATTCCACGTCGCTGTCACAGCAACAAGTGGTTCAAAAAACGGTTCACTCGCCAACAAATGCAGCAAACGATTCCGCTGTGCCGCGACTGTCATTCAGCCGTTCACCGGTTCGTGCCCAGCGAAAAAGAATTGGGGCGCAACTACGGGACGGTGCAAGCGCTGCTGTCACACGATCGCATTCGTGATTTCGTCGCTTGGGTACGGCACCGACGTTAGACCAGCATTGAATCTGGCGCCGAAAACAACCCACGTTTTCCCACGTGAGTTTCTTCGCATCGATCGCCGAAGGCCGCACGCATTTCCGCCGCGGCGCTAAATCCCGTGCAATGCGACGGCGCGACACGCTGAACGCCCAAGTCCGTCAAGCCGCGAATCGTTTGGCGGATGCGATCTTGTGTTGCCGATCCCAAATGCATGCCGCCGATGACCGTGTCGATCGGACGATTTGGACGCAATTGGCGGATGTGCATCAGCGTGTTGATCACACCAGCGTGGGCACAACCCAACAGTACGACGATGCCCGCGGCGGTGTCAAAGAATAAGGCTTGGTCATCGACGATCGGGTCGACGGTCTGACAGGCATCATCCAGATAGAAATCGCCGCCGGTGTCTTCGAAGTCGGTGATGCGTGGGACCGGACCGGTCGTCCACAGCGGCCCGATAATGCAACGCGAGACGTCACAGGGATCCCAGCGATTTTGGATTGAAATCAGACCATCGCGGATCGACGTCTTCATGCCCACGTCGCGGACCGAGCCATCAGCCAATCGTCGAAACTTTGGTCCGGTGCAAGCGGAATGTCCGATGACCCGAACGTCTCGGTTGGCATCCCAAACTTCCGCCAGTCCGCTGGTGTGGTCGTAGTGGCCGTGGCTTAAAACAACCGTTTGCACCTGAGACAGTGGCAGGCCAAGTTCGCGGGCGTTGTGGGCGATGGCCATGCCTTGGCCGGTGTCCCATAGCAAGCCGTCGTTGCCGCACCGCAGATAACAGGCCCAACCGTGTTCGGCCAACAATTGACGCCCACGAACCGTGTTTTCCGCCAAGACCGTGACTTCGATGTTCATCGCTGTTTCGGTCGATCAGCGGTCGGATCCACTTTCGTCGCACGTTTGACAAACCGTGCCGTCGCGCGAGCCTTCGTCTTTCCGTCCTGGATCAATTCGGCTTCCAGGTAGTACAGCATGGAAGACGAATCGCTGATGTTCGCTTTCAAGATAATCGATCCGGACGAGGCGACCGGATGCAAGAACCGCACGTTCATGTCGGCGGTGACGGCCGTGACCCCAGTGGCAAAGATGCAATTGGTCATCACACCATCAAGCATCATGCAGATCACTCCGCCGTGCAGCATGTCCGGATACCCTTGCCAACGTTCGTCACACTGCACGATGGCTTCGACCGCGGTTTCGCTGACGGGACGAAATTGGATGCCCAAGCCGCCGGAGGAATCGGCGCCACAAACGACGCAGTGGGGATGGGCGAATTGCCGGGTGGATTGATACATAGCAGCAGCACTTCAAGGCGTTCCCCGCAAGCTTAGTGACAAGTCGCGAAGATGCCCACGCCGAACGCCCACGGCAATCGATGATGGGACGATTGACCACAGCCAACGAAAAAACGCCATCGCAGATTCTGCCATGGCGTTTTTGTTGATTCGTTTTGAGGGACGGTCCGCAAGCGCGGATCAGCCGGCCAGTCGTGAGATGCGATTGTGCGGTTGGGCCAATTCTTCCGCGGTCGGTTGGTACCGATACTGCATCAGGTAAGCGTCTTCGGCAGCGTCATCATAGAAGTCACGCAGGACGCTGATCGCACGGAACCCGACACTCTTGAAGAACAGCTGGGCTTCCAAGTTGGTTTCGCGGACTTCCAACATGATCCGGTTTCGCCGTTCATGTGAAAGCTTGCCCAACAACTTGCCGATCATCGCGTGACCCAAGCCACGACGGCGAAATTCCGGATGCACCGCAAAATTCAAAATGTGCAACCGATTCTTGTGCAGTTCATAGATCATGAAGCCCGCCACGCGGTCTTCAATCTCCGCGACCATCCCGATGCAATTGCGTTGACGCAGGCAACGGATAAAGTCCTCTTCGGTCCACGCAAATTCGAAGGATCGTGTCTCCGTCTCCAGCACCGCCGGCATGTCGCGACGAATCATCCAACGAATGTGAACGGCCAGAGATTCCTGTTTCGTATCCACCCTCGAACTCCTTTCGAGCACGTTTGACCGAGCCGACGGGAACCAATTCCATTTGACCCGTCTGTTGATGTCGTTTCCAACGACGTGACGGGGAAATTACCAGAAGCCCGCCGACGGACCAAGACAGAAAACGGGCGCGGATCGACGCAGGTCCGATTCGTCGGTTTTCCCGCTAGGATCCGATCGCCCCGCGGTCTCCGGTGCGGCCCTGGGCAAGGTCGCCGGCCAAGCATTCGATCAGCGTGGACTGATTCGCACTGCGATCGACTTCGCGAATCGCCCGCACACACCGGTCGACGCGGGACAGCAATAACTTCGATCCGGCCGGCACCGTCGCGGCGGTCGCCTGGGATGCGGTTTGCCGAAGCTGGCGACGGAAATGCTGAATGGCCATCGACAATACATCACGCAGGGCGTCGCGACGCTTGGATGCTTCTTTGCCGGCATCGTCCACGCGACTGGTGATGGCTTTGGCGATCGCGACGGGATCCAAGTTGGGCTGGGACAACAAGTTCAAAAAAGCCGTTTGCCATTGATCTTGGCCGTCGGTCAACAGTCGTGCCGCAACGGTCATGTCGCCGGCCGACATCGCCACGGCATCGGCAATTTTGTCGTTGCTGGTTTCGGTGACACCGTGGCCGCGACGCAGCAAATCGGCGGCATCGGGGCCCGAGGGGGGTGAAAACCGGATGACGCGGCATCGCGACCGGATGGTGGGCAGTTGTCGTTGTTCGCTGGTCCCGATCAGAATCACCAGCGACCCGGGCGGCGGTTCTTCCAGGGTTTTCAACAGACAATTGGCGCCTTCTTCGTTCAGAAAATCGGCGTCACGCAGGATGGCGACTTTGCGTTTTCCACGCGACGGCCGCAAACGAATGTCACGACAAAACCCTTCGCTCATCCGTGCATCGGGCGGACCGATCAACAGATCCAGCGGAATGAACGCCCGGTCGTTGGGCTTGCCGATCGTGATCAAGTCCGGGTGCGTTTGTGCGACCACTTGTTGGCACGCCGGGCACGATCCGCACGGTTGCATGTCGGCCGGCGCGCGAGTTTCACAAAGCAACGTGCGAGCCAACAGCATCGCGACCGATCGCTTGCCGACGCCGTGCGGGCCCACGAACAACAGACTGCCGGTCAGCTTGCCGGCACCGATGGCGTGGGCGAACCAGTCGGCCAAGTGGGCTTTGCCGATCAAGTCGGACCACTGGGACAGCGGCGAACGCAACGACGACGGATCGGCGGCGTTGTCGGATGATTTCGTCGCAGCGGGGCTCACGCGTCGGCCAAGTTCGGCGAGTTTTCGATGTCGACGATCTTCTTCAACCGGTTTTCGTGACGGCCACCGTCAAACTCCGTGGCCAACCACTTCAGCACCAAGTCATCGATTTGGCGGTCACCGATCAGATCACCGGGCAAGCACAGCACGTTGACGTTGTTGTGACGTCGGCTGATTTCCACCAAGACTTCGTCGTAACAGGATGCCGCGCGGACGCCGGGAAACTTGTTGGCAACGATGCACGTGCCGATGCCGGTGCCACAGATCAAGATGCCACGTTCCGCTTCGTGTCGACTGACTTTGCCCGCAACGATCTTGGCGTAATCGGGGTAATCGACCGGTTCATCGCTGTCGGTGCCTTCGTCGGACACGTCAAAGCCGTTTTGGGCCAACGCCTGGGCCAAGCGTGCCTTGATGTGATAGCCCCGGTGATCGCTGGCGATACAGACCTTCATCATCGGATGATTCCTTATGTCTTCGCTTCGACCGGAAAAAAGTCATCGCCCAGTGCATCCAGCCAAGCCGACAGTTCCTGTTGGATCTGGTCGGCACATTGCACATAGCATTCCACGGGCATGCCGACCGGATCGGCAATGTCACCGCCGTCCCGGCGCAGGGTGTGGACACGGTCGTGCAGATCCGGCCATGCGGCCAAAATCGCCGAACGATGGCCTCGCGTCATGGTCAAAATCAGGTCGGCCGACGCCACCAAGGCATCATCCAGCATGCGGCTGCCGTGTTCGGTCAGGTCCAGCCCGCGATCGGACATGACTTCCACCGCTTGTGGGCTGGCGGCACTGCCCATTCCCGCGGCCACGCCGGCGGACACGATTTGAACCAAGTCGTCGCTGCCGTAACGTTGCTGGACCAGATGTCGCAGCAGGACTTCGGCCATCGGGCTGCGGCACGTATTGCCGGTACAGACCAGGGCGATCACGGGTTTGACAAATTGACTCATGGCGTCGCGCTCGATGACTCCTTGGCGGATCAGTTGCCAGTGGTGATCCTTCACTTGGACCACGCTACAGCAACCACCATAACGAGTCGGACCGTCATCTAGCAGCAGTGGCACCGAATCACCACAGCGACGTGCAATCGACTTGGCATTCGTGGGAAACGCGGTTCCCGATGCGTCCACCGGATCGCTGCACGGGTCGCCGGTCTCGGTTTCCGGCAGCGTTTCGGCCGTGGCCAAAACCAGCGGCGCGGCCAAGTAACGATGGACTTGTCCCAAGACACGTTGGTCCACCACGCGAAAGGCGATCTGGTCGTCTCCGCCGCACACCGCACGCATGGTTTCGGCGGGCAAGCGTGACGCCGCCGATTGTTTCCAGTCACACTGGGTCCGCAAGATCAGCGGTCCCGGCCAACATCGCCGCGACAACCGCCGGACGATGGGCGACGATCCGTGCAGAAAGTCTTCCGCCGCCTCGCCGCTGCGGACCGACAAAATCGGCGTCGATCCCCAGTCGGATTGAATCTGCATCAACTTGGCGACCGCATCGGGCCTTAGCGAATGAGCGGCCAAGGCGTAAACGGTCTCCGTCGGGAACCCGACCACCTGACCTTCGACCAAAGCCTGGACGGTCCGATGGACCATGTCCCGGATGTCGTCGGTCGACTGTAGATCAAGCAGCATGGGCAAATGAGTGGTCGCAAACTGGCCGGCCACGATCGTCCGCACCAAAGGGGCGGCGACCGCAAACCGCGATTGTACCGCCCGATGGTCCGGATGCGTCAATCCATCGAACGGATCCGTGATCCAAAAGCCGCCCCGCGGTGGGCCGGAAGTTTCGATTTTTCCGGCGGCCGTTAGAATGGCCGCCATGACTGATCGATCGAAATCGCCCCCGTCGTCCACCGCCCGCCGATCCGGCGGGATCGATTGGATGCGTCATGCGGTGCTGTTGATCGCGGTCATTCTGTTCGTCGTCGCCGTGGTGGTCCGCCAAAGTGAAACCGCCGCCGGTGGCCAGTTTTTCGGAGCCGCGTGTTTCCGCATCGGACTGGTCTTTGCGGCCGTTTGGCTGGCCTGGGACTCGCTCCGCCGACCCGCCCGTTGGTTTCCGCCGGTGGCGTTGATGGCCGGTTTGGGGATTCTGGCCGCGATCGCCGCACAGCCACGCTTGGCTTTGGTGATGATTCCCGCCGCCGGCGCGATCGTGGCCATCGGTGCGGTCGTTCGCGGCATGCGTCAGGGGTGATGGGCCGACCGCTGTGGTGACAGGTTTCCCAGCAGGATCAGCTTCCCACGCCGTCAAACTTTGACACCCGAGCAATCCAAATCACAGGAATCACGGTCAAAATCGGAAAAAACCTACCACCAGTGCTTCGTCAGAACCGAAACAGACCATAACACCGGTCTGAACTGACCGCTGGAATGGTGCAGTCGCCAAAAATGATTGCGTGAACCCACGACCGCACGGAGCGGCTCGGCTTTCCAGCATTGACATACCGGAGCGATTCAGGACTGTAGGGAGGCATTCCATGCGACGGAAATATTTTGGATTGGCGCTGGCGACAATCGCTGCGTTCGGATCCACGGGCGTTTGGCAGTCAACCGGCCTGGCCGGTGACCGCGAAATCGCTGAACAAGTCATCCAGCGGCTGCGTGAAGGCCGCGATTCTGGCCAGCTGAAGGATTTCACGCTGGACATGAAGGTCGATAACGGCGTCGTGCTGTTCCGCGGCAACGTGTCCGGCCAAGAACAAAAACAGCTGGTTCTGCAAAGCGTCAAAGGCATCGAAGGCATTGAAAATGTCGTCGACGAAGTGACCGTGGAAGCCACCACCGTCGTTCGCCCCAAGGCCGCCGTGGCCAAGGTCGACGAAGGTTTCAGCTTCCGCGAAGCTTTGGCTCAAACGGCCGCCAAGCTGCAAAAGGACACGACCCCCGACCCGGTCGCTGTGCCTGAACCGGTTGCCGTGCCCGAGCAAGCCGCCGAAGTCATGCCCGGCACCGTGATGCCGACCGCCGCCGCCGAGCCGCTCGAACAACCGATTGCTCAGCCCGTGGTCGACCTGACCCAAGAAGTCATCGCTGCACTGGGCCAAGCCCAAAGCCGCGGTCAACTGAAGGGCTTCGGCGTCGACGTTTCGACCCAAGACGGTGTTGTCACCGTCAAAGGCAAGGCTCGCAACGCCCAGCAACGCGACACCATCTTGGATGTCGTCCGCAGCGTCGCCGGCGTCCAAGACGTCAAATCGTCGATCGAATTGCTGGAATCGCCGGTCCAACCGGTTTCGAACCTGCAAAAGATGAACCTGCGTCCGGCCAGCTCACCGATGCAAGTCCCCGTCAAGGCGGCTCCGTACCGCAGCGGCGGCGCGATGCAACAAACCCAGGCGGCTCCGGCCAGCACCGTGATGGGCGCTCCCGTCATGGGCCAACCGGTGCCGATGAACGGCTACCAAGGTGCCGCGGCTCCTCGCTATGACCAGCCCTACCTGCCCAACTACGCTTGGCCAGGTTACGCCGCTTACCCGAACTACGCCGCGGTGACCTATCCGCAGCAGTACAGCCCTTCGGCGTTCCCGTACATCGGCCCCTTCTACCCCTATCCGCAAGTTCCGCTGGGATGGCGTAAGGTCAGCCTGGAATGGGATGACGGCTGGTGGTACCTGGACTTCACCGATCGCTAAGCCCTGAGACCAAAACGCAGGACCGATCGGCTGAACCGGCTCTGACCGCACCGGCGGTTCCGCCATGTTCTGAATCGACACGCCCGTTCGTTTGTGAATCACAGACGGACGGGCGTTTTTTCGTGCCGGCGTCGCGGGCGGCGTGTAAACGGGTCACAGGTGACAGGGCAAAGGCAATAGATCACAGGGGACTGGGCAGGAAATGGGGCACGGGGAATCAGGCGACGGTTACCCAAGAAGACTCGAGTGGGGCTCCCCTTTGCCGCGCCGATCATCTCGTCCGTCGTTGCTCGGGGACCCAGTCGCCCGGTCCCGATGCCTTGGATCCAGTCAGCGGCACCTGTCCTTGCGATCCTTTTGCTTCGGATTTTCCGAATTACCCGCAAGATCGTTCTAAGTTCACACGATAAGTACACTACGCAAACCGCCGATCAGATCGTGCGTTTAGGTCTTTTCGATCCCAACGCAGCGGCGGCGATACGGTCAAGAAATTACGGAAGGTTGCTCGGATGACCAGCATGAATCAGACCACGAGAAGCGTCGAAGGAGCGGCGATGTCGAATGACACACTTCGCCTGCGTGTACGCCACTGGACGCTCACCGCCATGGCGGTCGTGATCGTTTCGTCCACCGGCTGTTACGGTGTTTCGCACAATTACAATCTCGGCTTTGTCGGCTGGCCACTGCCCGTCAGCCCGTACTTCCAACACAAACAGGAAGACAAGTTCGAGCAACACGAACGATACGGCCGGGTGCCGATCCTGGGACCGACCACCTCCGGTGGACCCCCGGTCGCGTTGGATCCGCCCAGCGATGATGAAATCATCCACGCCCTGGAAAAGGCTCGCCCGATCGAAGGCGGCATCCCGTTCGTTTGGGAAAAGCAACGCAACGACGTTCGCATCATCAAGGAAAAGATCGCCGACTACGTCGATCCGCCGCGTTTCTATCCTTTGATCGGACCGGCCCAACTGCACCACGCCCACTACAAGTGCACGGTCTACTTCGACGAAAAGACCACCGTCGGCTACCCGGTCCCGCACACGCTGCATGACCGCGAAGCAATCGAAGTGGTCTACATCGACCATAACCACTTCCACATGGTCGGCGACGTCGAACCTTACACGACACCCAACCTGTAAGGCCTCGCACACAGCGATCTGACCACTTTCTGACCGAAAGTTTGCGAACAGCCCGAACCGGCAACGGTTCGGGCTTTTTTTGATTGGCCACCATCCCATCGACAAGCCGGCCCGTTTTTGGTCGTCAACGCAGATCGATTCAACGCAAATTTTGCGGTCGGCGTCCTGTTCACCCCGCTCAAGCGGTGGGACAGGATCTGGGGCAAACGTTAAACTTGTTCAGGTACCGGCGGGCCGCCGTGATCTGGATTCCTGTCACGGGATCCGGGCGGACCGGCACGCCGATTCTGATTCGATGACTTCAACGTTTGGCAACGCCTCGGCCATGGATGCGATTCTCCGAGACCTGACCCCGCCCCAACGCGAAGCGGTCCAGCACATCGACGGTCCCTTGCTGATTCTGGCCGGACCGGGCAGTGGTAAGACCCGTGTGGTCACCCACCGCATCGCCAACCTGCTGCACCACGGAATCGACGCCCACCAAATCTTGGCGCTGACGTTCACCAATAAGGCGGCCGACGAAATGCGGACTCGGGTGCAAGGTCTTGCGCCCGGACGGCCGGTTTGGATGGGGACGTTTCACCGATTTTGTGCTCAACAGCTGCGTCGCTATGCATCGATGGTGGGGCTGTCGGAAAACTATTCGATCTATGACACGTCGGATTCAAAACAGGCGATGAAGCGGGCCATCGAAGCCGCCGGCGTCAGCACGACCCACACGTCGCCCGAACAGATCGCCGCGTCGATCAGCCATGCCAAGAACCGGTTGATCCCGCCGGAAATGATGACCGACGCGTCATCGATGACCGCCCGCGATGCAATCGCCGCACGCGTCTATCCGGTCTATCAGCAACAACTGTTGACGTCAAACGCGGTCGACTTTGATGACCTGCTGTTCCATTTTGCAAGATTGCTGCGTGAAAACCCCGACGTCCGCAGCAGCCTGGACCAGCACTATCGCTACATCATGGTCGACGAATACCAAGACACCAACTTGGCCCAATACGCCATCGTCCGCGCTTTGTCGATCCAACAGCCGAACTTGGCCGTCACCGGCGATCCCGACCAGTCGATCTACGGTTGGCGCGGCGCGGATTTGAATAACATCCTGGACTTCGAAAAAGACTATCCCAACGTCACCACCGTTCGGCTGGAACAGAACTATCGCAGCACCCCGAACATCTTGCGTGTCGCCGACCAACTGATCCGCTTCAACCGTCGACGCAAGCACAAGGAATTGTTCACCGATCACCCCGAAGGCGATCCGGTCGTTCTGCGGATTTACGAAGACGGTTACGAAGAAGCCGACGACATCGCGGACCAAATACTGGATGCGATTCACAACGAAGGCTTGCGGCCGCGCGATTTCGCTGTGTTCTGCCGAATGAACGCGCTGACCCGATCGCTGGAACATGCGATGCGAAAGCGGGGCTTGCCCTACCAGATCGTCAACGGGTTGGAGTTTTATCAGCGCAAAGAAATCAAGGATCTGTTGGCGTATCTGCATCTGATCAACAACCCCAATCACGACGTCGCCTTGCTGCGGGTGATCAACACACCAACGCGTGGAATCGGCGCGAAAACGATCGCACGAATCCAACAGCATGCCGATCGGCTGGGCATTCCAATGTTGGAAGCCGCCCGACGTGCCGACGAGATCGAATCGCTGCCAAAGCGTTCCGCTTCAATGGTGCTGAACTTCGTGCGTCTGTACGACCGTCTGCGAGTCAAAGCGACCGCGACGCTGGAAGACCTGCTGCGATATTTGGTCGAAGAGACTCAGTTCAACGATTACCTGGAACGGACCAGCGTCGAAAGCACAACCAACAATCCGGTTGCCAACGTCGACGAATTGATCAACGCGGCGGTGGAGTTTGATCTTCAGCATCCCGACGAAGGTTCATTGGAATTATTCCTGGAACAGGTGGCCCTCGTTTCGGACGTCGACGCGTTCAAAGAATCCGATGATCGGGTGACGTTGATGACGCTGCACGCGGCCAAGGGATTGGAGTTTCCTCGCGTCTTCATCATCGCGGTCGAAGACGAACTGTTGCCCCACCGCCGGTCTCGCGAAACCGAAGCCCAGTACGAGGAAGAACGACGGTTGTTGTTCGTCGGAATCACGCGCGCCAAACAGTGGCTGCAACTCAGCCACTGTAAACGGCGTAGCATCCGGGGAGACATGCGACCGGTGGTGGCTAGTGCCTTCTTGACCGAACTGCCACGCGAAGACATGCGTCTGGTCGAATCGTCCGTCGATCGTGACTTCTTCGAAAACGAATACAGCGACGGCGGCTATCCCGACAGCTGGGATCTGCCCGCGATCCAAGTCGGCGATGATGCAACGGCATCCGATGACCAGACGTCTCAGGTGCAACCACCCGTCATCACCGATGAAGATGTTTGCCAGTTGCCCGATCACGAGGGTGATGACGATGTCGTGCGCGAAGCCGTCGCCACTGAATCGTCGTATCGGCGAACCGCCAAGCGCGGAAAAGCCAAAGTCTCCATTGCAGGTGGGCTGAAAACAGCAGCCGACCTGATGGCCGCCGGCGCGACTCCGCCCGGAGCCTACCGCGAAGGCGCCGTGGTCTCGCATCCAAGTTACGGCCAAGGAACGATTGTCGCGGTCAGTGGCCGAGGACCAAAACGTAGTGTGAAGGTAAAATTCGCGGACGAAGAAGCCAGTTTTCTGATCGCCTATGCGGCGGCCGATCTCAGTCTGGTTCAATAGGCAACCCATTCAGCACAAGGCATCCATCCGATGGACACATCCAACCCGAACGGCCGATCGGACGACGGCAAACTGCCCACCGTGGATCCTGTTTCCAGTGACCAGCCCGAGATCCATGGTCACGAAGTCATGCGAATGATGGTCGAAAGCGGACAAGCCTACGACGCCGATTCGCTGCAGACCGCGGTCATTGAACGATTCGGCGTCACGGCTCGCTTTTGTACCTGCAGCGCCAGCGGCATGACGGCCGCCGAACTGGTCGTCTTCCTGGACCAACGCGGCAAGCTGACCCCGACCGACGGCGGCTTCACCACCACGCCTGACAAAATCTGCGACCACTAAACCCTCGCCGCCTCCACCCGTAGCTGGATGCGCCGGCATTCAGGCCTCCACCTCACCAACCCATCGAACCCGGCCCACCCTTAAACGGACCCGCCAAATTCGGTGTCACCCATCCGCCATAGAAACCGCCCGGCTGAGGCGTCGCCTGCCAATCGCCGACGTAACACGCATCGACCTTGTTCGCATAGAAGGCCAGGAACCTAGCGATGGGTGCGAAACGCTTCGTCGGATCCGCATAGAACCAAGCGACCATTGGCACGCTTATTCCGCCCGGCATTTCAAGATCCAGATAGCTTGCCGGGCCTTTCCATTCGCAAAACGAACCACCGCCGGCGGGATGCATCCAGTCCAGTCGGCAATCGCCCGGCGGGAAATAGTAGGTCGGCGGATGGCTGGTTTCCAGAACGCGGAAACCTTGCGTTGTTTCGGCGATGGTTTGGCCGGCATGAACAATCCTCAACCGATGCCCGGCGGGCTGCAGTGCCGGTGGTCGCGGATAGTCCCAAACGGATTCTTGTCCCGGGCCGACCGGGTCGGGTGTAGGTCGCATGTGATGATGTTAGCCGGATGTCCAGCCACCCCGCTCTCAACCGTAGCTGGATGCGCCAGCATTCAGACGCCCTACCCTCACCGCCGCCGCCCGTAGCTGGATGCCCCAGCATTCAGGCCCCTGCCCTCACCACCACCACCGGTAGCTGGATGCGCCAGCATTCAGGACCTGACCACCGCCACTGCTTGGCCTGCCTTTTACAGATGGCCTGACTATTAAACGCTCCTCCGCAATAAGCGTTTCCAACGGTGCTGGCGATAGCGATAGAACACCATCGCAAACAGTCCTATCGCTGGAGTGATGATGCCGGCGTGCAAAAAGATGCGATCGATGTATCGGCATCGCTGATCCGATAGCGATTCGATCCGCATGGTGTGTTGCCAGGTCGTAACAAGGCCTCCCGACTCGTCGGTTTGGATCACCTGCTGGGATGCGTCCACCTGCACGACGCGTACTTCATGCCGCGAAGCGGGACCGATACCGAAGGGACGCACGCGAGTCGTCAAGGTTGTGTCCGGTGAAAACAGGGTCTCCGGCCAACTGCCTGTATTCTCGTACGCCATCATGCCTCGCGTGATCTCAAGGAACGTATCCTTCCGCAACAGTAGATCCCAGACGCGATTCGCTGGTGCCGGAAGCTTGACGGCCGCCTGAATATGAACTCCGTCGGCCACGCTGCCCATCGCCGCGCCGGCGATCAGATATTGCATCGCGTTTTGCACAGTCCAAAGGACCGCGATCTCGGTCGTCATAGCCATGGCGGCGTAGACCAGCAGAAAAACCGGCAGGCTGCCCACCACGAAAACGCCGATCCCGTACAACGCACCTCCGCGAACCCCCGCCGGAAACGCCGTTCTGTCGCGCAGCCCCAAAAAGAACGCGGAAAAAACCACTGCAAAGATCAGCGGGTGAATCGCCATGTAGGCCGATGTCCAGCCTGACCATGGTCGAAAAAGGTGAGTGTTCTCAAACGCTTCCGGCACATGCGGCGCAAAGACGGGGATCAAAAAGTGAAACGCGGCTCCGACGAAAAACAGACTGACACTGGCGACCAGCCAGCAATAGAACCACCGTCGGCAAAACCGCCCCATCGACGTTTCGGACATCACCGCGTCGCTCCTCTCAAATGGAAAAACTGCCCCCGTCCCCTTTGCGGTTTCAAATTGGGGGGGCTGCGAGGAGGCGTGCCATCTACAAGCTTCATTCCCCCACGCTACCGAATTGCAACCAAACGGTCGCATCGATCTTCGACGTGACGAATTGGACCGAGCCATCGGCCAACAGTTGATTGACACCGCCACTGTGGGCGCTCGTGGCCGGGAGGATCGCATAGTTGGCGTAAATCGGGTTGACGCCCTCGTTGAAGGTCGCGGCGTAGGGGGTCATCGGCGGCAAGATATGGTTGAATCCCACCGCCTGAAGGAGTCGCGACGGCCAATCGACTCCTCCATAATCGAAGGCAAGATGCCCGGACTCCCACAAACGCTCCATCAAAACAGCTTCAGAGGTGTAGCCACTGGCGCCAGGCTTCCGAATGCGATTCAGGAATGGGGCTCCCAGAATGGACCTCCGCACCTGTCGGCTCCCCGCTCCGGAAAGGCGTTCAGCGACAAGCGTTGTGTTCGAGAGACCGTCGCGAACATCGCGAGGCCTCCGGGCCTTGTCCCATGACAGCGCGATTCCGTCGCCTGCATCCTTGATGAACTCCTTGAGGGTAGGCTGGGCAGTGATCGATGTTCCGAAACTGAAGCGATACGATGCGCCCAACCCGCCATCTGAAGGACACGTGAGCACCGCAGGAATGTTCTTCTGGAACATGAACGGTGGCTCATGCGAAGGTTCGAACGTGCCAAGACCAGCGAGCATGATCTCCAGATCCTGCGACAGCTGCACCCAGGGACCCCGTAGGTCTTTGTCGATGATTCCGAAGTGTGGAAAGACCCCGGTCTTGGCGACACTCGACTGTGTCGCAACACCGATTTGACGAAGATTGCTGACGCACTCGACCCGCCGGGACGATTCACGGCTTGATTGCACAGCGGACAGTAGCAGCGACATCACGATCGCAGATACCACAATCACGCACAGGAGTTCGATCAACGTGAACCCATGCCGTGACGCATTCGCTGTCCGGTTTCCTGAGGCATGATGCCAGGAGCGTGCCATCACTCAGGCCTCTTGGCAGTCACAGCCAATCGTTGTCCCGACTCGGTCTCGATTCCGAGGCGACGGTCGTGAGAAGCATCAGCATCGCCTGCCGTCATCTCCACACTCAATTCAAACAGATCGTCGGTCAGGTGCTTGCATTCCCAGTCCAGAACGTCAACTCCTTGTCCGGTGACGCTCTCAACCCCAACTCGCTCTTCCTCCGCCTCTTCACCCGGGAGCGATGCCACAAACTCCTTCCGGGTCGTTCCTGACCCCAGAGTGACCGATGGAGGATCGATCCAGCCTTTGCCACCGAACGACCAATTTAAGACTAGGTCTTTGCAGATCCGTTCCTCGTCTTCCGAAAGAAATCGGACCGTACAGAGTTGCTCGCCCCGGCTGTTGCCGGGGATCACTTCAATCACGTGCGTGTCCTCCAAGTCATTTGAAGACACTTCATTCACGTTCACTTGAACGTCGGCGGCCGTTTGAATGTCTTTCAGGATCACCACGATCCGGTAGGGCACTCGATCATCCGGAGTGTCAAACGACAGTGTGCAAATCGTGCTTGCCGTCGCGTCCGGAGGGATCAAACCGAGACTGGTTTCCTCCAACTCAGCGTTGCAGGTCGACGTTACCGAATACACCAGTTCCTGAGTGCACATTGTTGCGCCGAACTCATCCATTGCAGAGATCAGCACGATCGAATCGGTGGGCTCGTTTCGCGACAGGCTGAGCCTGACCGGAAGCCTCCCATCGGCGAACTCTGCGACGTCATAAGATATCTCCGTGCAGCCATACGACGTGTCGATACGGGAAAGAGTCTCGAGGTCGTCGGAGTCGCACTGCAATTCAGAGACGTGGCTGATGGGCGTGTTGGCTCGCTCGAACGTTTCCAGCGCAACGATCGGACGTTCGAAGGACGGCATTGCGGATTCGCATAATGAATCCCTCGTGTCTACCGCTGGCTCCGTTGGCGCGACCTCACGAACCGAGTCACATCCGACAATTAAGTTGATGCTTGTGACGATAAACGCATTCTGTAAATGCCCCATACCAATTATGCCTCGATCTATTGGCGTCTGAACCAGAAAACAAAATAAATCGTTAGCAGCAGCGCGGCCAAAGCCACCCACCAAATCGACTTCACCCCCGATGGCTCAAGTGTCTGGCCGATCAGAACTGCGGTGCCCGTCAACTCCAGCCGATCATGCTCTCCTAGCAATCGCGTGGGTTTCGGAGGATCGGTGATAGCGAGACCTCCTTCCTCATTGGAGGAGATCAGAACGAAATGCTCGTGTCCGTAGGACGCAATCAAATGGCCTGCAAAGCGGGGAATCGCGTTTGCATCGAACTGGACAAGGCTTGCCGGCTCGTCACGGCTTTGAAGGTACGTGCAAATATCATCAAGAGAGCACTTGTCTTGCTGCATCCACGGCCGTTGACGAACGAACTGGGGAAAGGGATCCTGCGATTCATCCTGCGAGAGCAAATAGACGTAGACACAACGAGAACCACAATTACCAGTGAACCCGTCATCGGCGCGCACTGAGCGGAGCACACAGATCGATAGAATGATAAGGCATGCAGTGATGCTACGTGTTCGAATCATTGGATGCCCCGGCGTGAATCGCACTCTCTCGATCGAAGTATCTGTGATATAGGGCATACGTACCGCCTACTCGCCTACCAGTCGGGATTGACGCCCAACAGATCGTGCATTGTTGGTCAGCAGGTACTGTTCTCGACCTTCATCACCGCCGATGTACGAGACAGTCACCTTTCCCACCGCCCGAGGGAAGGCCCGAATTTGCGTCCCAAACGGAAGCCCTCTCGGTGGCACCGACAAATACTCTGACAGCACCTGGATCTCTTCTGAAAAATCTTTCACTTCAATGATCAGGTCGTTTGACTCGGCGCCATTCGCAAGATGATGTTTTCTCGAAAAACGAACGGGAACCCGATCATCGCCGTTGCCTTTGCGCCACTTCACGGAAAGGTCGAGCCGATTTCTCTCCTGGTGATTCTCTGATTCGATGTGCCCCACCTGACGCGGTGTACCATCTGAATTGAACCAAGCCTGAAGAGGCAGCTTTTCGTTATCGGACGGATCCCCCAGCATCAACTCCCAGCCTTCCGCCGACTTGGAAGCGGACGCGATGACACCCGAACGGCTTTGTTTATCCAGCCACTGCGAAAAGGGAATGCCGTCAAGAATTTCGATCCAGTTCTCGCGTGGCAAAACTCGCATTCGCATTGGAAGTGGCGACTTTGAAGGCAAGAACTTGATGACAGCGTTAAGTCTCTCGGGACGAAAAAAACAATAACGCACACCATCCGATGACACAATGAGTCTCTCGTCCTTCATCGGCTTACCCGACGGACCAAGCGGAACGATTTCACGAGCAGACACCCTACCGGCCCAAACGGCTTGGACGCTGTATCGTGTGTTGTCCGCCTGCACTTCGCAATTGATCGACCCCTTCGGCCAATGGCCCACGATCCGAGTCATTTGCTCCTGTAGACTTCTAATATCACTATCGTCTGCGCTGGCAATTCCAACGAGAGCGAGGGTGCCCCAGAACGCAATCATCAAACGAGTCGCTGAGACCATTGGTCCATCCCATCAATCGACCGTGCGAGAAACTCTGCTCATCATCGCACCCGTCAGAAGCCGCCTGCAAGACCCAGTTCGCAATGCATTGAACGGAGTCGGCTGCGACTTGCCTGACGCTAAATAAAACTGGCAGGAAACAAGCTTACAAATTGGACACGCTGGCTAAGCGAAGAATGTGCCCTACCCATCAGCCGTCTAAACGTCATCGATACAGTTACTTCGAGCGCACACGGTGCTGGTTATCGTGCCCGGCACGCATCCAACGTAGTCCTCTTCATAACATGTGCGACGACGTACGCACGGCTCATTGTCGATCCCCAGTATACAAAACGTGCCATGTCCGACGATATGCCCGCACTTGTAGCCTTCGACGTTTGGCTCTGAGTATTCGCCAGTGCCGCTGCATGTCGTTTTGTCTTCACAGCGCTGAAAGGGCCCCATGCAGACTCCGCTTGACTCGCAGTCACCGGCGACAACGTCCGGCGAACCTGCTTGAGGACAAGGCTGTTGTCCACCCAAAACAGCGGACGCCTCCGCCTCAGACAAATCGGTGAATGAGTATTCACCCACAAGCCCCTTTGCAGAAATGTGTTAGGCTCGCACAGGCGAGACCACAAGAGATCAACTTGGCTACCGGCTGCATCGTCATCTTCAACCCCGAAACGATTGGAAGGCTAAACCAATACGCGGGGGCCGTAACCATCGCTTGCCCCCCAGTTGTCCGGATTGTTGCCCCCGTCAATCCGGAAGTCAAGTTTTTTCGTCAAGAAAACCTTAAAGGGGACGGGGGGCTTTTTCGGTCCGAAGGCGGGACGGTTCTGCTCCAGAGATCCGATTGGGTATGCGGGCGGAAATCATCTATTCGCCTACTGTTTTTGCAGTCCACTCGTCCGAACCGATCCCACCGGAAACTTTTCACCCATCATTCATCACGCAAACTGTGAAATGGACTTTCCCCTTCCACCCATACATCCGATTGTCAAGAATCCAATAAATATGAAGCTCAGAGAGTTGCGAGAAAAGCTCTTTGCGAAGTGCTACTGTCATTGCATTTGCGCAGTAAATCGAGAAGAATGTAGCGAAACATGCAAGGGATGCTATCAGATGCTCTTAAACGCGTTGCTGACCAAAAAACCGGTCCATCCGGAATGGCACGAACTTAGTCGGGATTCACAACATGTAGTGAGCTGGCGGTTTTGCTGGTACTACCGGCAGTGCAAGCAAATCGGTGGAGCAGTTTCCGTTCCAGGGAGATATTGAAGAGCACGGCAGAATCCGTCTGAATGGTTGGTGATATCGATACCGATTCAAGGAGACCCTGCCGTGCGCACTGAGCTTAACGAGTCCACCACCGAACTTCAAAACAGGCTGAACTCCACTTCATCCCTGGTTTACCGGTTCCTTCGTCCCGACCCAAGCGTTCATCGCCTGTGCGAAGAAATTGAGTATCAATGGCGCGACCGAATCTACAATCCGATGGTCACCGTGTGGCTGTTTGTCATGCAAGTCATCTCCGCCGACAAGAGTTGTCAAAACGCGGTTGGACGATTCAACGCGTGGCGAATCGCAAGGGGGCTCGCAAAGGTCAGCGGTAAAACAACGGCATTTTGCAGGGCGCGAAGTCGTCTGCCCGAAGCGTTGTTTGAACGATTGCTCGATGACGTTGCCAATCGTTGCGAAGAAGCTGTCGATGAAGCCTGGCTGTGGTGTGGCCGCGTCGTTGAAATGGTTGACGGCTGGACCGTCACGATGGCCGACACCCCGGAGAATCAAAAAGAGTATCCACAGATGGCCAGTCAGAAACCTGGTTGTGGATTTCCGATCGCTCGCATGATCGGAGTGTTCTCCTTGGCGACCGGTGCGGTTAAACATGTCGCCATGGCTGCTTATCAGGGAAAGCAAACCGGTGAAACGGCGCTGCTGCGAACCATTTTGCACCACATCTTACCGGAGCGAATCTTGCTGGCCGATCGCTATTACGCGAGTTTCTGGTTGTTGGCTGCCAGTGAGATAAAGAAGATA
Source organism: Crateriforma conspicua (assembly GCF_007752935.1). Classification (NCBI taxonomy): domain Bacteria; kingdom Pseudomonadati; phylum Planctomycetota; class Planctomycetia; order Pirellulales; family Pirellulaceae; genus Crateriforma; species Crateriforma conspicua. Next base: position 4,298,946 of record NZ_CP036319.1, on the reverse strand, counting down.
GACCTTGTGGCTCGGGTGCATCACTTGCGAAAGGTCGACTTTCGTCGCGGTCTGAAGCAAGGCTATCTTGATCAGCTGGTCGCCTATCACAAGCCGCAGCGTCCGTCTTGGATGAGCGCACAAGAGTATGAGGAGTATCCGCAGTCCATTCTTGTTCGCCACCTTCGATACAAGATTCATCAGAAAGGTTTCCGCACGCGCGAAGTGACCTTAGCGACAACGCTTCTTGATGCCGAGGTGTATACCGCCGACGACCTCGCATCGCTCTATGGTCGCCGCTGGTCGGTGGAACTGCATATCCGCAGCTTGAAGACCCAGATGACGATGGAGCACTTGCGTTGCCAAAGTCCTAGGATGGTTCGCAAAGAAGTTCACTGCCACTTGATTGGCTACAACTTAATTCGGGCGGCGATGATAGCGTCCGCATTGAAGTTTCGCCTTTCGCCGACGCGGTTAAGCTTCACCGGTGCGATGCAAGCACTGGAAGAGTTCGCCGCGTCGCTAAGGTTATGTGGCGGACGTTCCCAACAGCAATGGAAAAACTTACTTGAAACGATTTCAGAACTTCGTGTGGGAAACCGACCAGGGCGTCAGGAGCCCAGAGAATTGAAACGTCGCGCCAAACAATACAAGCTCATGCAAAAGCCCCGTGATCCGAACCGAAACCGTTACGCCACGGCAGCTTAGGTCCTAAGTTCGTGCCATTCGTGCCACCCACCTTGTGTTGACACGCCGTTTAGTTCGACTAATTTCTGCTTGCGTCATAGCAATCCCCTCCGCCGCCCGGGAACGTAAGGTGCCACCCACCTCGTGTTGATGAGTTTGGCTTTTGCTTCTGCGACTTTCGAGAAGGTCACCCGCGAGACTATTGGACCTGCATAGCTGACCCTAACCCTTATGAAGACGGCCATCCTGTTCCAACCTTGGGAAACGCCCCATGTGAAGAAGTGTATAGCCCCTAGAAAGTCCATCGGTTCACGTTTTCTCGACGCTGCCTTGCTCTCACGTCGGAATGAATGAACTCAATTAATGAGACAGATGCTCGCCTAACGAGACAATTGATCGCCGGTAGTAACCCGTTGTGTCTCCATCACCTAGTCCTCGTGATCCCGCAGTCTGGGTTGTTGACTCCCTCGCCTTAAACGGATTCTGGCAAGAGTGCAACAACTGCGAAAGGTATGTAGAATACGTTTCGGGTAGGGCTGCTATCAGGACAGATTTCCCATCAAGTTGTAGTGCGCAGGGATCGGGAGAAGTGTTAAATGACAAAGCATGTTAATCTGAGCCACGCGAGATGTGTTCCGCAGGTGTTGGCAATAGTGATCCTGTCGCTCCACGGAAGCGTTCTGGTTGGCCAAACTCGAGCAACGAGAGAAGTCGAATCCGTCGACGAACGTTTGGTGGGAAATGTCTATGACGGTCTAGCTGCTTTCGCGGTGCATCGGGATGCGATGCTAAAAAGACGTCGATGCCTTTTTATCGAGGGTGAACGGTACCTTGTCGGCAAGAAGCATGACCCGCAAGTCAATCCACTGTACTACATTCAGATCGCAGATCGCGCAAAACGTTTTGAATACGTCGCCAACGGATTTCTGAACCTGCCAGGCACTTTGGGCAGAGATTACCAAACACAGACTTGGAACGAAAAGGTGCTGTGTCGGGGTCAGGTCCGATTTGGCGGCGGGCCAACCAACTCGAATCGACTCTATTCTTATGGCGAGAAAGAGCGTAAGCGCGATGCCGCGGCAGGCGTCGTCAGGGTCGGGAAGGTCTTCTATGTCGATCCCTTTGAAGATCTAATCAGCCTTGCAAGCGAACTCAGATCCACGAGCCCGACACGAGGCATGATGGAGAATAAGTTCTTGAGATCTTCTAAGCTTCTATCCGTCGAAGAGCAACCGGGTGGTAAATTGCTGTCACGGTGGCGCAAGGGCGACGAAAATCGAGGTACTTCAATCACGCTGGTTATGGATGCTACCAAAGAATATCTGCCCGTATCAACTTCTCATGTATCTAACGAGCAGAAGCAGTTGGGAGTGATTTCGCGAACGCTGTGCGAGTGGAAACGCGTGGGGACGAATTTTGTCCCGAGCCGAATGGAGTTCCAGGGGAAAAAGTTTGGCCGTGGCGATGCTTTCGACGAGATTCACTTCTTGAAACTCTCGTGGCGTTTTGGCAAAGAGGTTCCTCAACACTGGACCGATTCTGAGCGAGAAGATTACTTGGAATTGGTCATGGATCACTACGGCAAAACATATGATCGCAGCAATGGAAAACTACTTCCATTCAAGGGCATCATCCGGGCCGATCCGTGGGAGACTCCGGCAGATCTTTTCATTTCATCGCCCAAGAATGATGCCCGGGAGAACAAAGCAGGCAGGCGTCGTTGATGAGTGTTCAATCGATGCGTTCGACCAATCCTAGACCAGTAGTGGTCGATCCAGCTATAGGTGTCATGCTGCGGGATAGAGCGACTTGAGTTTGAGTCGCGCATCTTCGGTCTGGTCTGCCGAAAGGTGCCACCCACCTTGTGTTGATTTCCCGGTGCAGGCGGTTGCGCGGTGTGGTCGGGGCCGCGTCGGCATTGCTCAGTAGAGACCGCCGAGCTTTTTCTTGCCGGCGGGGCTTCTGTCTGCCGTCGACTTCGGTCCGATGTCTGCGCATCCGCTGTCCCCCGGAGGAACGAAGCGGAACGCCCTGCGGAGGTCAGGTTCGGCGTTCGGTTTTCAGGTTTAGGGTGCTATGCGATATCATTCATTGCTTGGCGGTATGCTTTGCATTACCCGAAGCGATGCCAAGCACGTCAAAACAAGTTGGACGCGCTGTAATGGAGATCCGGTGCCAGCGATCCATCAGGTTTGATAGCGATGAGTCAGGGAAACGCTGACACGATCGCACGTCGGGTTCGATTCTCGGGGGGGGGGCACTGATCAGGAATCTAAAAATCAAAGACAAGGTCTGGCGCGAGCGAAGCCATCAAGGAAGACACCAGCGAGGCAATGAAATTCCTATGCCAAAAAATGGTATTGGAATTGTCCTAGGATTTCTTTTTGGTCGGCTTGGGGATGGCGTTGACGCTCTTGGCCCAGGTTCGCCACTGCGTCCGCATTTGTTCGACCTTGCTGGGGTACTCGGCCGATAGGTCATGTTGTTCGGTGCGGTCGGCCGCCAGGTCGAACAGTTCCCACTTTCCACGCATGCCTTGCCGAACCAATTTCCAGGAACCAACACGTATCGCAGCATTACCTTCATGTTCCCAGTACAAGGGCCGGTCATCAAAATCCCCCTGCCCTGTTAGCAACGGACGCAGGCTCTGGCCCGCCATCGGATGAATCGTTTGTCCGTTGTGTTGGTCCGGGTAGTCCGCCTGCCCGAGGTCGACACAGGTGGCCATCAAGTCGATCAAATGTGTGGGCGTGTCGACCCAGCCGTTGCGAGTGTGGTCACGATTAATGGCGGCCGGCCATTGGGCAATCAATGGCGTCGCGATGCCGCCCTCATGATTGTAGTGCTTGTATTTGCGAAACGGCGTGTTGCTGAGATGAGCCCAACATCGACCGACAAAGACATTGGAATGGGCATCGCCGGGATGGTCGCCTTCGTAACGTCCGCTGACACCGGATTCTGAGTTTCCACCATTGTCCGAAAGGAACAGGATCAGCGTGTTATCCAATTGCCCACGCTCTTTTAACGCCGCGTTCAGTTTGCCGACGTTTCGATCGACTTCGTCCAGCATGGCGGCGTAGATCGCCATCATGTCGTCATAACGTTTCTGTTCTTCGTGGCTCAACGAATCCCATGCGGGAATCTGTTCGGGACGCGGTGTCAGGTCCCAATCGGCGCTGACAAAGCCGCTTTCGATTTGGCGGCGATGCCGTTCCAGTCGCAATTGGTCCCAGCCGTCCATGTAGCGACCGCGATACTTGGCGATCGTTTCTTCCGGGGCCATGCAGGGAAAGTGCGGTGCGACGTGGGCCAGGTACAGGAAGAACGGCTTGTCCGCAGCGATCGCTTCGTCGATGAATCGAATGCCCTGGTCGGTCCACAGGTCGGTGCCGTACCAGGGCGGATCGAAACGCGGATCGTCCCGCGGTACTTCTTCGCCGTTGAAGTACATCTTGGTGCCGCCCTTGGATCCGGTTTGATCCCAGAAATGCAATCCACCGGCGGGTAAATTCAAGCTTCGATCGAATCCGCGATTCCAAGGCGTCACGCCGTGGTTGAATCCGACGTGCCACTTGCCCGTCATCGCCGTGAAGTAGCCGGCGTTTCCCAAGACATCGGCGATCGTCACGCACTGGTCGTTCAAGTGACCACGATAGCCAGGGGCTTTCTGATCGGTGGTCATCCAGCCGATTCCGGTTTGGTGGGAATACAACCCAGTCAGCAGCGTCGCGCGTGTCGGACAGCAGCGTCCGGTGTTGTAGAACTGTGAAAACTTCAGACCCTGGGCCGCCATCTGGTCCAAGTTGGGTGTGGGGATTTCCGAGCCATAGCATCCGATGTCGGACACGCCCATATCGTCGACCATGATGATCACGATGTTGGGGCGATCAGCGGCGTCGGCCGTTTGAGTGATCGCCAAACCGATCATCAAGGCAACACCCCAAGTGACCGATGACTTGATTTGTGATGCCCGTAGGCAGCGAAGACTTGACTTGGCGATTGGGTGCGTCATGACGGTGGGCGATCCAGGAAGGAGGCGAGGTGGGGACGCTGCCATTTCGGGATGGAGTGTCGGGGGCGTTTTATCATACCTACGTTGATGGCGCCCCAGATCACGACAGGGATGATTGCCCTTTCCGACAGAGGCCATACAAGTGCGAGGCCAATGACGCGGTGTGATCCGCCGCGCGATCGAATCCGACGTGTGTGTGGGAATGGACTGAAATGCCAGTCCGCGATCCTGGGGGACTTGTGAAAACAGGTCCTAGGCGGTGAATTGGGGGCCAAACGAATCCCGACGCTTTCCCCGCGACCCATGGAACGCAGCCATGCGAATCACCACCGTTCCCGATGAACAAGGCAAACTGGTTTGGGCCCACTATGACAAAGGACGGGTCAGCCGCACGGATCTTTCGGCCGACATGTTGCCGAACATCAGCAACATGCCCGCACCCGCTGATGATTGGACGGACACGCCACAGGTCATGCCGCCGGTGGTGTCGCGTCCGGAAAAAGTGATCTGCATCGGGCTGAACTATCGTGACCATGCGATCGAAACGGGATCGGAGATTCCCGACACGCCGGTGGTTTTCAGCAAGTTCAACACGGCATTGATCGGCCACGGCGACACGATCCGTTTGCCGGCGATTTCGGACCAAGTGGATTACGAAGCGGAATTGGTGGTCGTGATCGGACGCGAAGGCCGTCACATTTCAGCGGACCAGGCCATGGATCATGTGTTCGGTTACACGTGTGGTCATGACGTGTCGTCACGCGATTGGCAAAAGGGGCGACCGGGCGGACAGTGGTTGGTGGCCAAGTCCTTTGACACGTTTGGGCCGATCGGACCGTGCATTGTGACCGCCGATGAGATCGATGACCCGCATCGCATCGCGGTGAAGATGATCTTGAACGGCGAAACCGTTCAGGAAAGCACGACGGAACAACTGATATTTGACATCCCCGCATTGATCAGCCATTTGTCGAAGTTCATGACGTTGCGTCCGGGCGATCTGATTTTCACCGGGACGCCGCCCGGCGTGGGCGCAGCAAAAACGCCGCCTGTCTTTTTGAAAGACGGCGACGTTTGTGAGGTTCAGATTGCTGGGATCGGATCGCTGGTCAATCCTTGTCGGCAAGACGGCTAGCTTTTGCCGCCGGGGCTCCAAAGACGCAGAAGGGCCGTCGCCGCACTCCTTAGCGACGGTTCATTGCGACAAAAGGGCGTTCTGGGGATCCCGTATAGATCTGACGCGGGCGATTGATTCGCGTCGCCGGGTTGTCGTGCATTTCTTTCCAGTGGGCCAGCCAACCGGGCAGGCGTCCCAGGGCGAACAGGACCGTGAACATCTGCACGGGAATGCCAAGGGCGCGATAGATCACGCCGGAATAGAAATCGACGTTCGGGTAAAGCTTCTTTTCGATGAAGTACTCGTCCTTCAGTGCGACTTCTTCCAACTGTTGGGCGACTTCGAACAACGGGTCGTCCAGATTCAGCTTGCCCAGCAACTTGTCGCAACTGGCTTTGATGATCGTTGCCCGCGGGTCGCGGTTCTTGTAAACGCGGTGGCCGAATCCCATCAGCCGGAAGTCGCTGTTCTTGTCCTTGGCCATGTCGACGTACTTGCGAACGTTGCCGCCGTCGTTGGCGATTCGTTCCAGCATGCGAACGCAGGCTTCGTTGGCACCGCCGTGCAGCGGTCCCCACAGTGCATTGATGCCCGATGAGATCGATGCGAACACGTTGGCATTGCTGCTGCCGACCATTCGGACGGTTGACGTGCTGCAGTTTTGTTCGTGATCGGCATGCACGATCAGCAACAGGTTCAACGCTTCGGCAAAGTCTGGGTCGACCAAGTATTCGCGGGTCGGCGTCGCGAACATCAGGTGCAAAAAGTTCTCGCAATAGTTCAGCGAGTTGTTCGGGTACATGAACGGTTGGCCGAGCGATTTCTTGTAGCTGTACGCGGCGATCGTCGGCAGCTTGGCCATCATCCGATAGATCGAAATTTCGACCTGATACGGATCGTTGGGATCAATCGAATCTTGATAGAACGCGGACATCGACCCGACCACACAGCTGAGAATCGCCATGGGGTGCGAATGCGTGGGGAAGCCGTCATAGAACCGCTTCATGTCTTCGTGAATCATCGTGTGTTCACGAATCCCGCTGCGGAATTTTTCTGCTTGATCACGCGTGGGCAGTTCGCCGTAGATCAACAGAAACGCGGTTTCGATGAAATCGCATTGCTCGGCCAGTTTTTCGATCGGGTACCCGCGGTACCGCAAGATGCCTTCTTCGCCGTTCAGGTACGTGATCGCACTGCGGGTGCTGGCGGTGTTGACGAAGCCTTCGTCCAGGGTGACCAATCCGGTGTCACGACGCAGCTTGGAAATTTCCAGCGCCTTTTCCTGTTCACTGCCTTCGACAATCGGGATCTCGTACTGCCGATCGTCGATTTGAAACGTTGCTTTGTTTGTCGTTTGCAATTCCAAATTGTCAGGCTGTGACATCGGCGATTCCAGGTGGCTTGTACAACAGTTCTAGGCAGGCAAAGCGTGGATGGTCCGGGCCATCGGATCGGTGCAGCTTGACCCAGCAAGCCGGGCGTGTGGACACCTGATCGCGAAGCGCCGATTCATCCCATGTTTTCTGACAGAGTCTAGCGGGGCGGCATCGCAGCGACAATCAGCGGCACCGCCGCGGAGGGTCCTTCGGGGGCTGCCTGGCGGCCGAAAATTCGCCGAATCGACCAACTTTTCCGGACCTAACGGATGATCATGCGCCAACGATGCCGCAGCACGGCAGGTCAGCCGACATTGGAGTCTCGGAAGCGGGAGCGGCAAATCCGAATCGATTCAATTTTTCGATTGGACGCTCGGAGCACTTCGATCACGTGATCGCCCAAAACCAATTGGTCGCCTTCGACCGGGATCGACCCGGTTGCGTAAAGCACCCAACCGGCCACCGTTTCGTAGTCTTCGCTTTCGGGCAACTTCCAGCCGGTCGAATCGTTCAAGTCGTCGATCATCACGCGACCGTCAACTTCCAGGGTGTCATCGTCGACGACCAGAACCTCGTATTCTTCTTCCTCGTCGGATTCATCAACAATTTCGCCGACGATTTCTTCCAAGGTGTCTTCGATCGTGACGACGCCGGCGGTCTGCTGGAATTCATCCAGCACGATCGCCATGTGGCTGCGGCTGTGCAGAAATTCACGTAGCAATGATTCGACGCTGCGGTCCTTGGGCACGGTCCATGGCTTGCGACAAATCGTTTCAATCGATTCCTCGGGCAACCGGTCTTCGATCAGCAATGGTAACAGGTCTTTGACATACAAGATGCCGATCACGCTGTCCAAGTTATCGCGATAGACCGGAAACCGGGTGCGACCGGCGGTGCGAATGATGTGCAAGGCTTGCGGCCACGGCAGCGACGCATCGATCGCGTCGACGTCGCCGCGCGGCGTCATGATGTGACCCACGGTGTCTTCGTGCAGCGTCATCACGCCGTGGATCATTTCTCGGACGCCGGGACCAAAGTAGCCTTCGCGGGTGCCCGCGGCGACGATCGTCCTAATTTCGTCCTCCAATTGTTCTTCGTCTTCGTCTTCGCTTTCTTCTTGTCCGGTCAATCGACGCGTCATCCATTCGACCAATTCGCCGGGGGCCGACAACGGGCTCATCAAGACCGACAGCGTGCGCCAAAACGGCCACGTGTGGTACAGCACCGGTGTGGACGCGAAACGTGTCAGTGATGCGGGCAACCAGGTATGCGTCAGCATCATCATGCCGCCGGCGGCCAACCCCCAAACCAACAGCGTCCGATGACGTCCGGCGGTGACTGCCAGTTCATCAAAGCGATAAAACAGAGCGGTCGTTCCACAGATCAAGAAGACCGACGTTCCGATCATCCGCAGATATCCACTGCCACGAATCGCAGTGTCTTGGTGATCCAGGATGTTGCCAAAGCGATCGCGATTTTTTCGCAAACGGCTGTACGCTTCCAAAGACCGGCCCGCGAAACGGTCCAGCAATTCCACGCCCAGCCCGCCGATGCTGCTGAGCGTGAAGCCGCCGATCGAAGCCAACCACCACCAGTTCGATTCGTTCACGTGGATCTCGTGGGTGCGGAGTCCGTCGGATCAAGGCCGTCCAGCGCGTCGAAACGGTCGGCATCAAAACGTTCGGCGTCGGGTAGTCCCAGTTGCCGTAAAACCGCCTGTTCGCACGTCCGCATCGCCCGCCGATCGTCGACGTCGTGATCGTCCATGCCGGTCACGTGCAGCACGCCATGGATCACGTACAAAATGGCTTCGTCGATCGGCGGCCGGCCGATCCGTCGACTTTGCGCCAGTGCCATTTCCAGACTGACGGTCAATTCCCCTTGGACCAAGGGTGATTCGCACTGGTAGGAGAAACTGATCACGTCGGTCGCGTAATCATGGCTCAGGTGCAAACGGTTGATTTCTCGGATGGCCGGGTCGGTCGTTGCAAAAATCCCGATTTCGCCGGAAGTGAATCCGCGATGCTGTGCCGCGGCACTAGCCGCGATTTCAAACCGGTTGATGATGTGCGATGTGTCGCCGCCAAATGCTTCTAGCACCGCCGATGAAATGTCGTCGTCGATGCGAACATCGACCTCTAATGGCTGATCGTCGGACGCGGGTATGGGAACGTCGTCGTCGCCGTCCAATTCGTCTTGCATGAAAATGATAAAGAAACCGATGGGTGAACTGGCCGTGATTACATTCGGCCAAACGATGAACTAGGCCGATTGTTGGCCGGGGTACTTGATGCGGGCGTGATAGATCGCGGTCAATGATTTGACCAAGCTTTGCCGGACACGGTGCAGCTGGCGGAAAGTCATCCCGCATTCGTCAAACTGGCCGTCGGCGACCTTCTTTTGTGCGATCGAATCGACCAGCCCTTGAATCCGCGCCGGTGTCGGATCGACCAACGTGCGGCTGGCGCTTTCCACGGTATCGGCCAGCATCAAAACGGCTGCTTCCAACGTCTTGGGTTTCGGGCCGGGATAGCGAAAGTCTTTGTCACTGACCGCTTCACGGTTGGGGTCTTCCTCGCTGCGCCGCGTCGCTTCGCGATAGAAGTATTCCACCAGCGTGGTGCCGTGGTGTTGCAGGATGAAATCGATGATCGGTTCAGGCAAATGGTGGCTGCGGGCCAAATCCGCGCCGTCTTTGACGTGCGCGATGATCACCAGCGTGCTCATCGCCGGTTGCAAGGAATCGTGCTGGTTGACCCCGCCGGACTGGTTTTCGATGAAGTATTCCGGTTTGAACATCTTGCCGATGTCGTGGAAGTACGCGCCCACACGGACCAGCAATCCGTTGGCACCGATTTCATCCGCGGCGGCTTCGGCGATCGATGCGACGTTGATGCTGTGGTTGTAGGTTCCTGGAGCGCGCTGGGCCAATCGCCGCAGCAACGGGTCACTGGCATCGCCCAGTTCCAGCAAACTGAGATCGGTCAGAACCCCGAATCCCTTTTCCACCAGCGGCAAAAACGGTGTCAGCGCGGCGGCGGGAACGACGATGCAGCAACCGGCGATCAACGCTTGTTTCAACAGATTCCAGACGACTTCGCCGAACAGCGGCCCCAGGTAAATCGGTTCCAGTCCTTGTCCCAGCGTGCCATCGGACAGCATTTGTCCGGTGACGATGCCCACGCCGACGACCGTTGCCATCGTGATCAGTGCGCTGATGCTGCCGACGTACAACAAGTGGGTCCGCGTGCGAATCCGGCCCACCAACAACGTGCACGTGGTGCAGGTGGCGGCCATCACCACCAAGTCAGAAATCGGCAAACCCAAAAACAAAGTCAGACTGACCGAGGCGGATGCCATCAACAGCAAAGCCAATTCACGACCATAGACCACCGCCGCGATCATGGACCCGACCACCAATGGAATCAACTCGGTGCGTGGGATGCTGATTCGTTGTGAAAACCAATACGCGCAACTGATCACGGCAACCATCAATGTGATCAGCTTGGCCAGTTTCCGTGGATCTTGCAGCAACCGGCGGTCATCCACGCTGTAGATGTACGCCCCGCACAGCAGATACAGCGCGATGATCAGTCCGCCGTATGCGGCCACCCTGGCGATGCGATCGCTGATGCTTAATTGGTCCAAAAGCGCCTGCCATTCGTACCGCAGCAATGACAGTTCATCCGCGGTCAGCGGTTGGCCGGCCGACGCCAATTTGGATTTGCCGGTGAACATGACGCGCATTTTGACCGGAACTTCGGCGGCCGCCTTTTGCCGCGCCATCTCGGTTTCTTCGTCGTCGTATTCCAGTGTTTCGTTTTCGGGCAAACGGGAAACGAACCAATGGACGATCATCTTTGCGACCGTTTGCACCGATTCGCTTGCGCCTTGGTCATAGCGTTGGCGAAACTCATCGCGAAGCCGCGTTTCAAATTCCTTGCCCGCTTCGGCGATACGAACGGTGCTGATATCACACGGCGTGGCATCGGCCTGTTGCCCCGGCGTAAAGACACGAATGAAACGCTGGTCGCCCTGTTCGATCGTGTGTTGGTTGGCCCGCAGCACGCCGTGCTGACGCATCGGCAGAATCGCGGACGAAATGGCACCGTCGAACTTTTTCAGTTCGGGGTCTTGAGCCAAAACACTTTTGAACAGGCTGAATCGTTCCGCCGGAGTCTCGCCGGTTTCGCTAGCTTCATCGCCTTCATAGAACGACGCGAACGCTTTACGAATGTCCGGCGGCATCGTGTCGAAAGATTCGGCACTGATGATCTTGAACAGTTCGTTGCGAAGGGCGCTTTTTAGTTGGTCGATCGGTTCCGGACGATTGACGTACATCGCCAACACGCCACGGCGGGCCATTTCACGTGCCGCTTCGGTTTTCGATTCGTCGGGGACTTCCAAACGAACCCGCGTCAACAATTCGCGATCGGGGATCATGCCGATGCGATAGGGGAACGGCGGTCGCCAGGTTTGGCAAAGCACCAACAGTGCGACGGCCCCCAGCAGTGCGATGCCGACGCGAACCGCCAGTTCGGACTTGTCGTCGTCTTGCCACCACTGGACCCATCGCGGTTTGGGCAAGCCAAGCGATTCGATGCGTTCCTTGCCGGCACGTTGCGTGTTTTGCCGTGCCTTGCCGCTGCGGGGAGGGTTCGTCGCGCTCATGCGATTGATATGGACTGGATCCGAATTCGGGTGAACCGTTGGGGGCTGTGGCCGCGGTCGGCCCGGGCGTTCAAATCGTGGGGCCGTCGGTCACCGACCCGGCGATCGGGTTGGTGTCGCTGTCGGTAACCACGTCGCTTGGTGCAGGGACCGATGATGCCGAAGGACCGCCGTGTTGCGAATCACGATCGGCGTCATAGGCTTCGACGATTTTTTGCACCAGCCGGTGACGCACAATGTCATCGCCCGTCAAGCGAACGATACCGATGTCGCCGATCCTCGACAGCCGTCGCAGGGCGTCGCGTAGTCCGCTGGTTACGCCACGTGGCAAATCCAACTGGGTCGCATCGCCACTGACGACCATCTTGCTGCGTTCGCCCATCCGAGTCAGAAACATCTTCATCTGGGCGATGGTCGTGTTCTGGGCTTCGTCCAAGATGATGAAGGCATCGTTCAGTGTGCGTCCCCGCATGTATGCCAGCGGGATGATTTCGATCACGTCTTGTTCCATCAGGTTGCGCGATTGGTCAAAGTCGACCATTTCACCCAGCGCGTCCATCAGCGGGCGTAGGTAAGGATTCAGTTTGGCGCGAAGGTCGCCGGGCAGGAACCCCAGCGATTCGCCGGCTTCGACCGCCGGGCGGACCAAGACGATTTTCCGCACCTGACCCGCCTTCAGTGCCTCCACAGCCATGGCCACCGCCAAGTAAGTCTTGCCACAGCCGGCCGGCCCGGTGGCGAACGTCAAATCGAACCGACGGATTGCGTCGACGTAACGCTGTTGGCCGGGAGTCCGCGGCTGGATCCGACGACCGGCTTGCGGAATATCAATCGGCCCATCCGGACGCGGTGTTCCGGGTGTCGTGATCGACGTTGTTTCGGCACCGGCGGTTGGCCGTTCGATTTGCGCACCGTGTTCGGTGGCCGCCGATTCCACGTCGGTCGTGCTCAGCGTTCCCTTGCGGCGAGACAAACGACGCAGGTGTTCCAGCGTTCGCGCGGCCGCATCGACGGCGTCGTCCGGGCCGGAAATTTTGATACGTCCGCTGCGGTGCGTGATCGACACGTCAAACAGACGCTTCAGTTTCCGAAGGTGTTGATCGCGGGGTCCGAACAGCGCCAACAGCTCCTCGGGATGTGCAATCGATAAAGTGGCTTCGGTCATTCAGTGGCCTGAGGGGGAAACACGGTCATCCGTGGCTAATGATTCTATACGTCGGCTGGCCGATCGGGCCAACGCTTTTCACCCGATCGGAACGGTCTGACCCTGTCACTGTGGGGGGCGTGATTGATTCGACCGTTACGATCTATCCGGCCAGACCCGCGGCGAACAACACATAGGCGGGCATCGTCGCTGCCAGAATCGAATCGGACACGTCCCAGACCCCCCCCAAACCGGGCAGCCAGTCGCCGCTGTCTTTGGCACCCGCGTCACGTTTGATCAGTGATTCGGCCAGATCGCCCAACAAGCCCGCAATCATCAGGACCGGGCCCAGCACCAGGGCTGACCACCAAGGACCTGCTGATCCGCCGCCAGGTTCGCCGATAGCCGGAATCAAATGTCGCAGACAGATGGCGGCAACAATTGTGGCGGTGATCATCCCACCGATGGCACCTTCCCAAGTCTTTCCGGGACTGAGCCGGGGGATCAGTTTGTGTCGTCCGAGGGTCTTTCCGGCGAAGTAGGCGCCGGCGTCGGCCGATTTGGTGATCGCCACCATCGACAGCACCGCCGACAGACCCCACGTCGGTGAATCGTCCGCATGCATCTGTCGGATCAGAACCAGCATCGCCATCGGCATGCCGATGTACAGCGCGACAAACGCACCGGCCATGGTTCGTTCGATCGCCCCGCGTCGTTGCCCATCGTATCGTGCCATTTCGTTGGCCATGACAACGAACACTGCGGTTACCGCGGCGACGGCGATCCAGCCGCTGTGGCCGATCTTGCAATCGACCGGATACACCATCCCACAGGCGGGCCACAGCAAGGGGACACACGTCGACAGGGTCACCATTCCGGTGGCGATCAGGCAAATCTGCGTCGATAGCGGCCGACCGCTGACGATCAACAGTCGGGTGACGTCCCAGGCCGTGCCCAGCGAAAAAAACAACAAAGCGGGCAACAACCAAACGCCCGGCAAATCGGGATGCGGGAAAGCCAAATCCAGATAGCCCAGCGTCACCAAAGCGGCGATCAAAACGGCGGACGATTTCAGCCGCGCAGCCAAGTTGTTGGTCGACATGCTTACTCGTTGACGTTCAATCCGCCGAATCGCCGTTGCCGCGAAGCAAAATCAGACACGGCCGCTTGGAAATCATCGCGTGAAAATTCGGGCCAACAGGTTTCGGTGACCCACAGTTCCGCATAGCTGATTTGCCACAACAAAAAATTGCTGATTCGCATGTCGCCGCCGGTGCGGATCAACAAATCGACTTCCGGCATCCCGGCGGTGTCCAAATGATCGGCGACCATCGATTCGGACAAGGCATCGGCCTTCAATTCGCCGGCGGCAATTTTGCTGCTGATCTGTTGAACCGCGCGTGTGATTTCGTCGCGACCGCCGTAATCGATCGCCAAGACCAATTCGGTGCCGGGGTTGTCGGCCGACATGTCCAAGGTTTTCTGCATCTCGTCCTGCACCCGTTGGGGCAAGCGGTCACGACGACCGATCGTACGAAGACGCAAACCTTGGTCCATGATCGTGCGCCGTTCTTCGATCAAGTACTGCTGCAACAAGTGCATCAGGAAGTCGAGTTCGGCTTGGGGGCGTTTCCAGTTCTCGCTGCTCAGGCAATACAGCGTCAGCGTTCCGATGCCCCACTGCGTGCACGTCTCACTGACCATACGGACGGTCGAAACACCGCGACGGTGGCCTTCGATTCGGGGCAGACCGCGCGCCTGTGCCCAGCGTCCGTTGCCGTCCATGATGATGGCGACGTGGGCGGGCAACCCGTTGTCCGCCGGGGCCGATTCCGGGCTCGGCGACGGGTTCGTTGATGCAGTGGTCGTTGACTGGTTCACGGCAGTGTCCGGTTCGATCAGTCCGCCGATGCCAACGCCAGCCCGGACGAACTGTCGGTAAAGATCGTTTGGGCGCGGTCCGGGCCGACCGACAAAATTCCGACCGGAACACCGACCAGTTCTTCGATCCAGCGGACGTAGTCCAACGCGCCGGCGGGAAATTCGTCGAACTTCCGGACATCGTCAACGGGGCTTTTCCATCCCGGCATCGTTTCCAAAATCGGTTTGCAGCGACGCAGTTCTTCGGCGTGACTGGGCACACGGTCGATTCGCTTGCCGTCCAGTTCGTAGGCCACACAGACTTTCAGTTCGTCCAAGTGAGCCAGAACGTCCATCATCATCAGCGCCAAACGGGTGACCCCGCTTAAACGTGCGGTGTAGCGGACCGCCACGGCGTCAAACCATCCGCAACGGCGCGGGCGTCCGGTGGTCGTGCCGAATTCATTGCCCAGTTCGCGGATGCGGTCGCCGATCGAATCATTCAGTTCGGTCGGAAACGGCCCGCCGCCGACACGCGTGCTGTACGCTTTGCAAACGCCGATCACGGTATTGATGTGCTTGGGCGGGACACCGGCACCGGCACACACGCCGACGCCGCTGCTGTTACTGCTGGTGACAAATGGGTACGTCCCGTGATCGATGTCCAGCAAAGCGCCTTGGGCACCTTCGAACAGGATTCGCCGGTTCGCTTCGGCTTCGTCCAACAGAAAATCGGTCGTGTCGCCGATCATGCCGTCCAATCGCTCCGCCCACGATGCGGCCAGTGCGACCACGTTGTCCGGGGCGATTTCGGCCAAGTCTTCTTCGGTCGCACCCAAGCCCTTTAACATCTGGACCTTCTGTTGGGCGACGGTCCGGATGCGATCGTCCCGGCATTCCTGATTCAGATCGGCCATGCGGATCGCATGGGTCCGACCGACCTTGTCGCGATAACAGGGACCGATCCCGCGATTGGTCGTGCCAATCGATTCACCGCGAACCTCCGTCGCGTTGATCGTCGCGTCTTCCAAGCGGTGCCAGGGCATCACCAGGTGAGCACGTTCGCTGATTCGCAGGTTCTTTCGGCAATCCACGCCGCGGGCCGCCAGGGCATCAATTTCATCCAGCATGGTTGCCGGATTGATGACCACCCCGGGAGTGATCAAATTCTGGACGCCGGCATGCAAAATCCCACTGGGGATATGGTGCAGCTTGTACGTTTCATCACCCGCCACAACGGTATGTCCGGCATTGGCACCGCCCTGGTAGCGGACGACCAGGTCGAACCTCGGGGCCAGCAAATCCACCAATTTTCCTTTGGCTTCATCGCCCCACTGCAACCCGATCACACAAGTTCCCGACACGCACCCGGCCTCCGGACCAACAAATTTTGGTTTTGGGTTTTTCGGCCGCGTCACGCACCCTGTTTCGGGGCCCGGCCGCGGCGAATGGCAAAAACCGAAAAGCC
Organism: Crateriforma conspicua; assembly: GCF_007752935.1. Taxonomy (NCBI): domain Bacteria; kingdom Pseudomonadati; phylum Planctomycetota; class Planctomycetia; order Pirellulales; family Pirellulaceae; genus Crateriforma; species Crateriforma conspicua. The sequence continues at coordinate 4,282,632 of NZ_CP036319.1, read as the reverse complement.
TAGGCGGATCATTGTTCCCTGGCAAGGATCCACCCGCCACGGAAGATGCGAAACATCGCCGGGGCGGCATCAAATCACGCCCCTGGAACAGAAGCCGATGTGCGGCGATCATGCACCCATCATGACAGCGAACCTGAAAATTCTGTGCTTTAGCGATCTGCACCGTAACCAGGACGCCGCCCGGCAACTGGTGCGAATGGCCGACGATGTCGATTTCGTGGTGGGCGCCGGGGATTTCGCCAACCGCCACGAAGGATTGGCTGACACTCTGGACATCTTGGCCGCCATCGATCGTCCCGCGGTTCTGGTCCCCGGCAACGGCGAAACGGTGGATGAATTGGCCGCGGCGGCGGCGAACTGGAAATCCGCCCGCGTGCTGCACGGCAATGGCTGCGAAATCGATGGTGTGTCGTTCTGGGGCGTCGGCGGCGGCATTCCCGTGACACCGTTTGGTGACTGGAGCTATGACTTTGACGAAGACCAGGCCGCCGAAATGCTGGGCGGCTGTGGCAAGGTGGACGTTTTGGTCGTTCATTCGCCGCCACTGGGGATCGTCGACCATGATTCCGCCGGCAAAGTCCGCGGCAGCGCATCGATCTTGGACTGTGTCCAGCGGAACGAACCAAAACTGGTCGTTTGTGGGCACATCCACAGCAGCTGGACACGTCGCGAAACGGTGGGGCCGTCCACGGTGCTGAACGCGGGCCCCGGTGGCATCACGATGCAAATCGGCGTCGAATCATGATTTTCTCGATCGGGCTTTCCGGCGGCGGTGCTGCGAATTCGTTCCGTGATGCGGCGGGACACCCGACGCGGGATACTGGCGAAATCGCAAGCCTGATGAACACCGATGGCGAATGAATAAGCTGAGCATCCTGTTGGTCGAAGACGACGAGATCGACGTCATGTCGTTTCGCCGTGGCATGCGCAAATACGGAAACGACTGTCCGTTGGTCGTCGCCGCTCACGGTGAAGAAGCACTGCGGATATTGCGTGGCAGTCACCCGGACAAATCGATCGAGCCGCCGATGTTGATCTTCATCGACGTCAACATGCCGGTGATGAGCGGTGCGGAGTTCTTGCGGGAACTGCGTGGCGACCCGGCGTTCGCCGCCACGGTCGTGTTCATGCTCAGCACGTCGGATCATCCGGTCGATCGACGCGCCGCGTATGAGCAACACATCGCCGGGTACATCTTGAAACAAGATCTGGGCGACAGTTGTCAGAACCTACACGAGCTGATCGCTCTTTACCGTCGCATCATGTTGTTGCCCTAGCGACCAGGTGACCTTTGATCGACGCCGGTTGATCGGCTCCGAAAAATGTGGTCGGATCATTCCTGGTTGGATCCGCCATGTTCGCGGTCCCGGTACGGTTTTGGGGCATGAAACCCGATGCAATCGCTTCGCGAATACTTGAACGCTGCCCCCGACCTGGTTTACCAGGCATTGGATCTGGCCACCGCAGGCTTTTACGTGTGCCCGATTTCGGATCCATCGGGTGCCGGGCAAGCTCGTGAAGCTCGTTCTGCGGACGCGAATTCATGCGGCCGTTTGACCGATGTTTTCTTTTCCAAGCGGGCGTTCGCATCGCTGGGCCGCCCCATTCCCGACAATGACCTATGGCAAACCTGGGTCAGTCTGATTCATCCCGAAGATCGTCAACGTGTCGTTGATGAAATCAAACATGCGATGAACCAGACGTCTGCGACAGTGTTGATCGAATATCGGTTGCTCCGTGACGACGGTTCATATCGCTTCACCCGTGAATCGGGAAAGACGGTGCGTCCCGATCAGCTCGGGCGCACGTGTTACTTGGGTGTGCTTTCGGACATTGATCGCCAGGTCGAATTCGAACGACGATTGATTCGCCAGAACCACGACACGCAAACGATTCTGGATACGATCCCCACCTGCATTTGGGTCAAAGACGAACATTCGCGGATCGAACGCATCAATCGTGCCGCCGCGGAGGGAACGGGGCTGCCGCCGGAACAGATCGTCGGAAAACTGACCCGCGACGTATACCCGACCGAAGCCAAACGGTTCGAAGAAACCGATGCGACGATCATGCAGGGCGACATGGTTCGGGCGGTGCCGGAAAAACTGGTCCATCGTGACGGTTCGTTTCGCAACATGTTGATCGACAAATACAAGTTGCAATGCGATGCCGATTCGCGGGCACGCATTTTGGTCGTCGGAAGCGATGTCACCGAATTGGTTTCGACGCAGCGGGCGATGGCAAAAAGCGAAGCGTTGTTTCGCACCATGTTCGACAGCAGCCCGATCGGAATGTTGTTGGTCGGCAACGATGGCATGATCCGCTTGGCGAACGAACGATGCCAAGCGATGTTCGGCTATCAGGACGGCGATCTGATCAATCATTCGATCGAACAGTTGGTGCCGCTGTCTTCACGGGGCGCGCATCGTCGACATCGTGACACGTTTTCTTCCGTCCCCGAGGGCCGACGACGCGGAGACGTTCGGCATTTGCCCGCGGTACGCAAAGATGGTTCCAAGTTTGTCGTCGATGTATGGCTGACCAATGTTTCGGTCGACAATCAGGTGATGACGTTGGCAAGCGTTTCGGACGTGACCGAGCAAGCGAATACCGAAACCAGATTGAAGTTGGCCGTCGAAGTGGGCAACGTCGGTTTCTGGGAAACCGATCCCAACACGGGACGCGTCGAGTTGTCGCCTCAGGCCCTGCGGCAAATGGGCATCACGGAACCGATCACCGACGTGCAGGGATTTTTGGATCGGCTGCATCCCGATGACAGGGAAGCCACTTTAAAGGCGTTCGACGATCACGTGCGAGGCGATTTGCCGATCTACGAAGCAGTGTTTCGATTGCTTCACGTCGATGGCGATTACCGCTGGGTGATTTCACGTGGGATCTGCATTCGTGATGACGATGGCGTTGCCCAGCCGGCGGTCGGCTTTCATATCGACATCACCGAACAGCAAGAGATGAAACTGGAACTGGAACGCAGCAACCAGGACTTGGACCGTTTCGCCTACATCGCTTCACATGATTTGAAGGCTCCGTTGCGGGGGATTCAGAACATCGTCGGTTGGTTGAAGGAAGATCTGGACGATCAAGCCGACCCCGACATCGATGACCACTTGCGGTTGCTGACGACCCAAGCCGATCGGATGAACCGCTTGCTGGACGATCTGTTGCAATACGCACGGATCGGACGCGAATCGGTCGCGGTACAGGATGTCGATCTGGCGAAAACGGTTCCCGAACTGTTTCAATTCATTTCTCCGCCGCCACACATCCGTTTGGAAATCCCGGGTGACTTGCCGACGTTCCAGACAGCGCGAGCCCCGTTGGAACAAGTCATTCGGAATTTGTTCACCAATGCGGTCCAGCATGCCGGGTCGCAGAATGACCGGATCGCGTTTGATTGCCGGCGGGACGGGGAGTTTTATTGCTTCCGCGTCCGCGATTGGGGCAAAGGTGTCCCCGCAGAATATCACGAAAAAGTGTTCCAGCTTTTCCAGTCGATCACCCCGCGTGATCGACAATCGGGAACCGGTTTGGGGTTGGCTCTGGTGCGTCGTTTGGTCGAACAAGCCGGCGGCCGCGCTTGGGTGGAATCGCCCCAAGACGGCGGGGCAGCATTCGGTTTCACTTGGCCGGTGAAATACCGCGTCTGACGGTGTCGTTTTCGGTCAATCATCGACCGACGGTTTTTAACGATCGATCCGAATGGACCAATTGTCCGGCTTCCCAGATGCGGGTCGCCTTCGAATCACAGGGCGTGCGGATTTCTGCCCGATCGATTCGTGGCGGACCGTGTGTATGATGGGTTTCAAATCAATGAGGGAAGTGCGAAAGGTGTTTCCCGACAGCTCCCATACGCCACCGGCCGGAACCGACATATTTCATCATGAGCGATTTGACCGCCGAAGATTTCGCCATGCGAGTGATCGACCATGGGCTGGCCGAACGCCGTGAGGTCAATCAGGCGATCAGCGACCTGGGCGTTGGTGAACTGACGCTGGACGACGCCGTTTCGGCGCTGCAAAAGCGTGGACTGGTGACCACGTTGCAGACCGAAAAAATCATGCGGGGCGACCGCTCGGGATACTTTTTCGGTGACTACAAGGTCCTGTATTTGATCGGTGCCGGTACCTTCGCCCGGGTGTATCGCGCTGAAAAGGACGACCAGGTTTTTGCGGTCAAAGTCCTGCGAAAACGCTTTCGCGACGAAGTCAAAGAACTGGAACAGTTCCTACGCGAAGGCAACATGGGCTTGAAGCTGCGGCACCCCAACATCGTTCGCATTTTTGACGTCGTGCCCGACAAGCGGAATCCGTTCTTGGTGATGGAGTTCGTCGAAGGACAAACGCTTCGGGATCTGGTCCGGATTCGGGGCAAGCTGCCGCCCGAATTGGCGTTGCGATTGATGTACGAAATCAGCAGCGGACTGGACTATGCGGCGTCGCTGGGGATTTCCCACCGTGACTTGAAGTTGTCCAACGTGCTGACGACCGCCGACGGCAAGGCCAAGCTGGTCGACTTTGGTTTGGCCGCGCTCAGCGACCGCAACAACCCCGAGGAAATCGCGGATTGCCCCAACGCGCGGGCGATCGACTATGCCGCATTGGAACGTGGAACGGGAGTCCGAAAAGACGATCCACGCAGCGATATCTTTTTTGCCGGCAACATGCTGTACCACATGTTGGCCGGCCGGCCGGCGTTGACGGAAACTCGTGACCGCTTGGCACGGCTAAACGTGTCGCGGTTCCAAGAAATCACTCCGCTGCATGATTTGGTTCCCGACATTCCCGGGGTGGTCAATCATCTGGTCCAGCGTGCGATGACTTTCCGACCCGACAAGCGGATCCAGTCGGCCCGGCAATTGATGGAAGAATCCAAGCGGGCGATGGAACAACTGGCCGCCGGAGATCGACGCCGCGTGGATGAATATAGCGTGGCCAGCGATACGCCCGACGACGATGAAACGGGCCCGTCCAACGAGGGCGAAGGTTACGTCGTGATGTTGGTAGAATCCAAGATCGCATTGCAAAACGCGGTTCGCGAACGCTTGAAATCCAAGGGCTATCGTGTCTTGGTGATCAGCGACCCCAACCGCGCGCTGGGGCGTTTCGTCGAAGGCGAAGACAAGCCCGCGGACTGTGTGATTTTCGGCGCCGCGGAATTGGGATCACTGGCCGTTGAAGCGTACAACCGATTCGCGACCGACGAACACACCTGTGAGATCCCGTCGATCTTGTTGGCCGATCGTCGCCAAGAACAGATCATTCGCCAAGCCCGACGCGGACCCAATCGCAAGCTGTTGGCGTTGCCGCTGAAGGTCCGTGAACTGCGTGCCGCGTTGGTCAAACTGTTGGCATCGGTGCCACGCCGCGAGATGGGTTACTAGCGGCCGATGCAATGCGGACCGAACGGATCGGTTCGAAAGCGATCAGTAGCTTGATGCGTGCGGAACGCTGGTGATTTCTGCCGCACGACTGCGGAAGATCTGGCGTGTGCGGGCCGGTCGGTACGGTTTAGCCAAGTGACGTTGGGTGGTGCCCTGTCCGACGATCACACTGCCGTCGCTGATCACCGACCCATCGGCGATGTGTCCACCGCCACAAGTTGCACAGCCGCCACAGGATTCGACGCCGCAAGCGGGTTCCATGCCACAGGCCGGTTCGACGCCACAGTCACACGCCGTTTCACAACCGCAACTGCTTCCGGCGTACAGCGCACCGTGCCCCATCGGCACTTGGCAACTGTCACACCCGCCGTCGCATCCGCCATCGCAACGATATCCCCAAAGATGGGCGATACCACCGAAAACGCTGCGGCATTTGCCACACGATTGGCCGTTGTAGTTGCCACAAACATCGCACGGATCACAGGCATTGGCGGGATGGTTGATCCACGGGTCGATGTACAATTCGCCACAGTCGCTGCAGCTTTGACAGCCGGTGTTGGCGTGTCCCAACATGATCGGCCCGCCGGCATCGCATCCGCCCGAATCGCAACCCATCGGCCCGCATCCCATGGGGCCGACGCAGCCGGTGATGCCGGCGAAGCTGAACAGAGCCAGGGCTCCGGCGATCAGGGTGATTCGCGATCGGATCGCGAAGCGATATTGGTTCGAAACGACAGTCATGGCGGCGGCCCTGTCCGTGGCTGGGGTGGATCGTGACACAATCCAGATCGGCCAAACGACCGTCACAATCCAGAAAAACCGCCCAATCGATACAGATTCCCGCCGGGTTTCACGGTCGCCCCATGACGGATCCAGCGTCCATTGAACGCCGTTTTCGCTAGATGCCAGCCTTCGCCTGCTGATGCCAGCCCGCGTCAGCGACCCTGACGATCAGATCGCTTGTAACCGCCGCACCCAACCCAAAAGTCCGGCACGGTCCAGTGGTTTGCCGTTGATGATCGCGTAGCCGGCGCGTCGCAGGGCCGTACCCCAGGTGGGCAGCGAATCGTCATCACTGATGGGCAACAGGACGTGCACCGCCGTTTCAGGATCGTTTTCCTTGACGCGAATGGCGGGAGGACGCGTCTTGTCCGATAAAGCGATCCCGCCAAATCGGTGGACCAGAGAAAGTCCTGCGGCCAACGCCATCGCGTCGGCCGGCCCGGCGTCACCACCGATTGCACCGGAGACGGATCCGATGGCGACCGCCGTTGATGCGACGCCCGTTCGTTTCATCACCGCGGCGGCAATCCGATCGATCAGGTCAATTTCTTTTGGTTTCCAACCTTGGTCCGATTCCGCAGCGACCACACATACAACCACACCCGATTGCTTGGCCGCTTCGGTCCAAGCTTCGATGGCCTTTTCCGGTGGCGGGTCACCCGGTGGTTGCAAAGCGACAAACAAACCCAACGGCCGTCCCGTTTCCGAATCCTCGGCCGACGGTGCCAGCACAACCGCCGCATTGGGGACGTCGGGCAGCTTCAATGGTTCTGCGGCCCATTCGGTGTCGTTCCAATCGCCGGCCCAAGACTTCGGAGTCTTGCCGGTGATCGGGCCAGCGACCGGATTCGTTTGAATGGAAAGTTCCAGCGGCCCCGCGTCGGACTGTTCGCCATCGGTCTGACGCATCACCTTGAACGTCGTCGGTTGATCGGGCGAAGCCGTCACCACCAAACGTCGCAGCGTTTCAATGTCGATGTCATCGATCTTTCCGGCGGCGACGATACGGTCACCGACTTGGAAGGTCTTCGCGGCCGGGGAATCGGGGATCACATCATCGACAATGACACCCTGCGATTGTGCTTCGTCCTGGTCGGTACCTGACTGGTCGGCCGGTGATCTTGCGATGATGCCGAGTCGTTGCGGTTGCAGCGGCGGGATGTTGTCGGCCAATTGAATCTGGACGTCGACGACCTGACCATCGCGTTGCACCGAAACGTCGACCGTGTCGCCGGCGTCATAGGGTCCCAAAGCTTCTTTGATCTGTTGAAAACGTTGAACGTCGCGACCGGCCACTTTCGTGACCACGTCACCGGCGATCAGCCCGGCTTGCTCGGCAGGTGAACGCAAGCGTACCGAAGCCAACGTGGTGTCATTGTCATACGGATCTTTGGATTTGGGGACCAAGCCCAGCAAGCCCTTGCGGATGTCGTCACCGGACTTCAAACGTTGCAGTTTTTCGGTGATCACGCCGGCAGTAATCGCGAATGCAATTCCCGCGTCGTACCAACTGGTTTCTTCTTCGGCGCCACCGACGGCCACCGCGGGGATGACGATCCCCAAAACGTGTCCGTTCAGATCGATTAGCGGGCCACCATAGAACGACGGGCTGACACGAGCGTCGGTCTGAATCGCGATGCCTTCCAATCGTGAAAGCGCGCTCAAAATTCCGGTGCTGACCAGTGGTGATCCATCGGTGCCATAACGTCCCATCGCGATGGTCGTTTGTCCGACTTGCATCGATGGCGGCGACGACAGATCCGCCGGGATTAAGGTCTGGTCGGCGTCGATCTTCAACAACACCAGGTTTCGGTGGTGGTCGGTCGCAATGACTTCGGCGGCATGACGTGACCCGTCGTCCAGTCGAATCAACAGACTGGCGGCATTCGCTTTGGTCACCAAGTTGGAGGTCAAAATGTAGCCGTCGCCATCGACAATGATCCCCGTGGTGGGAGCATCGGCGCGGACTTCGTCGCCCGCGGAATCGGCCGTGCCGATCGGCTGGACGGTCACAACGGATTGCCAAAGCGGATCGCAGGCCTCGCGGACGCTGGACGCCATCGCGGTTTGAAACTGCAAACGTTGCGCGGTGGATGATGTGCCTTGGGCGTCCGTGGTATTTCCGTCCGCCAACATCAAGACGACGACGGCCAGAAGGGTCGCCGAAATGGCCGAGTGAACACCAGCGGGCAATGAATTCCGTAAGATCAATCGCATGTGCAAAGGCGTCGTTTCATCAAGGCTGGATCGTGACGGGAATGATTCGTGTGCCACGCTGGATCGTCAATTGGACTTTGTCGCGTCGGTCGATTCGGCGCAACTGGTCTTTCAGGCTGGCTTGGCCATCGATGCGACGACCGTTGATCATCAGTAGCAAGTCGTCGGGACGCAGCTCGGATTTGGCTCCCGGCGACTTGGCGATGACTTCGTCGACAAATGCGGGCGTTTTCTCCAAGACATCCGGCACCAAGACCAGACCGAGGGTTTCCAGATTGTGGGATCGATCACGATCCAAAATCGGATCCGATTCGTCGGGCACCACTGATTCGCGACCGGCGACGATGTCATCGACGGCTGTCTTGATCACGGAGATCGGAATCGCATAGTTCAACCAAACACCGGTTTCGGAGTCACGCAGTTCTTTGCCCAACATCGCGACCAAGCGTCCGTCCGGGGCCACCAACGCGCCACCGGCCGCCCCAGGGTTGTTGGCGATCAAATCCAACACAAATACTTTGCCGCGGTAGGGTGTTTTGAAATTGCCGCGGCCGGCATCCAGACGCGCGATGGCCGCGATGGTCCCCTGCATCACGCTGGCGGGTTCGTTGCCCGTCGCCACGCCGAACAGGTTGCTGACCGCCAAGACGGGATCACCGATCGCAGGTTCGATCCATGTGGTCGATTCGTCGGGTTCATCGCCTGTGCCGGGCAAGGGAAAGTAGTCCAAGCCGTCGACATCGATTTTCAGCACCGCCAATTCCAACGCCGGTTGGAATCCGACGATCTTGGAATCAAAGCGTCGGCCGTCATCGGTCACGACGATGGGCTCGACGTCCAACACATAGCTCCACGCCGTGGCGACATGTCCGAACGGCGATACCAGAAACCCGCTTTGATAGGCTTCCAATCCGCGTTTGCCGCCAGCCCCATAGATTTTGACCACCCGTTTCTGTGCTTCGCGGGCCAAGTCGTGCATTGTCGGCGGCTGAGCGTTTGATGGGCTGGCCGACCAAGCGAACATCAGACTTAACGCGAAAGCGACGCATGCCATCCCACGCATACCGATTGTCGCCGTGGATGTGCCGATGTTTATCCGATCGTTGTGCTTACGCGTGATCACGACGCATCCTCCTTTTGATCATCTGATGCATTGGCGGCCGGCGACTGCGCGTCGGCCTTGGGATCCGGCGCACTGGTCCAGCTGTCGACGTTGATTCGCAGAACACTGTCGGTGCCGAAACGCAGGTCCAAGACGGCCGGCACGTTTTCGTCTTGGGAATCGCCGTATTGCAGCCACAGTTCCGCCGGATCGGTGTCACGGTCGGCGAAGACCTCCACCGCTTCCAGGGTGCCCGTTTCGGGATGCGACAGCCAACGCGTTTCGGTATCGCTTCGCATCCCCAGCAAACAATCACGCAGCGGACGTTCACCCGCCAACGGCATGGTGCCCATGAAGTAGGTTTCGCCAAAGCGCGCGGGGCCATCGGCTAGGATGCGCCGCCATGAATCCAGGGTAACAAGCAGTGCCGAATAGTCACCCGAATCGATCGCGTCATAGCGGTCCGATGCCGTGGTCAGTTCCGCGGAATCGTCGCCCACGATCAATGCGGTGCGATCGACGGCGATCCGAATCTGGACGTCTTGCGGCCGTGGTTGATCGGTCTGGCCGGTGATCACCCAAACGTCTTCCGCTTGGACCTGGCCGGTCGGTGATTGACGGATCAACTGGTTCACGACGCGATCGGTTTCCAATTGATTGAAATAGCCATTGGCGAATCCGCGACGACGCTGGATCCTCTGCTTTGCCACCGGCGGAATGTCGGAACCCGCGTCGGCCGAACCGTGGGGATGACCGTGTGGGTCACGCTGTTTCGGTTGCTCCGGTGCATCGGATGGTTCGTCATCCGATGGTTCTGCATCGCGATCGTTCGGTGCTTTTTCCGGTGCCGGTCGTGGCGGCGGCGGTGGCAAAGCGGCCTGCATCTTTTCCAGCAATTCGTCTTGTTGGTGCACGCTGGAAAGGCGGACCAGTGTTTCCACGGTTTCGCCGTCTTGTTCAAAAGCGATCTTGATTCGCCACTGCGCCGGGATGGTGGCCAAGACGTTTTGCAGTTCGTTTGCGGTGACCACCGGCCGACCGTCGACTTCCAAAATCTCGGATCCGTAACGCAAGCCACGACGATAGGCGTCACTGCTTTCCAAAATATTGGTCACCACCACACCGGCATCGGGATCGGTCGAAACGGTCGCGCCAAGCGTGGCGTGGTCGACGATGCGGCCACTGTGTAGGTATCCCAAAAAGTTTTGTGCTTGGCGGATGGAAATCGCATAGCCGACGCCGACGTTGACGCGACTGCGTTTTTCAAAACTGCACCGTCCGATGATGCCCAACAGTCGGCCGGAAACGTCGTACAACGGGCCGCCGGAATTGCCCGGATTGATCGATGCATCGGTTTGCAAACAGTCGCCGTATTCCAATAACGTTCCGCTGGGATACTGGTATCGTCCGACGCCGCTAAGGATTCCCCAGGTCACGGTGGGTTGCAGATCGGTGGCCAGCAAAAACGGGTTACCGATGGCCATGCACCAATCGCCCGGTCGTGCGGCCATGCTGTCGCCGATCTCGGCAACGGGAAAGTCATTGCGTCCCAGCAACTGGATCATCGCCAAATCGCCCACCGGGTCGATCCCAACGATCACGGCGTCATAGATGTTGCCGTCGCTCAGCCCGCACCGCATGTATTCCCCGGCCGGGCTGGTCACGTGAAAGTTGGTCAGCGCGAAACCGTCGGGCGAAATCAGCACGCCGCTGCCACCGCCCGCACCACCGGGGACAAAAACGCTGACGGCCGAAGGCATCGCTTTGGCGATTGCGGCGATCCGGTCCGCTTCGGCCTGTCGCACCGGTTCGGGCAATTCGGCTGACGCATCGGGCGGGGCGAAACCGTCCGTGGCTAAACCAAGCGAACCGAAAAGGCACAGGAACAAGATACGCTGGAACATTCGACGCCCGGGTTGGATCGGAAACGGCGTGACGGTGGACACGTCCGCTTCATATTGTGGCGTCTGGGAACCGTCCTGTCATGCGTGACCACGACCAAGGCGGATCAGAAACGCATTGCCGCGATGTCATGGCGAACAGAAGGCCGGCGTTACGGCGTCCGGGGGTCACGCGGCGGTGCGTGATAGTCGCCTGACTTTCCACCCGATTTGTGGATCAGCCAAATCGGCCCGATCGTCATCCCACGCTCGATCGATTTGGCCATGTCATAGACCGTCAAGCATCCGACCGACACCGCCGTCAGGGCTTCCATTTCCACGCCCGTCTTTCCCGACGTCTTGACCGTCGCGTCGCAAACCAAACGCACCAAACGGTCGCCATCGGTCGTTTCCCGTCCGGACCACTGGAACGTCACGTCGACCGATTCTACGGCGATGCTGTGGCACAGCGGGATCAGATCCGGCGTTCGTTTGGCAGACTGGATCGCGGCCAATTGGGCGACCGTGACCACATCGCCTTTGGCGGTGTCCGCGTTGCGAATGCGATCGGCGGTTGCGGTCGACATCGTGATCACGCCGCGGGCGGTTGCGGTGCGGACGGTCGGCGGTTTGGCGGAAACGTCGACCATCCGCGGGTCGCCGTCGGGTGAAAAGTGGGACATTGGATCGTAGGTGACGGGTGGTCGGGTAACGGGGAGACGGGTTACAGGTGGACAGGTATTGGGTGGACGGGAGGAGGGTGTTTTGGGGCGGTGGAGTGATGGCGGCGCATAAAAAAACGCCACTCGACCGCGGCAGTCGAGTGGCGTCTTTGTAGTCGACGAGGCATTCAGGATCTTAGCGAACCGAAGCGGTCGAAGTCATGCGACGGTTCGTTTCAGGCAGCCGTGTCCCGGCGAAAGGGTTGGGCTCAGACGAGCTCTTTACGAGCACCGACCAGCGTTCGCAGACGTTCGGCCAACAAGTGGGCGTCGAACGGCTTCTTGAACGTTTCGTTGATGCTGCTGCGATCGAAGCTCATCGGCTGACCGTCATCGGGCAGCAGAGCGATCAGGACGATATCAGTGAAGTCGATGTTCTTGCGCAGGTTTTGGCAAATCTGCACGGCTTCGATCTTGCCGATCGAAAAGTCGACGATGATACAGTCCGGGCTGAAGCTTTCGGCTTGAATTCCCGCTTCGAAACCGCTGGCGGCCACGGCCACTTTGAACGATTTTTCCGGGGGCAGTTCACGCTTCAAGTTTTCGATCAGAACCTGATCTTGAGCGACGATCAGGCACTTGGCCATCGCCTCGTCCTCCAAGTCGCCCAGCGGCATGCCGTGCTCCTTGAGGAACTTGATCAGATACTCACGCGGGATACGGCGGTCCTGGGATCCAGGAATGCGGTAACCTTTCAAACGTCCCGAATCGAACCACTTCGATACGGTCCGTGGTGCTACTTTACAGATCTTGGCGACCTGTCCAGTTGTGAAGACCTTCATACTAGGTACTCCATAACGCCTCGTTGAATATTCCCTTGGGACAATGGTGCGTCGGTAACCATTGTCCTGTGGCCCTGTCTCGCAATTTCACATCCAACGACGATCGGTCCTGATCGATCGCACCGCACAACCGGTGGGTTTGGCGACGGTAAAGTTGAATGATTCATCACGCTGGGTCTGGGCCTGCCGGCTCGCGTCCTGCAAGACGCTCCCCGAACGGGATCCTCGCGGTTTTTGGTTGTCACAAGTCAATTCGACCGCGTCATTGAACGTGGCCGCTTGCGGGGCAGAAGCTGTGACAGAAAACCGTGGTGCGGGTGCTTGGTGTCGACGTGATCTCGATCCTTCGGCGGTCGACGACTTTGGGTGAAAGTCGCACGGTCGCGTCTGAAACGTTTCACGCCGACGCACGTCGCGTCGGTGTTCTGCGTTCGTCACTCGTTTTCTGTCCCCGTCCACAACCCGGCAAAAGGTCATGGCCAACGGACGAGGCCGCGTGTCACGAATGCGTTCCCAGATTCCCCCCTGGGTGATCCGAAGCGTTTGACTGCCACCTGCCTGTCCCGGTTCCCATGCGGCGTCTCGGACGAAGTTCCCGAGAAACAAAGGCGGCCGGAAAAAGGCGTTCAGTAAAAAACACTTCTTCACGGGAGTAATGTCGAGCCGAGACGGTGCAATTCTTTAACGCGTTTCAGGTCGAACAGGCACTATCGTCCCTACGCACCGGGCATGAGGTCGTAGCGGCGCCATCGCTGCGACGCGGAAACACGTTAAGATTGGCGAAAACACGGCATTTCCGTTCATTACGGTGCGACCCGACCGGTGGGTCAGATGGATCCTGCGGTTTGAAAAATTTTGTTCACCGCGCCGCCGCTTTTTCTTGCCCCCTTCGATTTTTGGACTGCCTGTCATGGAACCGACCGCGCTGGACTTCTTCGAGCAAGCCCTGCAAACCCCCAGCCCCTCGGGATACGAGGAACCGCTGCAGCGACTGGTTCGTCGATACATCGAACCTCACGCCGACGTGACGTCCATTGACGTCCATGGAAATTTGATCGCGACATTGTGCCCGGCTGACCCACGTGCGACGTCGTCCAAGTCGTCCGCCGAATCGGATGCCAGCGATTCGGATTCACTTCGTCCGCCTCGGCTGATGTATGCCGGACACTGTGACCAGATCGGGATGCTGGTCAGCCACATCGATGACGACGGTTTTGTTTACGGCCAAACCATCGGCGGCTGGGATCCGCAACAGTTGATCGGCCAAGCAATGACGATCTGGACCCAGGACGGTCCGGTGTCAGCGGTGATCAGCCGCAAAGCCATCCACCTGTTGACGCCCGAAGAACGGAAACAAGTCGTTCAACTGAATCAGATGTGGCTGGACGTCGGTGCTGTCAAAGGCCGGCCCGGCGACGATGATTCGATGATCGACGGCGACTCGGTTCGAAAGGCGATCCGCATCGGCGACCCCGTCACGCTGGAACTGGGGATGCGTCGTCTGTTGGGGGACCAAGTCACCGGTCCCGGCATGGACAACAAAACGGGCATGTGGACGGTCATCGATGCACTGCGCCGCGTGGCCGCCGACCGCGACAACTTGAATTGCGAACTCAACAGCGTGTCGACGGTCCAAGAAGAGATCGGATTGCGTGGTGCCAAGACCGCCGCCGGACACATCAACCCCGACGTGGCGATCGCAGTCGACGTGACTCATGCGACTGATTGCCCCGGCATCGAAAAAAACACCCAGGGAGATGTCCGCGTCGGCGGTGGGCCGGTGATTTTCCGTGGCCCCAACATCAACGCGAAAGTCGCCCAACGTTTGATCGATTTGTGCCAGTCCAACGACCTGCCTTACCAACTGGCCGCGTTGGGTCGAGCCGCGCCGAACGATTCCAACGTGCTACAGATTCACGGCGGCGGCGTCGCCACAGGATTGGTCGGCGTGCCCAACCGCTACATGCACTCCGCCGTGGAAGTCGTTTCCCTGTCGGACATCGATCACGTCGCCGAACTGTTGAAGTGTTTCGCGTTGGCACTGGGGCCCGACGACAACTTCATCCCCGGATGATGGACCAGGCCCGTCGACGTCGTGGCAACCCGAAAGATCCGCTGCATCGTTGACGGTTTTTGGATGCTTTTCGCCCCCAGCGAAGGCTTTTGCTTGTCCGAGTCGTCGGCCGCCGTGATAGGCTGGTGGAAAAGACACAGAACCGGAAACTTCTTGTCCCACCGGTTAATTCGTTCCTTCCGCACCAGCGACGCATGAGCGATTCGTCAAGCAACGACGGGATGATCCGTTTGGAACAAGACGGCGACGATACGATTCGCAACGAAGACCTTTTGGATGCGTTGCTGGAAAACATTCCCGACGCGGTCTATTTCAAAGATCTTCAAAGCCGGTTCCTGCGGATCAGCGAAGCGATGGCTCGCAAGTTCGGCGTGGAATCAGTCGAAGCGGTCAAAGGTCACACCGACGCAGAGATCTTCAGCGCCGAACATGCCCAGTCGGCACGCAGCGATGAACTGAACATCATTCGCACCGGCCAACCGATGGTCGAAATCATCGAACGGGAAACTTGGCCCGATCGCGATGACACGTGGTGCCTGACGACGAAGATGCCATTGCGGTCACGAGGCGGTTCGGTCATCGGCACCTTCGGGATTTCTCGTGACATCACCGAATTGAAATTGTCGCAAGATTCGCTGAAGCAAGCGTTGAAGGCGGCCGACGCGGCGAACCGCGCGAAAAGCGAGTTTTTGGCCAACATGAGCCACGAGATTCGCACGCCGATGAATGCGATCATCGGCATGGCGGAATTGCTGGGCCAGACCCCCTTGGTCGACGAACAACGCGAATACGTCGAACTTTTGCGTCAATCGGCGACGTCCCTGTTGTCGTTGCTGAACGACATTTTGGACTTCAGCAAGATCGAAGCCCGCAAGCTGGAATTGGAAGCCATCGATTTCTCGGTCCGCGAGGTCATCGGTCGCTGTTGTCAAACGCTGGCCATCAAGGCCGCCGACAAAGGTCTGGAATTGGCCTGTCGGATCGCACCGGAAGTCCCCGACGCACTGTGTGGCGACCCCGGGCGATTGCGGCAAGTGTTGACAAACCTGGTCGGAAACGCGGTGAAGTTCACCGACGCGGGCGAAATCGTCGTCGACGTACAACCACATCAAGAACATGACGGATTGGCCGCCGCACATGATCACCCCGATCATACGTGGCTGCGTGTTCTCGTCCGCGATACCGGAATCGGTATCCCCATCGAACAGCAACAGGAGGTGATGAAAGCATTCACCCAGGCCGATGCATCGACAACGCGTCGCTACGGTGGGACCGGGTTGGGGCTGGCGATTTGCCGACAACTGGTGGAATTGATGGGGGGGCATATCACACTGGATAGCATTCCTGGGGAAGGCACCACGTTCACGTGCTTTATCCCGTTCGAGGAAAAGGAATCCGAAGGCCGGGCCGAAGCGACACCGTTCGAGATTCCCGGCGAGCTTCCCGATCTGGGCCCTGAACCGCTTTCGAAACTGGCCGGCTTCAAAGTCCTGGTCGTTGACGACAACCGGACCAACCGTCGCATTCTGGATGAAATCCTGTCGTCTTGGAACGTTCGCTGTGACGTCGCTGCCGATGGTGATGAAGCCATCGAAAAAGTCAAGAACGCGATCGAACAAGACGCGATGTACCCGCTGGTTCTGTTGGATTGCATGATGCCCGGGATGGACGGGTTCGAAGTCGCACGTCGTGTGCGAACCGGCTGGGATGTTGCCGGAACCAAATTCATCATGTTGTCGTCGGCCGCACGCAGCGACAACGCGCGCCGATGTCGCGAAATCGGCATCGATCGATTCTTGACCAAGCCGGTCATGCAATCGGAGTTGCTGGAGAACATCTTGCAAGTGATGGACTTGGACGTCCGTCGGGAAAAAACAAAGCCCGTCAAACGCCCCGCCGGTCGTTCGCTAAAAGTCTTGGTCGCCGAAGACGGTGTGGCCAATCAACAAGTCGCGATCGGCTTGCTGAAAATGGCCGGACACCAGCCCACCTTGGCATGTGACGGAAACGAAGCCGTCCAGTGCTGGTCCAAGTCATCGTTTGACGTGATTTTGATGGACATGCACATGCCGGAAATGGACGGCTTGGACGCGACACGAATCATTCGTCAACAAGAATCCACACGGGGATCCGGACGCCATGTCCCGATCATCGCGTTGACCGCCGCGGCAATGGAAGACGATGCCCGTGCGTGCCTGGATGCCGGCATGGACGCCCACGTCGCCAAACCCATCGACCCCGCACAGCTGGAATCGACGATGCAGCAACTGTGCGGCGAATCATCCGTCGATACGCCGGATGCGGTCGCGACCGATCCGCCTGCGGAAATTGCCCCGAAGGTTGAAAGTGCAACCGGGCATGTCGCGATTGACCAAGCCGCGGGCGGTCAACCGCCGATTGATTTCGCCCGCGCGTCCGAGCGGATTCCCGGCGGGGAACCTTCGGTCCGGCGTGTCGCGGCCGTTTTTTATGACGAGACCGCCAAACTGTTGCGTGATATCGACAAAGCGTTCCAGGCGGACGATTTAAAAACGTTGCGACGGTCGGCCCACACGATCAAGAGCTCGGCCAACCTGTTCTTCGCAACGCGTTTGAATCGTGCCGCCACCGATGTGGAACACGCGGCCAAGGATGAGGACGGCGACATTGCGGCGAAGATCGCCGAGCTGTTCGATGCGTTCAGCGAAGTCGAACCGGCGCTCCAGGCGTTTGTAAAGTCGTGACCCGAAGCAAAACGCATGGGGGCCCACGGGCTATCGCACACGCCGCAGGTAGCTGACCAGGTCTTCATCCAGTTCGCGGATCGTTGTTTCGAAGACTTCTTCGATCAACGCCAGACGTTCCTGGGGGCTGCGGGCGACCAGTGGTTTGCCTTCGCTAAGCCGTTGCATGAACTTGGCGTACTGTTCGCGACGTGTCTTCAACAAGAAATAGGTCAACGCCCAGCTTTCGGCGTACGCGGATTCGCTGGACCCGCCCCCGCGAAAACGCTTGTCATCGGCCAACAACGTGGTGAGTGACTCTTCCGGTCGTCGCGGCAGGTACCGACGCCAGCGTGCCAGATTTACTTCGTTGACCCGACCGATCGTTCGCCAACCGCGCGGGTTGCGAAAATCGGGCGCTTCGAAAAACGTCGCCAAACCTTCGCTAACCCACATCGGATTGTCGGCAAAGCGTGTTTGCAATCCGCTGTTGTATGCCAACTGATGCGTTGCTTCGTGGATGATCGTGGCGATGTTTCGTTCCAGGTTAGGAACGTTGAACGTCACCATGCGATTGCTTTGCAAGTGGTAATAGCCGATCAGGTTTCGTGCCATTTCGCCGATGTCGGCTTCGGCGTACTTCAGAAAAGATGCTCGGTCGGGAAACACCAATGCGACCAAAGGAAACCGTGGCGGATCCAGATCCAAACCTTGGTTTTCCCAGTACGTATAGAAACCGCGATAAAGCTGTTCGAAAAGCCCGCCGACGCGTCGCACATAGCCTTCGCTGGTACGATGGGCGATGACGTAATGTGTGGTTCGGAAAACGCGAAATCCTTGCGGAAATTCGTCCATCAACCGACCCGCCATCTCCGCTGCATCGATCGGTTGCAATTCCAGATCGTTCCCCTCACGCTCCACGATCGATTCGGGTTGCTGGATATAGATCTGGCCGTCGTCGCTTTGCAACATGACGCCACCGTCACGTGCTTCGACCAAGATTTCGCCGCGAATGGTCTGGGTGGACGCATCCTTCCCTTCACCCTTGATCACAAGCGTTTCCACACCCGACGTCGGTGCGGCAAGCAACCCGACCAGGATGCCAACGACCAAACATCGTGTTGCGGTGGTGCGCTGAATCGTGGTTTGCGGAATCATCGTGTGGTTGCAAATTCCGATGGGTAACGATGGGGCTGATGAATCGAAAGGTAACATCCGTTCGTGTTGGTAGCCCCCCAGTGTCTTAATCGTTTCCAGTGTCTTGGTTGTTTCCGGAGTCTTGGTTGCCCCCGGTATCCAGGTCTAGCCTATCACGTCCGATCCGCCGGTGCGGCGACGACGCGCGATCCACGTTGCCGTGATCACCAGTGTCGTTGTTGCGGCCACGTACCAAAATGCCAATGCGGCTTCTTGGTACCGGGCACCACTGTGAAGCAGTCCGAACAGACGGGTGGTAACGGTCGTCACGCCGGGGGGGACAACGGGCAACAGAACCGGAACATCGCCGGAGGCCACCACCGCGGACGTGATCCAGGCGGCGGCAAGCACCGGCGCGTACATCGGAATCCAAATTCGAAAGACCCGTCCGGTCGGCCCGGCGTCCAAGTCGGCTTGAGACCGAATCGCCGTGGACCTGCCCGCCAAGGCCACACGGATGATGAAATAGGCCACCGGAACGGCTTTGAAACACAGGGCGATCAGCGTCGGTACCAGGGTTTGCCGGTACAACATGCCGAATCCGGCAATCGGCCACTGAAAGACGCCGATCACTCCCAAGCCGATGACGGGGCCCGGAATCGCAAACGCAGCCAGACTGATCGCGTCCATCCAACGACGCCGCGTCGGGCGAGCCGCCGTGCCCAGGGCCGCGATGCCGCCGATGATGGTCGATACGGTCGCCGACAATCCAGCGATCATCGCCGTCTGTACGTACTCGCGACGAAACGTCTCCGGTGCAGACGCTAGTCTTTGGACACAGCTGGACAGACTCCACGCGACCTGACGTTGGTCAGCGACCACGGTCACATCGTGTCCCGCTTTCACGATCAGGCTTCCCACCGGGATGACCAAGACGACCAGCATGAATGCGACCAAAATGGCAAGCGAAAGCAATCGTGTCAGAATCGTGCCGGGGGCGGTCGGGCTGGCGAAGTTTTGCGATGTCGAATCGTCGCGGTGTGGATGCACCGGACGGCCCGAACGACGTGAAGCGATCCGAAACATCCATCCGCCGAAAAACGCAAGCAACATCGGAATGAAGCAGACCATCATGACGGCCATCGCCGACGGTTCCGCGGCGTGGAACAGGTAAAATTCGTCGGCCAGCGTGCGAAAGCCGTACAAATCCGCCACCGTCATCTCCGTTGCCGCCAGCATCGCAACGCCCAGCGCGGCCGTGGCGATCCAGGGAGCCGCCATCGGCAGCAAGAATCGGAACGCTCGTTTCAACGGGCCCGTGTCCAGTCGCGATGATTCCAACAAGACCCCGGGGATGCGTCGCAAACCGATCCAGGTGGCCAGTGCGACGGCCGCTGATCCGTGGATGCCATGGACGATCGAGCATGCGATCAGACCGCTGAATTGACCAAAGCGACGGCTGCCGGTTTGCGTCAGCGTCCACCAGCCGAACTTGCCGGCCGCGGATTCCCAGGCGGCCGCATGCAGCACCAGGGGCATGGTCAGCGATGCCACAGCCACGCCAAAGAACAAGGACGTCACGATTCCCGACGCTCCCATGCGGTATGACCGGCCTGACCCGGACAACCGCTTGATCGCATTCAACCAGGCCGCCCAACCCACCGGGACACCGATCAGCAGCGCGATCGCGACCGCAGAAACGGCAAGCTCGCACGTCAACAGGAAACTTCTGGTCCACAAAACGGAAAAGACCACCAAATCGATCGCGAAAATTCGTGGACCAGTCACAATGAAAGCCCGGCCAGCGGCGAATGTATCGATAGCTGACCCGGCAACAACATGCGCATCACGGCGATCCCCCAACTTTACCGAAATCTGCGACGGTGGCGAGAGATTCTCGTTGTGCTGCAGCGGTACGGACTGGCCGATTGGCTAAGCCGTTATCAACGGGTGCCCTTCCGTGACGCCTTCAAGGATCGACGCGGCGTTTCGCTTGCCGAATACAGTCGTGAAGAACGCGTCCGCATGGCGCTGACCGAACTGGGGCCGGCATTCATCAAACTGGGCCAGATCTTGGCCGGACGCCCCGATTTGGTCGGTCCCGAACTGGGCGAAGAACTGAAACGGCTGCGAAGCAACGTTGCGGCGGAGGATTTTGAAAGCGTCCAAAACACGCTGCGGACCGAATTGGGCGACGAATACCAGACGCATTTTCAGAGGATCCACGAAACGCCGCTGGCCACCGCATCGATCGGTCAAGTCCACCGAGCCGTCTTGGCCGACGGTCGCAAAGTCGTTGTGAAAGTTCAACGCGCGGACATCGAAAAAACGATTCGACAAGACATCGAGGTCCTGACCGGATTGGCCATGCTGGCCGATCGCGTGGAGGCCTTGGCCGCGTGGGGCCCCAGCGACTTGGTCCGCCAATTGGCGCCGATTCTGATTCGCGAACTGGACTTTGGCCGCGAGAAACAAAACCTTCAGCACTTCACCAAATCGTTATCGCGGTTTGATGACGAAGTTGTTGTGCCACAACCGGTCGAACACCTTTGCACCCGCCGCGTTTTGGTGATGCAAGAATTGGTCGGCACCCCGATCAGCAAGATTCACGCCGCGCCCGATGGTATCACCGACCCCAGTTGTGATGAACCATCGCCGACGTCCGCGTTGTGTGAAACCATGGCCAAAGTCTATCTGTCGATGGTGTTCGAAGAAGGCTTGTTCCACGCTGATCCCCACAGCGGCAACCTGCTGTTGCTGGCCGACGGACGGTTGGGCATCCTGGATTTCGGAATGGTCGGGCGGATCGACGAAACGCTTAGAGAAACCATCGAGGAGATGTTGATCGCGGTTTCCCATGGCGATCAAAACCAGCTGACACGATTGATCCGGCGCGTCGGTGATCCGCCACCCACACTGGATGAATCCGCGTTGGCAATTGATTTGTCGGATTTCGTCGGCACGTACGGGCAACAAAGCTTGGGCGGATTTGACATGACCGGTGCACTGAATGACATCAGCCGGATCTTGCATCGGCATTCCATCAAGCTGCCAAACCAGTCGGCATTGTTGTTGAAGATGATGGTGTCGTTGGAAGGCACGCTGCGTGAAATGGGCGCGCGATTCGATTCGCTGCAAGTCGTCAAGCAATTCGCGCATAAAACCATGTTGCGGCGGATCAGCCCGACCCGGCGGATCCGTCAGGCACGACGAATCTATTTGGAATCGGAGAATTTCGCGCAACTGGCGCCTGACCAGATTCTGCAATTGCTGACCCAGGCCCGACGTGGCGAACTGCGGATGACGTTGATGCATTCGCACCTTGGACCGACCGTCAACCGGTTGGTGTTGGGATTGATGACCAGCGCCGTCTTCTTGGGTTCTTCATTGATGCTGGCTTTCGAGGTCAATCCGGTTCTGTTTCCCGAAAACCCGTTTCTGGGTTTCACCCGCGTCAGCGTCATGGGGCTGACGGGCGTGGTCGGCAGCATCGTGGTCATGCTGCGTTTGTTGATGGCGATCAACCGCAGCGGTCACCTGAACCGAAAAGGCGACGACTGAGCGTCAGCCGGGTGTTCAAGTGATCGGTTAGGCTCGGGGGACGCTGGGGGAGACCCCGAATGATCAGGGTTTTCTGTGCCCGTCCGGTCAGGTTGGTCTTGCCCAAAAGTCGACATGACGGGCACGCTATCGATTATCTTCGAGTCGTTCGTCTGACGGACGAGCCTTCAATCATCACCAGCTGGAAATTCGGGAAGGGTTGCACGCGATGAAGTCATGGATTGTGACCGGGTGCGTTATTGTTTCGCTGTGGACCGGCATCCCCGCCGGTGCCGCAACGCCAACGGAAGTCCGCCAGGGACCGCAACCGATCAAACCGGGCGACGTGGGCGTGGGACGACGCGTTGCCGATTTGGCTTTCACCGACATCGACGGCCACACGTACCAACTGAGCGAGTGGTTGGGTGGCGCCGAAGGCTTGGAGAATGAATCATGCGATGCAGTGGTTTTCGCGATGACAGGAATCGGTTGTCCGCTGTGCAAAAAGTACACGCCGACGCTGGCGAAGATTCAGCGTCGATACGCCGGCCGCGGTGTGCGGTTTGTCTATGTGAATCCGAACCAGTCGGAAAAGATCAGTCGGCTGCGCAATGCGATCGCGACTCATGGTTTGGGTGACGTCTATGTTCGTGACGATGATGAACACATCGCTCATGCGCTGGGCGCACACACGACGACCGAAGTCTTCGTGATCGATGCGGCTCGGACACTGGTGTATCGCGGCGCGGTCGACGACCAATACGGTTTCGGTTATTCGCTGGACGCACCGCGCAAGAACTATTTGACCGACGCATTGGATGCCGTGCTTGATGACCGGCGTCCGACGGTGTCGGCGACCACATCACCGGGATGTGATTTGTATTTTCAGACGGATCCGCCCGCCGATGCATCGGCGGGGACGCTGACTTATCACAACCGAATTTCACGGATCATCGCGGACAACTGTGGCCAGTGCCACCGTGACGGCGGTTCGGCTCCATTTGCCTTAGACACTTATTCCAGCGTCATCGACTATGCCGGGATGATCGCCAGCGTGGTCGGGCGCGGCGTCATGCCGCCGTGGTTCGCCGCGGATCCGAAACGAGAAACCAATCATGTTTCGGTGACCTTTGCCAACGATCGTTCGCTGGCGGAAGATGATCGACGCGATCTGCTTGCCTGGATCGAATCAGGCGCCGTCGAGGGTGACATCGCCGACGCCCCGCTTCGTCACGCAGACGTTCCATCGACGCAGTGGCACATTGGAAAGCCTGATTTGGAGGTTCAGATTCCGAAACAGTTTCAGGTCAAAGCCACCGGACAGATGCCGTACAAACACACGTTGGTGCGTTTGAACTTGAAGGAAGACCGCTGGGTCCAGGCCGTGGAAATTCGTCCCACCGATCCATCCGTGGTGCATCACGTGTTGGTGTTCTTGAAGGATTCACGTGACCGCAACGTCGACATCGATGAAGAATCCGGATTCTTGGCGGCGTATGTGCCGGGCAACACGTTCCAACGGTATCCCGAAGGCATGGCGAAACGATTGCCTGCCGGATCGGATCTGGTTTTCCAACTGCATTACACGCCCAACGGGACCGAAACCAGCGACCAGACGCGCTTGGGGATCCGCTTTTCTGATCAACCGCCACGTCGAGTGGTCAAGAACGTGGGCATTGCAAATCACCGAATTAAGATCCCGCCGGGCGCCGACAACCACGAAGAAACGGCGTCTTTGGTGGTTCCGGCCGATGTCCACTTGTTGGCGGTGATGCCGCACATGCATTTGCGCGGCAAGGCATTTCGATACGACCTGACGGCGCCGGGTGGTTCATCGCATCGTCTGTTGGACGTTCCCAGCTATGACTTCAACTGGCAGTTGGAATATCGATTCAACCAACCGTTGGCGGTCACGGCGGGAAGCCGTATCGACCTGACGGCGTGGTATGACAACAGCGAAAACAATCCGGCCAATCCTGATCCCGGCACAACGGTCCGCTGGGGACCGCAAACGGACGACGAAATGATGTTGGGGTATGTGGAGTATTTTGAAACTGATGAGCTTGTCGGTGATTCGCCGGCTGATGATTCAATCGACACCGATTCGGCCCGATTGATCGCCGCGTTTCAAAAAGTCGATGGTGACAACAGCGGCACGATCACGCGACAAGAGTTTCCGCGACCTTTGTTGTTCGGCCGCATCGACGCCGACGGTGATGATTTGCTGACCAGCGACGAGGTTTTGGACGCCGCCGAAATCATTTTGCCTTTGTTGGGAAGATGACAGCGCCGAAATGATCCCATCTTCGTCATGTGCTGTGCGACAGTATCGCAGAACCAATCCCGAGCGCAGTTCCCGCCACAGACGCCTGCAAGCAAACACGCGGTAACTTCACTCGGTGGAAGCTGGCTTGGTGCGGACTATAAAGACTGTCAGCTATCGACGGGGCGCGTCGTTGCGCGGCAGGTCGATCTTGGTGACCTCCGCGCTGAAGACTTCTTTACAGGATTGCACCAACGAATTGGCTTCCACTTCGCGCATCCACTGCACCCGCGACTTCTGTGGTGCTTTGGCCACCGGTTTGTCTTCGGCGACCGCCTTGGTCGAAGCTTTGATGATGACCTGATGATCGCGACCGGTCAGTCGGCGCAGCGATTCGACGATTTCTTGCCGGTGCACGGGTTTATCGCACCGTCCCATCGCCAGACCCGCCTTTGCGGGAAACGTCATCACGACCTGGCCCGAATCATCAATGCTGACGTCTTCGACCGACGTCGCAAGCGTTGACGTCATCGGGTCCATGTCCTGCAGCGCTCTCGCCCACAACTCTTTTCCGCTTAAACTTCCGGCCGGTACTGGTGGACTAGCCGTGGCGGCGGCGGAAGCAGCCGCGGCGGGAACGGATGCCGGGGCTTCCGATCGGCTGGACGATTCGCCATCGTTGCCACTGACCGGTGGCGATGCGGCATGGGCATCGTCGATCCGCGGCACGTTGGCGGCGGTCGATGGCGTTGGGGCCGAGTTTGCTGCGGCGGAATCAGGACTTACCGCGGGGGCTTTTTTTTTTGATTCGGCTCCGAGCGAACCCGGTGTCTCCGGTGCAACTGATCGTGTTGTCGAAAGACGTGCGCCTTCGGGAAGCGTCTTGGCGGCTTCGGCCAAATCAGCGATCGATTGCAGATCCGGCAAGTGGCAAATTTGTATCAGCGTTGATTCCAACAACACCCGCGCGTAAACACTGTGTCGGATTCGGACCAGTGTGTCGTCGATCAGTCCGACGACGGCCAGAACCGTTTGCAATCCCCATCGTTTGCCCAATTCCGACAGTTCGTCGTACAGTCCCGCCGACGTGTGACGCAGCATGGATGCTTCGCAGCCCACCGTGACGGCCATCAAATCACGGAAGTAACCCAAAAGCTGTTCGGCCAACCGTCCCGCATCGACACCCTCATCGACGGCGGCATCCAACTGTGAAAGCGCCGATGCAGCGTCACGGGCGGCCATCGCGGTGGCCAACGCGTGCAAGCGTTCGTCGTCCGCGGTGCCCAGCATTTGGTGGACGGTTTCGGCGGTCAACTGGTCGCCACTGAACGACAGCAACTGTTCCAACAATGACTGACTGTCACGCATGGAACCGGCCGCACGTCGGGCGATCAATTCCAAAGCGGTGTCATCCGCCTCGGTCCCTTCGGCGGCACAGATCTCTTTCAACCGCGCGACAATTTTGCTGACTTCGACCGGTGCGAAATCGAATCGCTGGCACCGGCTGAGTACGGTGATCGGAATCTTTTCCGGATCCGTCGTGCAAAAAATGAACTTCACATGCTCGGGCGGTTCTTCCAGCGTTTTCAACAACGCATTGAAGGCCGCTTGGGTCAGCATGTGGACTTCGTCGATGATGTAGATCTTGTATCGCGACCGGCTGGGCCGGACACCGACGTTGGCACGCAGACTGCGAATCTCATCGATGCCACGGTTGCTGGCACCGTCAATTTCGATCACATCGACGTCTTCGCCCGCATCAATGGCCTGGGCGACATCGGTTTCCTGGTCGGGGTTTCCGGTGGGGCCGCCGGGATCGTTCAGCGCTTTTGCAAAGATCCGCGCGGTGCTGGTTTTGCCGACCCCACGGGCACCGGTGAACAAGTACGCGTGTCCGACGCGGCCGGTTTCGATCGCATTGACCAAAGCCCGACCGACGTGATCTTGGCCCACCAGTTCGTCGAAAGACTTGGGGCGATAACGCCGCGCGACGACGACGTATCCGTCTTGCGAAGCGGCGGACGGTTGATGCTGCTCGGATGAATCAGACATGCGTGGCGCGTCGAGGGGTCCGGACAACAACGAGAAGAAGTTGAACGACTGACCGGTGGAGGCGACCTTCACACAAAGCTACACCGCTTATGGCTGCTCCAGTTAAGGCCTGACCAGGTTCACGATTCACAATCGCAAAGGCCGCCACCATCAATCAGTCGTTCAAGGCATCGGTCATCCGGAGGTTTCATCGGACGACGTTCCGCCGGCCCCCGATCCATTGCCTGTGTCGGCGGGCTGACGGGACGGTTGTCGTGATGGCGGGCAAGCGTGTTGCCTGCGACGCGTCACCCAACCGTCAAACCGTATCTTGGCCGCCGGCGACCGATGTTGCAAGGCACGCGCGGCGTCCGACCACTGCATCGAAGCGATCAGCTTCGTCGTCGACCGCGTTGGTTTCCCGACTTGCCGCCGTTGCCACCACGGCCCCCACCGCCACGCGAGGGACGTTTGTGGTTTTCAATGTTGGAATCGACCAACAAGTTGACCGTGTCCAGCCAAGTCGGCACGTTGCGGCGACGTGGTGCCGATTCGTCATCGTCGGACGAATCATCGTCGCGGGACCGCCGGGAATCCTTCGAACGTTCGGAACGATCGTCGTCGTTGTCGCGGCGTCGACGTCCGCGTCGCGACCGGCGCTGGCGAATTTCTTCGACTTCCGCGTCGTCTTCGTGATCGTCGTCGAACGCATTGGCTGGCAGATCGTCGTCATCGGAATCACGATCGGCGCGGACGTCAACTTCGTTGTTGTCCGTGTCACGTTGCGAACGTCCGCGACCGCCGCGGCGACCCCGGCGTCGTGAACGGCCGCGTGGGCGATCGTCTTCATCGCCGTCGTCGTCATCACCGGATGAAACGCGAGCTTCGGTTTCCGAATCGTCGTCATCGTCGACCAATCCGAAGGCGAACGATTCATCATCGTCGTCTTCTTTTTCGCGGCGTCGCGACGGGCGATTCTTGCGACGCGACGATCGGCTGGTTTCTTCGTCGTCATTGACTGCGGCAGATTCGACGGTTTCGCCGCGTTCCATCCGCTGGGCGTCTTCTTCGCTGATCCGCTGGCGTTGACCACGACGGCCACGACGCCGACGGGGTGATCGGTCATCGTCGGATTCATCGTCTGCGTCGTCACCCGATCCCGATCGTCGTCGGACTTGCGGTTCGTCACGCGAATCATCCGAATCCTCGTCCCGGTCGCGGCGTCCGCGTCGTCGTGTGGATCGACGTCCACGCGGTGCGTCATCGGAGTCGTCTTCGGTGGTGTCCGTGACAGCCGATTCAGCGTCCACATCGACAACCGCTTCGATGTCGTCGGACGAATCATCGTCGTCATCATCGAAATCGTCGGCGTCGATCAGCCCCATGCCGAAGGCTTTGCCGCTGGACTTGCGTTTGCGGGGAGGTTTGGATGACTTGCCGCGGCTGGACCTTTCGCTTCGATCGGACCGGCCACGTGGCTTGTCGTCGCTGTCGTTTTGGGATTGAACCGGAGCGTCGGCTTCGGGCGGGACTTCGATCCCCAGTTCTTCCGCCAAGCCCGACCAAGCGGCACCGCCGGACGAGTCGTCCGCGTCGGTCTCTTCGGCAAAAGGCTTGGCGGACGCTTCGGCATCATCGACTTGTTTGGCAAGCGGGTTGTCGTCTTCGTCGATGGGACTGGCGTCACGTTTCAGCCGACCGGCGCTGTCCCGGCGATCGTCGCGATGGGGCGATTCCTTGATCGATCGGGAAAACAGATCGTCGGTGCGCTGCTGGGCTTCGTCACGCGTGCTGCTGCCGAACCCGGGCAAGACGGCCGGAGGTTCTGGTGCGGTCAGTGCGTCCAGAATGGTTTCCGGATCCACATCGACGTCGGATTCGTCGGCTGGCGAAGAATCCACCGGCGCTTCGGCGACCGGCTGGCCACTGGGTGCGTCCGCGTCGTCTTGTTCGTCGGTCGACTGCACCACGACGTCTTCGTCTTCGTTGACGTCGGCTTGGTCGGCGGGTGGTTCCGCTTCATTGGCGACGTCCGACGGTTGGTCGTCTTCTTGCTTCTTGGCTTCTTTTTTGGGCGGCTCCGCCGCGCCAGGGGTTCCCAGCAGATTGGCCAGGAAGTTCCAGTGATCGGATTTCATTGATTTGTTTGTCGGGTCAATTCACGCCGTCGCGGAGGGGCGGGGTCGGCGTCCGTCGAAGGGGCGACGGTTTGGGTTGACGAAAAGTGTTTCAGGGGGTCGAGCCGATGGGCGTTCGGGCGTCCGAGGCATCGCTTGCGTCGGAAAGGCCAACCAGAATCGATTCCGCAATTCGTTTTCGATCCATCGATTTCTGCATCGGCTGCTGTGGTGGGTCACCGGGCGTCGCCGGCGACTGTGGCATTCATTCGTGGGACCGGGGGGCGTGGCCGTCGGGCCGACGCCGGGGTTCTTGCTGGTCCGAGCCATCAGTCGTCCGCGTTCGCGGGCAAACCCTGCAGCGCACGTATCTTATACCGCTTTGGGCCCCTACCGACAGATCTATGCGGGCGGTTTGGCACGAAATCAGCTATGCCGGCAACCGATTGCACAAAATGACGGGGGCAAGTGGCACCGAATGCCGAGTACCGGCGGCACCGAAAGAATGGCTTTCGACGGCGCGATCCCTCGTGTCCCTACAGACCGAAAGGCCAAGCGTGCACCAACTCAACGCACGCTTGGCCTTGTCATGAGACCAGATCCTTTGGTTTCGTCCGCACCTGTTGTCCCCTCGTTTTGACCTGCCGCGATCCGTCGGGCGTTCTTTCAGCATCCTGCCGAAAAGGTCGTCGGTTGTTTCCGTGGATCTTGGCGTCGGCCGCGAGGGCCGGCGTCATTCCTGAACTCGATCCGCTGCGATTCCGTGCATCCGGTTTCAACCGATGGTGTGTGAGACGAACAGGTCCACCATCCTTGATGTTTGCGAAAAAACGGTGTCGGTCCGCGGCCGGTTCTGATGGTCAGGCGGCCGCAAAAAAATCCGCGTTCGTTGCGTCGGCGGGCGTCGCAAAGCGAAGCGATGCATCGTGATTGCGGCGGTTCAACGAGATCAACCGCCACACGGCTTTTTCCGTTAGGCGACCAAACGCAAGCGTTGATCCATGGATTCTTTCACGCCATCGACGAATTCTTCGAAGATGCGAATGTCCAGGGCGGACGCGGCGGAGCACTCGGGGTGGAACTGGGTTCCGATGGCGAACCAGTCCATCATTTCGCTTTCGATGGCTTCGATCACGC
The DNA here is from genome assembly GCF_007752935.1 of Crateriforma conspicua. Classification (NCBI taxonomy): domain Bacteria; kingdom Pseudomonadati; phylum Planctomycetota; class Planctomycetia; order Pirellulales; family Pirellulaceae; genus Crateriforma; species Crateriforma conspicua. Next base: position 4,252,747 of record NZ_CP036319.1, on the reverse strand, counting down.
CGTCGGGGCAACGTGCGGTGACTCGGAAACCTGGGGCGACTTCGTCGATCGCCATGTGGTGTCGGCTGCTGACGCGGATCTCACCGTCGCCATAGACACGTCCCACCAGCGAATCGCTGACAACGTCCAAGGTGTGCCGGTGGTTCGGGTCTTGAGCATCAAAGTGCGGGACGGCGTTGGGCAAGTCTTCCTTGATGTCCAAGAACAGGTTGCCACCCTGTTGGATGTTCAGCAGTTGCATGCCGGTACCGATTCCCAGTACGGGCATCCGTCGTTCGGCGACTTCGTTCATCAACATGCGGTCGCTGGCTTCACGAGCCGGGTCCAGCGGGCGGACGCTGGGATGCAGCATGAAACCGTCGTTGCGGGGGTCCAAGTCGCCGCCACCGATGAACACAAAGCCATGGACGCCTTGCAACAAAGCGTGCACACTATCCAGATCATCCAGGGGCGGTACGACGACCGGTACGCCGCCGGCTTTCAAGATTGACTGGAAATAGCCCGACGCCAGATAGGCGTAGGCCGGTACGCTGCGAGCGGCAGCACGGAAATCCGCATTGATTCCAATCAACGGTTTGCACGACATCCGAAGGGTCCTCTTTCAGATTCAGTGATTTTGGGAGGCCGTCGCAGGATCGTCCCGCGTTCCCTGGCCACGAGCGTGTTTTGCCTTGCCGGCGACTCGTGGGCGTGAAACTAGATAGCGAAGTCCAGTTTTTCGTGAAGAACCTACAGATTCCCGGATTTTGCCCGTGCTAGCACTAGCTGTGGTGATAGCAAAGCAGTTTTTTGATAGCAAAGCCGGTGGGGTGGCGACCCTGGATGGCCCCGGTGGGCCGGTTTCACAGATTCAGGTGATCCCCCTAATCGACTGAAATGAAAGGACTTAGGAACGATCGATGCGATTCGACGACGTGTGCTTGGAAGCGATCGGTGCGACGATTCCCGATGAAATTTGGTCGAGCGAGGATATTGAACGACAATTATCCCCGCTTTATCAGCGTTTGCGGCTTCCCGAAGGCCGCTTGGAATTGATGAGCGGCATCGCCCGGCGCCGCGTCTGGCCCGCCGGAACCGTGCCCAGCGGCCCCAGTATCCGTTCGGCCGACGCCGCCCTGAACGCTGCCGATTGGGACCGTGGCCGTGTGGGATGTCTGATCCACGCCAGCGTTTGTCGCGATTTTCTGGAACCCGCCACCGCTTCCCGCGTGCATCACGAACTGGGGCTGCCGCCACAGTGCTGGGTCTATGACGTTTCCAACGCTTGCTTGGGATTGATCAACGGGGCCGTCCAGATTGCATCGCTGATTCAATCCGGTGCGATCGAATCGGGCATCGTGGTGGGGACCGAAAACAGCCGTCCGCTGTTGGAATCGACCATTGCAACGCTGAACGCCGATACGTCGCTGAACCGCAATCGCATCAAGCCCGCCTTTGCTTCGCTGACGATCGGATCGGGCAGTTGTGCTTGGTTGCTGACGCATCGCAACCATTCGCGGTCCCAGACGCGATTGACGTCCGCCATCGCGCGGGCGCATACGGAATTCAATGATCTGTGTCGCAGCGATCACGACACCGCCGGTGCGGGCATGCAGCCGCTGATGGAAACCGATTCCCAGCGGCTGATGGTCGAAGGAATCGCGACGGGCGCCGCGGCGCTAAAAGATTTGTTGCATGACAGCACTTGGTCGGCCAAGCAGATCGACCGCACGGTGTGTCACCAAGTGGGATCCAAGCACCGTTTGTTGATGCTGGAGGCGATGGGATTGTCTCCCGATCACGATTCGGTCACGTTCCCTTTCTTGGGAAACACCGGTTCGGTGGCTTTGCCGTTGACGCTTGCTTCCGCGGTGGTCAACGGCGACATCCGTGACGGTCATCGCGTGGCCATGTGCGGGATCGGTTCGGGGATCAACAGTGTGATGATCGCTGCCGACTGGGGGGAAACGCCTGTTACCGGTAACTTGGATGCATCGTCCGCCGAGCAACTGCCGGTCGTTGCCGCGGAGTGACGCCATCAGCCCGACCGCAAGCGTATCGAGTTCCCTTTCATTCATCCATGAAACGCGCTGGCGTCGTCGTTGCCGTGGCGTCGGCCATTCGTTTCACCCGCTAAGACCAACATGTCCCAATCCAAGCCGATCGAAGTCCCCCATACGCTGTTGCGTACGTTGCACCGCATCCAGGAACAGCGTACCGACTTGAACGGCGCGATCGGGCGTGTCCCGCGGCAAATCAAAGCCGCCGAAGCGTTGGTGACCACTGCGAAAGCCGCCGTCGATGCCGCCAAGGAAGAACTGAAAAAGGCTCGCTTGAACGCCGATGAAAAACAGCTGCAACTGCAAAGCCGCGAAGCGCACGTGGAACAATTGCAGGCCAAGTTGAACACCGCCGGCAGCAACAAAGAATTCAATCTGTTGAAGGATCAGATCGCCGCGGACGTCCAAGCCAACAGTGTTCAAAGCGATGAGATCTTGGAAACGTTGGAACAGATCGATGTGCTTGGCGGAAAATTGTCGGCCGCGGAAGCCGAGTTGGAACAGCAAGAAAAACAATGCAGTCAACGCGTCGCGGAGATTCATGAAAAGCAGGAACGCCTGAACGAAAACCTGGCCAAGGTCAACGAACAATTGGCGACCGCCGAAGCCGAGTTGCCCGCCAGCGTGAAATCCGACTACCTGCGTTTAACGGCCAGCCGAGGCGACGAAGCGTTGGCGCCCTTGGCCACGGATTCATGTGGCGGTTGCTATCAAACGTTGACCACGCAAACGATCAACCGGCTGCAGCTTTCGCAATTGACGCATTGTCCCAACTGCAATGCGATCCTTTACATGCCCGAAGACCTGCGGGTCCGCTAGCGATGATCATCTTGGGGTTGGTCGGCAATCCGGCCAGTGGCAAATCGGCCGTGGGCGAAGCTGTCCAGCAATGTGGTGCGCCGTGGATCAATGCCGACGTGGTTGCCAAGGAAGTCTTGGACGCGCCGCCGCAGCGTGCCGCGCTGCAACAAGCGTTCGGTGACGACGTCATCGCCTCGACCGGCCCGATCGATCGGGCCAAGCTTGCCGAACAAGTCTTCGGTGACGACCCGGCCAGCACCGACCGGCTGCGTCGTCTGGAATCGATCGTCCATCCGGCCACGCGTCAGCGGATCCGCCAACAGCTGGTCGACCTTGCCGTTGACCAGACGACGATGTGTGTGTTGGAAGTCCCGCTGATGTTCGAATCCGACTGGGACGTCGTCTGCGATGCGATCTGGTGTGTCGACGCGCCGTGGTCACGCCGGTGCCGGTGGGCGGAAAAACGTGGATGGACGCCCGATGAATTGCGGCGTCGCCAGGACAAACAGCTGTCGATTCAACAGAAAGCGCGCCGCAGCAATTGGCTGATCCACAACGACGGCACGCTGGACGATTTGCGGAACCGGGTCGCCCGCCGTCTGGCTCAGTGGTCGGGTCGTCCGTCAAACGGTGTGACTTGGCCGATCGAAGTCAGCCGGTGGTTCGATCCGGCGTCCGCGCATTGCCATTTCGTCCGGCCGTAAAGGCGGATCGGGCGTCCGGTGGGACATTTCGCTGGGTCGGTTGGGGAACTTCACCGCATCGCTGTGGGGATCCGCCGACGGAATGGATTCCCTTACCGTCGCGAGTGTGGCAAGCAAACGTTTGCAATGACGAATAATTGCAAACTGCCGGTCCGTCCGCCACGGACTTGCGTTAATCTAAAAGGTCTTACCCCCACACCGCGTCGTCATCGATCGACGCCGGCCTTTTCGCTTTGCCGAACCTACTTTTCTACTTTCCCTGCCCTCCTTATTGCTTTGGCGTGGCTTAGCGCCATTCATCATGTCATCGAATCGGAATTCCCCGCTGGGTGGCCGTCATGGATCTGGCAATCACCACCATGGCGGATCAGATCGTGCGCGCGACGGCCGCAATCATCGAAACGACCGCGCCCGACATCCCGACAAACAAATCGATCGTCGCGTCCGCGAATTGGATGCGGAAAAAGACCCGTTATCGTTGCCGGAAGAAATCGTCAGCGAAGCCACCAAGACGGGCAAACGTGTCGGCATTCCCGATGCCAACGAACCGCACCCACGGACCAACATCGCCGAACTCCAGCGATTGGACATGGACGTGCTGGTCGGCATGGCGTCGGACGACGGTCTGAACGACATCGACGGTTTGTCCAAGCAAGATTTGATCTTTCGCATCCTGAAGGAACGAATGAAGGCCGGCGGGCTGATGTTCGGCGAAGGCACATTGGAAATCTTGCCCGACGGATTCGGCTTTTTGCGCAGCGCCGAATACCACTACGTTTCTTGTCCCGACGACATCTACGTTTCGCCCAGCCAGATCCGTCGCTTCGGATTGCAGACCGGCAGTCACGTTGCCGGCCAAATTCGTCCGCCGAAGGAAAACGAGCGATACTTTGCGTTGCTTCGCATCGAAGCGATCAATCGTCACGATCCGATGCGTCGCAACCAGCACACGTCGTTCGATGATTTGACGCCGTTGCATCCGAATTCTCGGATCATCATGGAAACCGCCGCGGAAGACCTCAGCACTCGCGTGGTCGATATGCTGACGCCGATCGGCTTTGGGCAACGGGGGTTGATCGTCAGCCCGCCACGGGCCGGCAAGACCGTGTTGATGCAACAGATGGCTCGATCGGTGCTGGCCAATTATCCATCGGCTTATGTGTTCGTCTTGTTGATTGACGAACGCCCCGAAGAAGTCACCGACATGGAACGTGAGGTCCGTGGCAGCCAGTGTGAAGTCATCAGCAGCACGTTCGACGAACCGCCACAACGTCACATCCAAGTGGCGCAAATGGTGATCGAAAAAGCCAAACGGATGGTGGAAACCGGTGTCGACGTGGTGATCTTTTTGGATTCCATCACACGACTGGCCCGGGCACACAACAGCGAAGGCGAAACGACCGGCAAGCTGTTGACCGGTGGATTGGATGCCGGCGCGTTGCAAAAGCCGAAAGCGTTTTTTGGTTCGGCACGCAAAGTCGAAGAAGGGGGTTCGCTGACCATTCTGGCCACCGCCCTGGTGGACACCGGCAGTCGTTTGGACGATGTGATCTTTGAAGAATTCAAAGGCACCGGGAACCTGGAAATCGTTTTGGATCGCGCGCTGGTCGACCGTCGCGTTTGGCCGGCCATCGACATCGCCCGCAGCGGGACGCGACGCGAAGAAATGTTGCTGGACGAAAACGAGTACCGACGGATTTCCGCCCTGCGATCACACTTGGCCGATTTATCGCCCGCCGATGCGATGAAACAGTTGATCAGCCAATTGCGGAAAACCCAAAACAACGCCGAATTTTTGATGGGACTGAAGAATGTCGACTGAGATGACGGAGATTCACGGCGGTGATGGCAACTTGCCCGACGGGACGATCGTGATCGTCGCCAGCCGTTACAACGCATCGATTTGTGATGCCTTGGTGACCGGTGCCGTCGAAACGCTACGGGCGGCCGGTTTGGACGATAGCACGATTCGTGTCGTGCGGGTCCCCGGCGCTTGGGAATTGCCGCTGGCGTCCGCCAACGCGGCCGATGATGAATCGGTTCTGGGCGTCGTCGCCCTGGGGGCGGTGATCGAAGGCGAAACCACCCACGACCAACACATCAACCGCGCGGTCAGCGACGCGTTGATGAATCTGGGGCTTCGCACTGGCAAGCCCATCGGATTCGGTTTGCTGACCTGCCGTTCGCTGGAACAAGCGATCAATCGCAGCGGCGGAACCGTCGGCAACAAGGGCGAAGAAGCCGCCGGTGCGGTGATCGAAATGTTGCGTTTGGCTGAAAAAGTAAAAACCGCCGCCGTTTAGTCGCTCGCCGCTTGGACAAGAGGCTGCAAACCGATACGGTGTGCGGCCCGCCGTCACCGAATGAATCGGTCAAAGCTTTGGCAAGCTAGCAGCTTTCCACACCGATCGGTGAACGTGCCCCACTTGATCCGACGTCCTTCCCGCTGAACCAATCCACCTTTCATGTCCACCCGCCGTCGATGTCGTGAAATCGTTCTGCAGTTGTTGTACGAACACGACCTGGGCGGCACGCGAACGCCCGAGGCCGCTCGTGCGTTCATCAAGTCACGGTTGCAGGGCCGAAAGGCGTTGACCGATTTCGCGGATCGGTTGTTGTCCGGGACGCTGAAGCACCGCGACCAGGTTGATCGTCAATTGTCGCGGTTGTCGACCCATTGGACATTGCCGCGGATGCCGGCAACCGACCGCAACGTGTTGCGTTTGGGGGCATACGAAATCCTGTTCGGCGGGACACCGGGTCAGGTCGCTGTCAGCGAAGCGATCTTGTTGGCCAAACGTTACGGGGACCGCAACAGTCCGCGATTTGTCAACGGTGTCTTGGACCGGCTGTACAAAGAACACATCGGCCAAGTCAAACCGGCCGTTGCACCGGAGACCGCCGGGGATCAGGCGGTTGACGGTCGGGCCGATCAGGGACCGTCGGCTAGTCCTGGTCTCTCAGATTCCGCCAAGCTTCCATGATCAGCTTGCCACTGGCAAGGAACGCATCCAAAACGGCGGGATCGAAATGTTCACCGCGTCCTTCTTCCAAGATCTTGATGCTTTCCACCGGCGTCAGGGCGTCTTTATAGCTGCGTTTGCTGGTCAACGCGTCAAACACGTCGGCCACCGCCACGATGCGGCCTTCGATCGGGATATCTTCGCCGCGTAATCCGTAGGGGTACCCACGTCCGTTCCATTTTTCGTGGTGCGTCGCGGCGATCACTGATGCCAAATCCAGAACCGGTGATGTGGTTCCGCCGGACATCGCGTGCTGGATGGTGGCGGCTTCACTGGACCCGTCGTGTTCGATCGGTTTGATGATCTGAACACCGATTTGGCAGTGCGTCTTGATCACATCGTATTCTTCGTCGGTCAGCTTGCCGGGCTTGTTCAGGATCGTGTCGGAGATCCCGATCTTGCCCAAGTCGTGAAGCTGTGCCGCCAATTCCAAATCACGAAGCTGGTCTTCGGTAAAGCCCAAGGCTTTGGCAATGATGGCACTGTATCGCCCCACCCGCATCACGTGACGGCCGGTCATGTCGTCGCGGTATTCGGCGGCACGGGCCAGACACTGGATCGCTTCCAATCGTGATCGTTCCAAATCCGCCGTGCGTTCGCGGACCTGGTGTTCCAAGCTGTTGGAATAGTCTTGCAGGAAGTCCGAATAGACTTTGGCCGCCAAGACGTTTTCGATTCGCAGGATCAATTCGCTGGGATCGACCGGCTTGGCCAAAAAGTCCGTCGCGCCCAATCGCAGTGCCATCAGTTTCGTGTCGCCGGCGGTTTCCGCCGTCAACACGACCGTGGGAATGCGCTTCAGCTTGGGATCCATTCGCATCGACCGCAGGATCTGCAGGCCGTTGACGTGGGGCATGTTGATGTCCAACAACACCAGGTCGGGCGAATGAGTGTGCGCCTGGTTGATCACGTCACGCGAATCGGTCGTGGTGACGAAATTAGTGAAACCTTCGTCTTCCAGATACGTCTGCACCACGTCGACGTTGATCTCTTCGTCATCGACGATCATCACGCAGGCGTCTCGCGGCGCGTGTTCGATCAGCAGATCGTCCACGTGCGGCATTTCGATCGAACCGTTCGAAACGGCAGCCGGCATCATTGCGGCAGCCATGTTCGATTCGGTAATGGTCGACGTGCTCATCAGTTCTTTAAAAACTATCGGTGTTCGTTTGACTGCCCCGGGTGCTCGTCTTGAGCGTTGCTGTGGGTAGCCCGGCTTCCCGATTAAACCCTAGGTCAGAACAAGGTGTGTCCGATTTTGGACGGCTTTGTTTTCGGTTTCGTGCAAAAGGTGTGTCGGTTTGTGCGGCGTTTGAGGACTTTAGCGGGGGGGCGTTTCGGCGGCGTCCGCCGGGTCGATGGCCGGGTTTTTCCGCTTGGTGACGTCCAGTGAAAGGTCCAGCGACATCATTTCTTCTTCCGTCATTGCCCGACGAGATCGCGTCGGGGTTTTCCGCGCGGGTGTCGCTTTGACGGAGGATGCTTCCGGGACCGGCGCGTCGGGGCCGACGACACGTGATGCCAATGTCTTCAGGTCGCGGATCAGCGATTCGGCGGATTCGATATCGCTATCCTTGGCACACTGTTCCACTTGCGCGACGACCTTGGACACCGGCATAAAACCACAGTTGGCGCTGGTGCCCTTTAGGCCGTGAGCAAGCGATCGCAAGGATTCGGCATCCTGATCGCGGCACGCTTGTTCGATCGCATCGACCGACGCGTTCAAACGATCGGTGAATTTGCGGACAATGCCTTGGAACTTGGGATTGGCCATCGGCAACGTGGTTTCGATCGGGCCGGTGGAGGCCATGATGTCGCTGTGGTCGGCGGGCTCGGTTTGAATTTGCGAATCCGAATCGGTCGCCAAGGGTGTGCCCTGAGCAACCGCGGGTTCGGCGGGTGCGACAATTTCCTTGCGTCGGGTGATGCCCAGTTCGGCGGCAATTTCGCTGAGCAAGCCCAACAGTCGGTCGATGTCGATCGGCTTGGTCAAGAAGTGCGAACACCCGGCTTCGAAACACTTGTCCGCATCGCCCTGCATCGCATGGGCGGTCAACGCAACGATGGGCAACGTCATGCCCGCTTTCCGCAGCGTGCTGGCCGCGGTGTATCCATCCATGACGGGCATTTGCATGTCCATCAGGATTGCATCGAACGATTGTTGGCTGGCCAGATCGACCGCTTCTTGGCCGTTGACGGCCGTGACGAAATCGACACCCGCTTGTTCCAAGATGACCGAGATCAAATCACGGTTTTCTTCGCCATCGTCGACGACCAATAGGTTCAGCGCCGGCAGATGTTCGATTCCAGCATCGGCACGGTCGTGGTGCATGTCCAAGTCGTCCAACGTCGGTTCGATGCGATCGACGCCTTGGATATCACCGACCGCGACACGCACGATGAACGTGCTGCCCACGCCGATTTCGCTTTCGACGCGAATGTCACCGCCCAGTGCTTCGCTGAATCGCTTGCTGATCGACAATCCCAAACCGGTCCCGCCGAACTTGCGCGTCGTCGACGAATCGGCTTGGCTGAAGGGATCGAAGATCTTTTGCATCGCCGAATCGGAAAGCCCGATGCCGGTGTCTTTGACTCGGAACTCGTACAGCGGATGCGGTCCGGTTTCGTCCAATTGCACTTGGATGGTCACGCCACCTTCGCTGGTGAACTTGATCGCGTTGCCGGTCAAGTTCAACAAGACTTGGCGAATCCGTGACGGATCGCTGTGAATCGTCGCCGGGATCGGTCCCAGACATTCGAAGCCCAATTTCAAGTTTTTCTTCTTTGCGGGCGCCGACAAGACCTGCAAAACATCGCCCACGATCGTGTGCGGGTGGCACTCGATCGATTCGACTTCCATGCGACCGGCTTCGACCTTGGACAAATCCAAGATGTCGTTGATCAGCGACAAAAGGTGTGACCCGCTGGCGTGGATCGTGTTCAGGTATTTCTGTTGCTTGGTCGGTTCGCTTTCGATGCCACGACGCAGGATATCGGTGAAACCCAAAACCGCGTTCATCGGCGTACGAATCTCGTGGCTCATGTTGGCCAAGAAAGAACTTTTTGCCTGGTTGGCTGATTCAGCGTGTTCTTTGGCCAGACTCAGTTCACGCTTGGTCTGTTCCAATTCGGTCACGTTGGAAAAGCTGATCAGCATCCCGCGCAGTTGATCGCCTTCGTCGCGAAACACGCTGCATCCGACGGTGAAGATCGATTGGATGTGGTCGCTGATTCGACAGCCCAGCACGATGCTTTGGTTGATTTCTTCGCCGTCAATCGCACGCACCCATGGCAACTGTTGTTCATCCAGTTCCGCTTCCAGGTCCAGGCTGTCTTCGTTTTCGTGCACCAAGAACCACGGCAATTGGTTCAGTCGTTTGCCGATCAGTTCGTCCACTGATCGGCCCACCGAACCGGCGAACGATTCGTTGGCCAGAATGATCCGCTGGTCTTTGTTCACCAACAGGACGCCGTCGGCCATTTTCGAATACGCTTCGCGAACCCGTTCCGGCGCCACGTTCTTTGCATCCACTTGCCGCAGCATCAGCCACAAATATCCGTTGAACAACAAACACGACAGCACACCGACGACCGCAACCAATTGATAATGCGGATGGGATACCAACGCGGCGATGCCCGCCTGGCGGACGGGCTGGAACGTCAATTCCAATTGGCCCCATTGTTCGTCTTGGCCGGTATGCAGCGGCACATAGACTTGGCGATCGTCGTTTTGCGTCAGATTGCGGTTCCAAAGTTGCTGGTGTTCGCCGACGCTGACCACCAGTTCGCCGTCACTGCGGCGAAGCCCCGCAGACAGAACGTCGTCGTTGCGGTTGGTGATGGCTTCCAGCAATCGCTGCATCTGTTGCAGTTCGCGTTGCAAAATCAACGGGCGTGTTTGCAGAGCCAGTGATTCGCTTAGTGCGCAACGACCCTTCATGACGGTCATCTGATGATCGGGCAGGATGCCAATGGCCAACGCCATCAGCATCACGCTGACCACGATCATGGAAAGGCCAAACGATAACCGCGCCCGTGTCGATAGCTTGGGTAACATGAGTCAAAGACCGTTTCAAAATTCCCGATCACAACGTGCGGTTGCGATCATCCCGTGCTTGTTGTTTTCCCGTGTTTCATTCGCCCGCATCGGCGGGGTCGTCCAAGATGCTGTCCAACGATTCATCGTCGTTATCAAATTTTCCGTCCATCGTGTCCAGGACGGGCAGTGGGTCCAACGTTCGCCACGCCGGCAACACGAACAAAGCCGAACTTGCCAGATAACCCGCGTTGACCACCCAGACCGCTTGTCCGATGCTGACAGCGACGGCCGTCGATACGGCAAAGCCGACCACGATGGATTCGTACTGGACGTCGCCCAGCAGGTCGTCACGTAACTGGTCCATCGCTTTCCATTGCCGCATTTCCGTTTCGCCGCCCAGTGTTGATGCAAGCGCGAAATCGATCGACGAGTTTTCATCGCCATCGCCGTTCGGATTGTCGGAACTGGATCCGCGAGAATCGCCTTCACCGCGTACGTTGGTTCGCTGGACGTCGCCACTGGTTTGGGCATCGGTGAACTGCAATTGCAGAACATCGACAACGGCACCGTTCGCGTTACCTTCGCCGCTTGGATCGGCCGTGGCCCCGTCGTCTTGACGGATCATCGCCTGGGATGACACCGACTCGGAATCGGACGATTCGCTGTCGGATGATTCGGCTTCGGCTGTCTCGGCCTCGTCGGCTTTTTCTTCGGCGACTTCTTCCGCATCGGCGGATTCATTGGATTCGCCCGGGTCCTCCGATGCATCGGCCGGTTCGGGATCCGGGTCCGGTTCGCTCGTCAGCGTCAAAGCCGGCGGCAGGATGATCAACGATTCCTGGACATCCACGCGAATCGTTTCGGTGTAGGTGGCTCCGGAACCTCCCCGGTCGGTCACCGATACGGTCAAGAAAAGCGTGCTTTCGACGTCGTAGTCGATCGATTGGCCCGCCTTCAGACGAAGCTGGCCTGCGGCAATTTCAAAGCGACCGTCGTCGACCGACCAGACATGTGTGTCGATCACATCGGGGTCGACCACCGAGATCGCACCCAGGACATCGCCGTCAACACCTTCTTGGATCTGGGATCCACTGATAACGATGTCGGTTGGCGCAGCGTTGGTCAGGCCGACCGGCGTCGTTGGATTGCTGGACAGAGCGGATTCGGTGTTCCCGGTGTTGTCGGTGACCACGACCGAGACACTGATCGCCTTGCCGACGTGCGCGGCGTTCAGTGTGATCGTCGAACCGGTTTGACCGATCAGCGAGACGCCGTCGGCGTACCACTGAAAGGCTTCCGATTGGATGCCTTCGGGGTCCGAAACGGATGACATGTCGACGGATAAGGTCTGGCCAGTCATCGCCGATCCCGTGATGCCGGGCGTTCCCGTTGCGGCTTCATTCACGTCGGTGACATTGATCGTGATCGTCTGCGTCGCGGACGTGTTGGCTCCGTCGCTGACTTGCAGTGTCAACGTGTAGCTGTCGGTCGATTCATGATCCAGGTTGGTGTTGTCGGCAATCGTGATCTGGCCGCTACTGGCGTTGATCGCAAAGATGCCGTCGCCGTTTCCGGCGGTGATTGTCCAGCCTTGCAGCGTTCCATCGCTGTCGGTGGCCGTTGCGGTTCCCACGACATGGTTGTCGGCGACGTTTTCTGCCACGGTGAAGGTCTGGCCGGCATCAATGACCGGAACGACATCGTTGACGTCGGTGACATTGATCGTCACGGTTTGCGTCGCGGACGTGTTGGCTCCGTCGCTGACTTGCAGCGTCAACGTGTAGCTGTCGGTCGACTCATGATCCAGGTCGGTGTTGTCGGCGATGGTGATCTGGCCGCTACTGGCGTTGATCGCAAAGATGCCGTCACCGTTGCCGGCGGTGATCGTCCAGCCCTGCAGCGTTCCATCGGAATCGGTGGCCGTGACGGTTCCCACGACATGGTTGTCGGCGACGTTTTCGGCCACGGTGAAGGTCTGGCCGGCATCAATGACCGGCACGACATCGTTGACGTCGGTGACATTGATCGTGATCGTCTGCGTCGCGGACGTGTTGGCCCCGTCGCTGACCTGCAGCGTCAGCGTGTAGCTGTCGGTCGATTCATGATCCAGATTGCTGTTGTCGGCGATCGTGATCTGGCCGCTACCGGCGTTGATCGCAAAGATGCCGTCGCCGTTGCCGGCGGTGACCGTCCAGCCCTGCAGTGTTCCATCGGGATCGGTCGCCGTGGCGGTTCCCACGACATGATTATCGGCGACGTTCTCGGCCACGGTGAAGGTCTGACCGGCATCAATGACCGGCACGACATCGTTGACGTCGGTCACATTGATCGTGATCGTCTGCGTCGCGGACGTGTTGGCCCCGTCGCTGACCTGCAGTGTCAACGTGTAGCTGTCGGTCGATTCATGATCCAGGTTGGTGTTGTCGGCGATGGTGATTTGGCCGCTACTGGCGTTGATCGCAAAGATGCCATCGCCGTTGCCTGCGGTGATCGTCCAGCCCTGCAGCGTTCCATCGGAATCGGTGGCCGTGGCGGTTCCCACGACATGGTTGTCGGCGACGTTTTCGGCCACGGTGAAGGTCTGGCCGGCATCAATGACCGGCACGACATCGTTGACGTCGGTGACATTGATCGTGATCGTCTGCGTCGCGGACGTGTTGGCCCCGTCGCTGACCTGCAGCGTCAGCGTGTAGCTGTCGGTCGATTCATGATCCAGATTGCTGTTGTCGGCGATCGTGATCTGGCCGCTACCGGCGTTGATCGCAAAGATGCCGTCACCGTTGCCGGCGGTGATTGTCCAGCCCTGCAGCGTTCCATCGGAATCGGTGGCCGTGGCGGTTCCCACGACATGATTATCGGCGACGTTTTCTGCCACGGTGAAGGTCTGGCCGGCATCAATGACCGGCACGACATCGTTGACGTCGGTGACATTGATCGTCACGGTTTGCGTCGCGGAGGTGTTGGTTCCGTCGTTGACTTGCAGTGTCAACGTGTAGCTGTCGGTCGATTCATGATCCAGGTTGGTGTTGTCGGCAATCGTGATCTGGCCGCTACTGGCGTTGATCGCAAAAATGCCATCGCCGTTGCCGGCGGTGATCGTCCAGCCTTGCAAAGTTCCATCGGAATCGGTCGCGGTGGCGGTTCCCACGACATGATTATCGGCGACGTTCTCGGCCACGGTGAAGGTCTGACCGGCATCAATCACCGGAACGACATCGTTGACGTCGGTGACATTGATCGTGATCGTCTGCGTCGCGGACGTGTTGGTTCCGTCGCTGACTTGCAGTGTCAACGTGTAGCTGTCGGTCGATTCATGATCCAGGTTGGTGTTGTCGGCGATGGTGATCTGGCCGCTACTGGCGTTGATCGCAAAGATGCCATCGCCGTTTCCGGCGGTGATCGTCCAGCCTTGCAGGGTTCCATCGCTGTCGGTTGCCGTGGCGGTGCCCACGACATGATTGTCGGCGACGTTCTCGGCCACGGTGAATGTCTGACCGGCATCAATGACCGGCACGACATCGTTGACGTCGGTGACATTGATCGTCACGGTTTGCGTCGCGGACGTGTTGGCCCCGTCGCTGACTTGCAGCGTCAACGTGTAGCTGTCGGTCGACTCATGATCCAGGTTGGAGTTGTCGGCGATGGTGATTTGGCCGCTACTGGCGTTGATCGCAAAAATGCCATCGCCGTTGCCGGCGGTGATCGTCCAGCCCTGCAGCGTTCCATCGGAATCGGTGGCCGTGGCGTTTCCGACCGCAGTACCATTGGATGCTGATTCGGAAACCGCGAATGTTTGCCCAGGATTGATGACGGGAACGACATCGTTGACGTCGGTGACATTGATCGTCACGGTCTGCGTTGCGGACGTGTTGGCTCCGTCGCTGACCTGCAGTGTCAACGTGTAGCTGTCGGTCGATTCATGATCCAGGTTGGAGTTGTCGGCGATGGTGATTTGGCCGCTACTGGCGTTGATCGCAAAAATGCCATCGCCGTTGCCGGCGGTGATCGTCCAGCCCTGCAGCGTTCCATCGGAATCGGTGGCCGTGGCGGTGCCCACGACATGATTGTCGGCGACGTTCTCGGCCACGGTGAATGTCTGACCGGCATCAATGACCGGAACGACATCGTTGACGTCGGTGACATTGATCGTGATCGTCTGCGTCGCGGACGTGTTGGCTCCGTCGCTGACTTGCAGCGTCAACGTGTAGCTGTCGGCCGACTCATGATCCAGGTTGGTGTTGTCGGCGATGGTGATCTGGCCGCTACTGGCGTTGATCGCAAAAATGCCATTACCGTTGCCGGCGGTAATCGTCCAGCCCTGCAGCGTTCCATCGGAATCGGTGGCCGTGGCGTTTCCGACCGCAGTACCATTGGATGCCGATTCGGAAACCCCGAACGTTTGCCCAGGATTGATGACGGGGACCGTGTCGTTGGCATCCAAGACATTGACCGTGACGGTCTGGGACGATGATGTGTTTTGGCCGTCTTGGACCATGATGGTCAGGGTATAGGTGGCCTGGAACTCATGATCCAAGTTGACGTTGTTGACGACCGTCAGTTCGCCCGTACTGGAATTCAGGCCGAACAGACCGTGATCATTACCCGAGGACATGATCCAATTTTGAAGCGTGCCATCGGGGTCGGTCGCCGTGATGAAACCGAGTGAGGTTCCGACGTTGGCGGTTTCCGAGACGCTGAAGGATTGGTTCGCATCGACGACCGGCACGACGTCGTTCAGGTTGTTGACGTCGATCGTGAGACTTTTCAGCAGTTCATTGCCGTCGCTGTCGGTGACTTTCACAACGACGTTGTATTGCGTTTGGGCTTCGTAATCCAAAATCCCGTCTGTGAGCACAAGGTTGGATCCCGAAACCGAGAACTTGGACTCGTCGACACCGCCGACCACTTCAAATGTGTGAGTGTCGGTCAAGCTGGGATCGACGGCCGAAAGGGTTCCCACGACGTGGCCGCCACTGGTGTTGACGTTCTCGTCGATATTGTCGTTGCTGACTTGGATATCGGTGGGGCGATTGGCCACGCGAAGCAGCGCGATCGCATCGATGGATTCGTTGCTGTCACCAAGTTCGACGTCGCTGCCGTCCAGCAGTTTCGTCGCGGTGGCTTGTGTGGTTCCAGCCAGTGCCGTTTGCGTCACGTCCAAGACGAAGACGTCGTTGGCTTCCGCGCTTAGGGTGTTCGATCCGACGTCGCCGGCGGAATCCAAAGCCAACAAGATTTGGCCTTCTTGGAACGTATGTCCGCCGATCGTCGTGGTCTTTTCGATGATTTCGACGCCGTACAGCTTGTCGCTGATGTTGATGTCCGCCCCATTGATCAGCAAGCCGGACGTGCCGCCGGTCGTTGCCTCGCCCACGTCGTCGACTTGGTAGTAGTACACATTGCTGTCTTGGCTGCCACCGCTGGTGACAAAGACGAACGTGCCGGCCGCCAGCGTTTGGCCGTCGGCGAACTCCATCTCGCTTTCGACCAAACTGATGCCGCGCAAATCTTGACCCATGGGGTCTTCTAAGAGGATCGTGAACGTGCCGCTGCTGTAGTCCCCGGGCGAATCCGGGCGGAAGACGACGACGTCCTCTTTGCCAACGGTGATGGAATTGGTGCTGGTCAGTGTCGGGCTACCTTTGGTGCTAAACAGCACGTCACCGGATTGCAGGTCAAACGCGGGATAGCTGTCGCCGCCGATGGTGATGTCTTTTTCGACAAAGTGCAGACCGTCGACGTCTTCGCCACTGGCAAACGAGTCGATGTCAAAGACCTCGGCAAACTCACCCGCGGTGGTATCGGCGGGATCACCGGTCGGGTCAAAGGACAGCCCGCTGCCGCCGAATTCGACGACCGATCCCTTGGTCCAGCTTGGCAGTGTCGTCGTGCTGCCGTTGCCGGTGCTGCTGAACCAAAGTTTGCCGCTGGCGCCCGATTCGGTGACCTGGACCTGGTGCGATGGTGTGAACACCAGCGTCCGGAAGTCGGATGCGGATGCGTTGTCGGTAAAGACATCAACAAAAACGGCGGAGGGGCCGCTGGTGTCGTATCGACGAATGTCGCTTGAGTTTTCGCCGGTGACGTACAGCAATCCATCGGGACCGAACGAGACACCAACCGGCCCGTCCAAGCCGCCACCGCTGATGTACGCGCCCGCGTCGACCAAATTGCCGCTTTCGTCAAACCGATAAACGCTGTCGTCGTTGTAGGAGGCGACGTAAAGATAGTCGTCGTTGCCGAACGCCATGAATTCCGGGCCGTCCAGCGTGCCCGACGCAACAAAGGTGCCACCGCCGACGGGCGCACCCGTCGCCGCGTCGTAGCGACGGATGGTGTTGTCGTTGTAATTGGAAACGTACAGATTGCCGTCGTTGTGAAAGACCAGTCCGATCGGTCCCGACAATCCGCTGATGAATGGCGCGTTGGAAGCATCGATGCGTGCACCCGTTTCACCGTCATAGCGATGAATTTCGCCGGTGCCGTGGCTGGCGACGTAAAGGTTTCCGTCGGGGCCCCAAGCGATTCCCGCGACCTGGTTCAGATTGCTATCGTTGACGAACGTGTCGACCATGCTGCCGGTTTCCGGGTCAAACCGCAGCACCGTTTGCGACCCAAAGGACCCCACATACAAAAGCCCGTCGGGGCCGATCGCGATCGCACCCGGGCTGGAAAGCTGAGTTCCGCCGATCGGTCCCCCGACGACCAGACCCGTGGTCGTGTCGATTTCATAGACTGCGTCATTAGGGTTGGCCGCACTGCTGGTCACCCAACTGCCCGCGGCATGCCAGTTTCCGTCTTCGTCGGTGGCGCTGATCAGGATGTTGTGGAAGCCACCGTTTTGATGATAGGCGTGTGAGGCCGTCGATTCGGTTCCGGCAACCGTATCGATGTGCCCGTCGCCCCAGTTGATCGTCCAGCTTGTGATGGTGTCATCGCCGTCATCGTTCGCATAGAAATACAGCGTATAGGTTTCGCCGGCTTCCACGGTGGTGGTCCCCGTCGCGTGAATCTCCGGTGCAACATCGGTCACGGTGACGGTGGCAAAGTCGGTTCGATAGTCGCCGCTGTCATCGGTCACACGCAATCCGATGACGTAATCGGTTCCGCCGACCGCTCCATCGTCGATTCCCCACAAGGTCGACAAGTCCGCCCAGCTGATGGTGGGACTGTCGGTGACCACGTCGCCATACACGCCGTCCAGGTTTAAGTCCCACTGATACTGGGTGATGGTTCCGTCGGGATCGGACGACGATGATGCGTCCAGGGTCAGCGATTCACCTTCATCGATGGCATAGGCACCACCGGCATCCGGATTGGGCGTGGTGTTTTCGCCCGACGCCGGACCGATTTGTCGCGCATAGACGCCGTCGGTGTCACCGGGACCATCGCCCGACCAGACGACGACGTATTGCGTCGGGCTCAGCATGGCGACCGATGCCCGGCTTTGATTTCCAGTGGTCGTGTAGTTGATCAGCGTTTCGCCGCCCAACGCGTTGCCCGAGGCATCGTAACGCTGCGCGAACACGCCATCAGTGTCGCCCGTTCCTTCGCCGGTCCAGGTAAACATGAAGTTTCCTGAATCGTCCATCGATAGGGAAACTTCGGATTGTGGACCGGAGGTTGTGGAATTGACCGTGAATTGGGATCCAATCAGATTGCCTGATGCGTTGTACCGTCGCGCATAGATGTTATTGTTTTGGTGCCAGCCGACCACAAAGGATCCGTCGTCGTGCAACGCGATCACTGCTTGGTCCGCAACACTCAGGATGTTGGTCTCAACGCCAATTTCGCTGCCGATTCGACTGCCGTCTTCGTTGTATCGATTGACGTAAATATTTCCGGTGGTTTCGGCAATGATGGCGAATTGCCCGCTGCTGTTGGTGCTGACCATCGGGTCAGGAGAAACAACAATGGCTCCGGTGGTCACACGGAATTCTTGAGCATCCAAAGCATTGCCATTGGACGCATAGCGACGGGCGTAAATTCCGTAGCCCTCCGGTCCGCTTCCATACCAGGTGACGACAAAGTCGTTTCCCGCATCGACGTCGACGGAAGATGCTAATTGGGAATCGGAGCTATGAGTGTTGACTCGGAATTCACCATCCTTTGCTGTGCCGTCGGCGTTGAATCGCCTGGCATAGACGCTGCGATCCGTTCCGTCTTGATTGGAACTTGTCCAAGTCACGACAAAGTCACCGTCGGCTTCGCTGGCCACCATCGCCCAGCCTTGGAAATCTGCGGTCGTTTGATTGACCAAGATTTCGTCGGTCAGGGCGATCCCGTTGGCATCAAAGCGTCTGGCGTAGACGCCGTAGCCCGATGAATCTTGTCCGTCGGACGACCATACGACGACGAAAGAACCGTCTGCCGCGATATCGACCGCTTGTGCCACCCCTTTGTCTTCCCCATCGGTGGTTTGGGTTCCCGATGTGGTTGGGTTGACGTTGATTTGGGCTTGATACTCGAAGGCACCGATGTCGATGTCGGTGTCTCTGGCAAAACGGCGTCCGTCCAGTGTGACGGCTCCCGCGGAGGTGCCGTTGTCGATGGCCGTGCTGGTGCTGTGCAGCGAATGCGTTCTCACGCCGCCGCCATAGTGATCCAAGGAACCCAGATTCGGATCGACGTTGTTTTGATCACCGGTGCCCGATAATCCGGCCGATCCATCGCTGTCGATGTTGTATCCCAGGCTGGTCAACGTGTCGGCGGCGTTTTGGCCGGCATTGTCCAGGATGGTGTTCTTCAATTGGGTGACTGCGGCGCCCTCGTTGTCGATGCCGGTGCTGTTGTCGGCGACCGTGCTGTTGGTCAACGTGACATTGCCGCCGTTGTTCAGAATCGCGCCGGCCGACTGGTGGGCGGCGTTGCCGCTGATCGTCACGTTCGACAGGTTGGCGGTACCGCCGTTGACATAGATTGCCCCACCCTGCGCGCCCGCAGAGTTTTCGGCGATCGTCACGCGTTCCAGCTGAAGCGAGCCGGCGGAATGAATCGCACCGCCGAATTGGGACGCTTGGTTTTGATAAAGTTCGACGTCTCGCATGGTCAATGACGAACCGGCCATCGACATCACCGCCCCACCCTGATCTGCCCCACCGCCGGTGATCGACAGGCTTCGAAAAAGAACGTCCGAGCCAGATTGAATCGTGAACGGTCGCGTGCCCAGACCTTCGGCGTCGATCAGGGTGTCCGTTGCTGAAACGCCGATGAACGTGATGTCGCTGGTGATCGTCAAAGTGCCGTTGGCCAGATCGTCCAGTGTGTAGGTGCCACTGCCCAGGACAATCTGATTGCTTCCGCCGTCGGCATTGGCTTGCTGGACGGCTTCACGCAGCGACGTCAAACCGTCCGACGCGACCACGTCGTCAAACGTGTCGACGGTGATCGTCGCCAGTTTTCCTTTCCATTGGTCTTGAACGGCTTGGCTGGCAAACACATCCGTTTCGATTCGGCCGGACGTGTATTCCAGTTCCCAGTCGCCCGAGAAGTCTTGGTGACCGGTGTCGTCATCACTGGCGGCGATGTCGGCACCGGTCAGCGTGGCCATTGATTCGATCAGCGTGCGGCCGTCGGCGCTGGAAGCCAAATCACATCCGTACAACAGAATGTCGGCGTCGGATGTCAACGAATCTTCCCAGGACGATAACGTGCCCGCGTAAGCGTCCAACCGGTCGGCCGAAAGCACGGCGTTGCCCAGACGCAACGTGCCGTCTTCACCGTGTGAAACGATGTGGATCGACCCAACGTTGTGCCGACCGTCCAAAATACGAGTGATCTGGTCGACGCCGTCGGAATCGCCGTCCAAAACGAACACGTGCGTTTCCGGGGCCAAATCGCCGATCAGGGTTTGATAATCGGAAACACTGGAATCAACGAACACGATCTGCTCGCCCGACGATTGGGCCAGGTCATGAATCGATTCGGATGAAGTGTTGTCGGTTCCGTTTGCCGAACCGTCGTTGGTTGACTGGACCTCGGCGACTTCGACCACCATCTCCGTCGGGTCGACACCCGCATCGGGCATGACGGGAAGCGGCGTGGCGGAGTACAAGATCCGCGGCTCCAGCGCGGTCATCGGGGCAAGGATCGGTCGGTGAATTTGTGGTTTGCTGGATCGAACCAGCCGCAAGCCGGGGTCGGGGCGATTGCGATCCCACCACAAGCCCAACCGACACTGGGTCCGCTGTAAATATCGCCGGCCGCGCCCAGACACGGATTCTCCGTGGCTGACAATCGTCTGCCAAATTCCGGTCGTGTCGGGAGTGCGGTTCATAGCGATTTCGCGAAGGTTCAAGTGAACACTCGCCGCGCGGGTGGCGGCATCACTGGAAACGCTACGACACAGATGCGGGGCCGCTGTTGTCAGACCTTGGCCTGGTTTCGTCCGCACGGAACATGGCTGGGATCATGCACCGTCTGCGACGATTGTTCCGGTCGATTTGAGCAAACGGATCGACCAAAATACGCACACCACGATTTCGCAACTTCGTGAAACCACTCGGATCCGACCGGGTTTTGGACGGATGGTTGTTTGGATCGCGATGTTGGTAACGATTCGTCCGGTTGTCAGAATCGGCCGGCGGAATCGGCCAGCGCTGTCGTCCGCCCCATCGTGGTCCTTTCCCCCCATCCCACCCCGCCGTCCAGTGCAAGGCCTTGGTCATGTCCCGCCACCATCATCGAATCCGCATCCCGTTCTGGATCGTGATCGTCTATTGCCTTTTGATGACGATGTGGATCCGCGACATGGCGGGTGCCGAAACGAGCGTTGAAACAATGTTGGATCGGCAAGTCACCGCGCCGGCGGGTGGCGTAGACTGTCTGGATTTCGACGATCCGGCACTGACCACCCTGAGCCACGGCCGCCTGCCCGACGCGTCGGGCCGCTGGCTATCGTTGGCATCTGAAACGGGGCAACGTGACGATGTCCGTGTTTTCGAAGTCGTCGTGCCACGTTCCAGTCCCCAAGCCTGGGATGCACAGGTCTCGATCCCCTTGCAGCGCAAGATCGCCAAGGGAGATCGTGTTCTGCTGATGTTCGATGCCCGCTGTGTGGCGTCCGACAACGAAAGCAGTACGGGCTACGCCGGCTTATTCGTCCAACCCCATGGCGAAGACGATCGAACCAGGTATCCCTTCAACGCGGGACCCCAGTGGCAGCGTTTCGCTTACCCGTTTGTCGCGCCGGTCGATCACGGTGTCGACCAAACCAAAGTCGTCATTCACGTCGCCTCAATGCCTCAGACGTTGCAGTTCGCCGCGGTCAGGCTGATCAACTACGGTTCATCGATCCCTTTGCGTGAACTGCCCACGTCCAAGTTCACCTACCCGGGACGTGACGATGACGCCGAGTGGCGAATCCAAGCGTTGCAGCGAATCGACCGAATACGCAAAGCCGACATGACCATCCGCGTCACCGACACTGACGGCAATCCGCTAGCCGGGCAAAGGGTTCGGATCCGGCAACAGCGGCATTCGTTTCCCTTTGGCTCGGCCGTCAATTCGATGTTGTTGGGCGGCGACGCGTCGGACTTTCCCTTTCAACGCTACATTCGCGGCGACTCGCGCGGTCGACCGACGACCATCGAAGACGCGCGGCGTTATCGCGAAATCGTCCAAAGGTATCTCACCCGTGTCACCTTCGAAGGCGCCTTGCGCCCACACGTCTGGCAATGGGGCAAAAATCGCGCAGACCGTAAAGGGGATCTGTATCGCCGACATCAAGTTCTTTTGAACGCCACCGTTCCATGGCTGCAAGAAAACCGAATTTCAATTCGCGGCCACTACATCGGATGGGGATCGATGAACAGCCCTCCGATCCAGCGAGACTTTGTTGACGACGTGGCCGCGCACAAGCAATGGCTGTGGAAACACATGCAGGACATTCTGCCGGCCACCGAATCGTTCGTCGACGAATGGGACACGATCAATCATGTCGTCGGGTTCGGCCAAACCTATCATCAGTTGTATGGCGACATGCAGATCGATGTCGACATCATGCGAGAAGCACGACGTTTGGCTCCGTCGCTGCGGCACGCGATCAATGAAGGCCAGATTCTGCCCGGCGGCAGTCGTCGCGATGCCTACCAAGCCGTCATCGAAAATCTGAACCAGCACGGCCAAGCCCCCGACGTGGTCGGATTCATGGGACACTTTGATTCCGCATCATTGACGTCGCCCACGGACATCTTGGCTTTGTTGGACCGCTACGCCAAGCTTTGTCCACACCTGCAGTTGACCGAACTGGACGTCGACACGGGAACCGATGAAGCCTTGCAAGCGGACTACTTGCGCGATGTCTTGGTCGCATCGTTCAGCCATCCCAATATCGACGCGATCGTGATGTGGGGCTTCTGGGAAAATCAACATTGGAAACCCAATGCGGCGCTTTGGCGTAGCGACTGGTCACGCAAACCGGCCGGCGACGTGTTCGTCGACTTGGTTCGCAACCAGTGGTGGACCGACACCACGGTGGTGACCGAAGCCGACGGTTCGGCAACGGTCCGTGGGTTCATGGGGGATTACCAGTTGTCGGTCGGCGACGTTGCTTCGGATGCAACATCCGGTGTCACATCGGTGGTGCTGGACAAACAAGGTGCGACTGTCGATCTGATGGTGCCCTGATCCCCTGATGTTGCGTCCGGCAATTTTTGATCGCATTGGGATGCGTCATTCGCACCATTGGGGCTTGCCAGATGCCAAGCTTCCGGTGGGTCGTCGTCGGTAACGATCGACAGACTGGCGGGGGCGATCAACGGTGCATGCAACAGCACCGGCGCCGGACAGGATTGCAATTCCAAACGGTGATGACGCAAGATGCGGATGACTTCTTCGATGGCTTCGGCGTGTTTATTCAGCATCGAATGACGTGTGCGGATCATCCTTTCGGACACTGCGTAGTGATCCCGCGCGCTGTCGACGGTCACGATGCCGTCACACGGTTCACCCACACAATTCCCGAAACGATTGCCAATGATCGAATGGGTGATGATGCCTTCGTTTGGCGGGGTCGCATTCAAGTCGACCAAGTAGGGGTTCCCGACGATCGTCAGGTCAATGTTGTTTGACCGATGTGGGCACCCCGGGACATGGTCCTGCGGCATGTTCCCACGCAGCGCACGCACCCCATCGACCAAAACCGAAAAAACACGGTTGGACGGCACTGCACCACGGTGCGGTGTCCCGATATGCACGATGCGACGGATGCGACATGCGGGGTCCTGATCGATGTCGGGTGTCGTGGAGATGACTTTGGCAATCAACCCACCCAAACTGTGGCCCACGCCGACGCAATCGGACAATGCATCGTCGTCAAAGTCGGGATCGATGGCGTGTCGAACGCGGATCAATTCCGAACGCAACTTTCTGGCCGCGGTCGGATAGGGCAAGCCACGCGGATATTCAAATTCCCAGAACTGGAAACGCGACACCAAGTCGGGATGCGATCGCAAGGCGTTGACCATTTGCACCCAGGTCGCCGGGCTGGATCCCAAACCATGAATGAAGATGACCGGGATCTTTCCAGGTTGGTACGGTTCAATCGCTGCCAAGCGGCACGGCCCGGTCGAATCGCTAAGCGAGGTGACATTGTCAAGATTGTCTCCGCGACGTTGGCTTAATCGATAGGCCAGTGGTGCGGAAATATCGGTGGCGATGTCCGGTGAATAAAACGCACCAAAATCGGGTTGCGCATCATTGCATCGGTATAGTCCGGGACGTTGGGAAGATCGCAAAGGATCGTGCAGCGTCAATCGAACGGACGATTGGCCTTCGTTCGATTGGGTCATGCATAGCGTTGCCGCGAAGGGAACGTTGGGCATCACCAGGGGATCATCATCGCCTCGCGCGGTTTCGACCACCAATGGAACGCCGCGACCAGCGGTGCGATACAGCGGATGGATCGCATCGGTCCGGTAATCACCGACCAACCGCAAAAAACGGAAATCATCGGGGCGCCACAAAAAGCCGTCACGATGCAGCGGTAGCTGCACCACCCGCGATTCGGTGTGCACGGTCAAGTGTTTGCCGTGATCGAAGCGTCCGAATCGTTGCCCGCTGTGGACCAGACGGCTCAGAGCGGATTTGTGCAGGTCACGGCCCAACGACGCGGTCGAACATCCACAGTCGGCGTGACCGCCGCAAACGTCAAACGTTCCTTGGGGTAACGGGCCATCAAACGGCAACGTTGCGGTGGCGACTTGAAAGTACAGGTCCACGCAATGTGACTGGCAATCCGATTCCATCTGAACCGCCCGGTCATAGATCTCGCGAATCGCATCCAGGTTGCCCGCTTGATCACATTTGGATTCTTGGGACGGCTGGTTCCAGGGGACCAAGCAAACCGTTGCATCGGTTGATGCCGGCATCACTTTGACCGGCATCCAGGTCGCGCTGAATGACCCACAGCAACCGGACAAGACCAACAGCAACGACAATAGACCGACGATCGTCGGCACGTCATTGCGGCGGGCGGTTGGCTGGTACACGAGATGGATCCGGGTAAAGATTCACCGCGATCCATCGCTATCGCCCGCGGGCCGTGCGATCACCGATTCCTTGGGGACGCATCAGGTTGGCTCGTGGGTGTGTCGCCGCGGGTGTGGACCCACGCGGGTCGTGATTGCGGCGCACATCAGCCAATGTCGGCACCAGTGACTGACAAAATGAAGCGATGGGTGAAAGAAGTTCGGTTCGATCGAATGAACCGATTGCGCGGACCTTGTCTGGCCGACCTGGCAATGAATTGACGGCCCCAAGCCAAAAGAAAAGCCCACGCATCGGGTTCGGCATCGCCAAATCTGGATGTGTGGGCTGGATTCTATTATCGCCGGCGATTCGACCGACGTAAGCGGAGCGGACAGGATTCGAACCTGCGGAACCCGTTTCCGGGTTCACCGATTTAGCAAACCGGCGCTTTCGACCACTCAGCCACCGCTCCTGGTGATATTCCGGTCCGTTCCAGGCGGTCAAACCTGAACTGGATGATCGGCCGCGGTAGCATCCGCAGCCTTCGGCGAGGAAACCCGCCAGGCCGGAAAGCTCGAATTGTGCTGGAAACCGTCTTGGAACGCAACCCAAGTCGGCCCCGTTTTGTGGGATCCTAGATTCGTACCTAAACTGGCGACATGAATGGAACCGACGAGCCCTTTTTGACGCATGTTTCGCACCGCGCGATGGCATGTTCCTTCGTCGTCGTGCTGCCGCCCTGGCACGCGGCGAAAGTGGAGGTGGCGGTCGCCGCACTGGAATCGCTGGATGAAATCGAAAGGCGCTTGTCGGTCTATCGCGCGGACAGCGAAATCAACCAAATCAATCGGTCCGGCGTGGGGCAAGCGGTAAAGGTTTCCACGCCCACCTTTGAAGTCCTGCGGCATGCGTTGGAAATCAGTCGTCAAACCTCCGGCGCGTTTGATGTGACGGCCGGACCGCTGGTCAAAGCGTGGGGGTTCATGCAACGCAGCGGAAAAAAGCCGACGGCGACGGAGATCGACGCGGCCAGAACGTGCGTGGGCTACGACGCGATCGACTTGGACCCCGACCGGCGGACGGTCACACTTCAAAAGCCGGGGATGCAAATCAACTTGGGCGGCATCGGCAAAGGCGACGCGATCGACCGTGTGGCGGGACGCTTGCGCGAAAACGGGATCGATGATTTTCTTTTGCACGGCGGTCAAAGCAGCGTCTTCGCGGCCGGCAATGGCGACACCGATGCGGTGGGCTGGCAACTGGGGATCGCCCATCCGACCAAACCCAACCGACGAATCGGCGGAATCCGTTTGCTGGATGCCGCACTGGGAACCAGTGGCAGCGGCCAACAGTTCTTTCACCATCGCGGCGTTCGATACGGGCATGTCATCGACCCGCGAACCGGATATCCGGGCAGCGATCTGTCGTCGTTGACCGTCATCTGCGACACGGCGATCAAAGCGGACGCCATCGGCACCGCGTTGTTCGTCGAAGGGGCCCGGCGATCGATCGAATTGAACCAGCAGTGGGCGTCGTCAACGACCAGCAGCAGTGGCCAGCCGCCCGGTTCCGGCACGCACGACGGGATGTCCGCGGCGCAAAGTGATGCAAACTTGGAGGCCGTTGGCGAAGAAATACGTGACGAAAACGTCGGGACTTTGCCAACAGTGCGACTGAGGCATCACCGGGGTAAATTCGCAGCCGTATTCTGCCGTCCGGGACAGCGACAGGACCAGATTCTGGTCGATCTTTCGGGCCCAATTGAACTGTTTGATATCGATCTGGACCTGATCGATCCGCAGTCATTACAAGCGGATTGAAGGGCTCGCATCGGCGGAAGCGCGCCCGCGTTTAGCACATACCGTTTTCGGACACAGATAGAGCAGTTTCACATGAACTTTTTCGATTGGATTCGCGACGGCGTTCGAAACTCCGTCCTGCACGGTGTCAACGACGCCATCGAAGCCATCGGTACCCCCGAACAATCCGATGATTTCCACCCCAACATGGTGGCACTTTTGGGCTCCGACACTTCGACCACCAAGCCAAAACGTAAACGCAGCACTGGCGGCACAACGACAGCCAGTCGCAAGCGTTTGGGCAAAAGCCTGAAAGACATGGACGGCGCGAAAGCGTCCTGACATTCCCGGCCGATGCGATGGCCATTGGGCAAGTAATGTTTCACGGCGCAGTGATGAATGACACTGCGCCCCGCAGTTAAGGCTTGGATTAGCGTCCGGCCAACTGATCGACGGCGGCCGGATTGGCCACCATGCCGTCTTGATCCGGTGCCGCGACGGGTTTCTTCGCGGCGTCACCGGCCATCTTTTCCAGCTGCTCGGTCAATTCGGTCAGCTTCTCCAGGAAGTCCTTGGTTTCTTCCAACGACTTGTCGTTCAAGTCCGTCAGCAAGGTTTCCATCTCGGTCACCCAAGTGGTGATTTTGCCCTTGGACGCGTCATCGGCGACGGCCAGCAAGCCACCCGGCTTGGACGGCATGCCGGGCTTGGCCGATCCGGTCACGCCCAGATGGATTTGTTGCAACACATCGTTCAATCGACGACGCGTCGCCACGACTTCGGCCGGCTGTGGTTCATATTCTTGGACGACCGGAGCCATCCCGTAACTGCCGTATCCTTCGTCCATGCCCATGTCGCCGTAGCCTTCGTCGCTGCCTTCGGCACCCATTTCATAACTGCCGTCGTCCATGTCCATGTCGCCGCCGTAGCCATCTTCCATCGACGCGTCCATGACGCGTTCCTCGGCGGGAACCAACAAGTCATCGGGTTTCTCGGGCTGCTGCATCGCGATTTCGCGAGGTTTGTTGAACTGCTCCAGACGCTTGACTTCTTCGCCAAAGGCTTCGAAAGCGATTGCGGTCCAGATGTCCAGCGTCTTCAGCGGCGCGGCGACTTTCGCCTTGGCCGCGCCGGCGTGGCGTCCGAACGTGGCGGCCGAATGCAACGCGATCAAATCGGGACGGTTTCGATCTTGGCTGATGGTGACCAATGCGGTCGCCAAGTTTTCATCATCCGGACGCAGCAATTCCAAAATGTCGACCGCATAGCGTTGCATGAACGCGTGGGCTTCCGGGCTGCGGCCGGCGGGAACCGGTGCCTGCAACAGCGTTTGCAGCGGCGGTGCCAATTGGTTTTTGACGTTGTCGGGCAAACGATGGAACGTCAGCCGGGTGTAACGCAACAACCCGTGCAGTGCCGCGGCGCGAACGCCGTCCGGATTGGTTTCCGTTTCGAACAACTTCTTCAACACACCGAACCCGTTCATGTAGGGCGTCGGCGGAATTTCGCGGAAATCGCCGGGGTCCGAATTCAAGCGACCGATCGCCATGGTCGCGGCGATCCGAGCGGCGGGTTGGAAATTGCCGCCGGCCACCCCCGACATCATCGGGGCAAATTTGGAAATCATCAGGTTTGCGACCTGGGTGTTGCCACGACGCTGCGCCGCGTCAATCGCGGAAACCACGTCGTCGATCAATTCGGTGATCTCCGGTGTCGCGTCGGCTTGGGTGATTCGGCGGGGCACGTAGTTGCTGACGTACGCCATCGCCGCACGGGCGTGAGGCGACGATTGGCCTTCGCTGCTGTTGGAAAACGCTTTCAACGCCGTCTTCATTTGCTTGACAGCCGCCTCGGACTTCAAAGCGTCCTGGATCGGCAGTTGGCGATACGTCGCCTGGCCGAACGCGGTCGCGGCCAGCGAAGCGATCAGTGCCGTCAACAAAAACACGAACATCGAAATCATCTGGCGGCGTCGAAGTTTCCGCATCGATTCGGCTTTTGCGATCACTCGATCATTCATGTGCGTTTTTCCGATTGCTGGTAAAGCAGATCTTTGGCGTGGTGTCCGTACGTTCGTTCGTCTTGCCCCGCTTCATCCGCTGCGTCGGTGCGGGCGTTCCGCCAACGGCCGCCGGATGACGACCACGTCCGCGTGTCGGACCGATCAGTGGATGCGATGAAGCGATTGGGGAACCAGACGAGTGTCAGAAAAGGAATTGCGGGCGAAGTTCCCGACGCGCCGCAAAGACCGATTATCTCCGCCCAACCCCTGGTCCGTCAAACAAAATCCGACGTTGTGACCGCTCGTGAAGCCGAATTTTGCGTCCCGAAGGTCCGTTTTCACGGCCTGTTTGGGTCCGAAACGTGGCCCCAATGTCTTCCGCTGGGGGGCCCGACCCGACTTTGCGATCGATGCGGCCGCCACGTCCGGACGCTTCGCCCGCGCAAAATGACTGTTGGATCGCCGGTTCCGCAACTCCGTCCCAGGGTTGAAACTGACACACACACAGCGGGCGCGGCCGCGTCGACAGACCTTCGGCCGATCCCGCTCCCAAAAAATCGCAACAGTCGTTGATTTGTTTCGCCAGCGTCGATCCGTTCCGCCATCCCATTGAACGCTCGAATGATTCCGTCTGATTCACTGCCCGAATACGAGATTTCCGAGACTCGGATTCAAACCATCTGTTTGATGATTCTGGCCAGCGTTGCGGGCATCTATTTGGTGTTCTGGCTTCGCCCCGTCTTGGTGCCCCTGGTGGTCGCGTTCTTCATCGTCAGTGGTGTGGCGCCGATTTTGGATTTCTTGGAAAAACGATTCGGCGTCTCGCGATTGGTGGCCGCGGGTATCGCGTTTTTGTTGGGCTTGGCCGTGATGACCCTTTTCGGCGTGACCGTTTGGGTTTCGATGGTCGACTTATCCACCAATTCATCGGACTATCGCCAGCGAGTCCGACAGTTGGTGATGAAGGCTGAATCGGGTTTGCCGTTTGATTTGTTTTCCAGTGACGTTTCCCTTTTGAAACCGCCGCCGCCACCGCCCGCCAACGATCGACTTCCGTCGCCCGGCGACCCGCCGCCCCCGGCGAGCGACCCACCGCCCGGCAGCGCCGTGAGTTCCGAAACCAAGAACAGCCCCGTCCAGCGGTCGACATCCAGCCCAGCGTCGGAAACATCCCCAGACCGCAAGGAGGCCGCGTCGTCGGATTCCGATCCCGCGACGTCAGACCAACGTTTGGCGGATCCGGACAATCCAAACGCCGTTGATGCGAATCCCGATGAATCTGTTGCTTCTGATACCAATGACTCGGTGGCCGACGAATCGACAACCGATCGCGGCGAACAGATCGCATCACGTAAGTTGGTTACGGTGCCGTCGGTTGCGGAGCCTTCGGTGCCTTCATCGCATGTCCCCAGTTGGCGTGAAGCCTTGGCGGCTGAAACCTCCGCTGCTCTGCCACCGATCGATTACGACGACGAACGAACCAAGCAGGCGACACGTATCGTGGACGCTTTCGTTCGTGACGGTATCGCCATGATTTCCCAGGCCTTAATCAGCCTGGTGTCCACCAGCGTGGTCGTGCTGATCTATGTGTTCTTCATCCTGCTGGGCTCACCAACGTTCAAGAAGAATCGCACCATGGAGGAAGTCGATCAACAAGTCCGCGGATACTTGTCGCTGAAGACTTTGATTTCGATCGGCACCGGGTTTCTGTTTGGCTTGACGTTGCACTTGTTTGGTGTCCCGATGGCGTTGTCGTTTGGCGTCTTGGCATTCCTGCTGAACTTCATTCCCAACATCGGTCCCATCGTTGCCAGCGTTTTGCCGGTGCCGTTGATCATTTTGGATCCCAGCGGCAACGTTTGGTGGATGGTTGCCGTGATTGTGGCCACCGGAACCATTCAGTTAATCAGTGGTAATGTTGTCGAGCCCAAGGTGATGGGTGATTCGTCCGATCTGCATCCGGTGACGATCCTGTTGGCACTGATGTTTTGGGGCATGATGTGGGGGATCGTGGGCATGTTTTTGGCCACGCCGATGACCGCGGCGATGAAAATCTTGCTGGAACGCTTCGAAATGACGCGCCCCGTCGCCCGGTTGATGGCCGGACGATCCAGCGACGACGACGATGGCGATCCGTTCGGCCCATCGGTGACAACCGCTCCGGCGACGACGGGGTGATCCCCGGCGGGCTAAACTGTGTCCGACGACTTTTACGATCCGAAAACCGAACGTCCTCTTTTCCCTCCCAACTGCTGATTCGATCATGATCGCTCTCGGATTCTCTGACCGCATCCTACGCGCGTCTGCACCTGTGATTCTTTTGGCCGCCGCCATTTGCTTTGCCACGCCGGCCCACGCCAGAACTTGGACCGACAAGACCGGCGTTTACACCATCGACGCGGAGCTATTCGCCTTCAACGACGAACACGTCGTGCTGCAGCGTGCCGACGGCGAATTAGGTATGTACAAGTTGGAAGATCTGTCCGACGCCGATCGCGAATACTTGAAAGACGAAGACGCGTTGGAGGCATCGCAAGCAAACCTGGACAAACAACAGGTTTGGACGCTTACCAGCGGTGCGAAAGTGAAAGGTCTGGTCGTCGACTATGCTCGCGTCGAAGTATCGATTCAACGCCGTCGCGGCAAGTTGTATATCAACGATCGCGCGTACAAAAACTTGCCGCCGGTGTACCAGGTGATCACCCGCAAAGTGGTCGCCCAAATCCAACAGAAAGACGATGTCACCGAGCAAGAAATGTTCGCCTGGGTGCGAACCCTGGGCGGTGAACCAAAAAAAGTGACCATCGAAGGTGTGCGGATGGAACTGGCGGATGAAAACGAATACGTCGTGCCGTTCTTCCTGTTCGATGATGCCAGCTATGACTTGTTGCAAGGCGGTTGGCATCAATGGTTGGCCGCACACGAAAAAGACGACTACGAAGCCAAAGACGATGAAACGTTTCGGCTGCAATCGTCCGCCGCATCCGCCTACCAGCGTCAACAGTTCGACCGCCAAATCGCAATCGCAAACTTGAACATGAATGCCATCCGTGCCGGCGTGACCAGCTTGTGGGAAGTCACGCTTTACCCCAAACCGGGCAACCCGTACCCGCCGCGATGGGTCACCGTGTACGGTCGCGACAGCTTGGTCGCCCAACAGCAGGCACAGATGCAATTCCCGGCCTACACGATCGGGTCGGTGCGAAAGGTCTCTCGCTAAGTCCCGGCATATACATCAAACCTTGGCGGTGGTTTCGAATCGCCAAGGTTCGGGCGGGCGAGATGCTTCGTTGGGGATCAGGGCGATCATCAACAAAAACAACCCGATGACGATGTGATTCTGGTGCGCGGCAATCGGCGGTGTGCCCGACAGTCGCCCCCAAGCGATCAGCCCAACGGAGATCAATAGGATCACCAAGTGTGCCCGCCGCGTGGGACGCCAATAGGACAGTCCCGAACAGGTGGCGATAGCCAGCGCGATCAGCATGTCAGACCAGACCAAGTGGGGCTGGTCGCTGACGCCGAAGATCCAAGGGCTGATGGCCAGCCAAACGGCGGTCATGATTTCGACAACGCGTCCCCACATGACTTAGTTCTCCTGTGCCAGCATCTTTGCGGCGGCGCGGTCAAACGCTTCGTCGTGGTAACCCCAAAACGCCTTCCACAATTGCCGCCAACTGCGATCGTCTTTCCAAACCAAGTACAGGTACACGACCGACGAACGCACCTCGTCCCAGGCCCAATAGACCAAGATCAACGAAATCGCTGCGGTCACCAAGCACAGAAAGCACCATTGTCCAACGACGAACGCTTGGCACAGCACCAAGATGACGCTAACAATGCCCAGCGGAATGACGTCGATCCCGAACAGGATCACTAACCACGGGCGATATTGCCAACGTCGTGTGGAACCTGCAAGCCCCAGAATCGCGTCACCCAGGTATGCGATGACACCCAGCGCCGCATCGTGGATGCCCAGCATGCGGTACATCCATTTGGCCGCGTCTGATTTCAAGACTCGGTTGCTGCTGTCGCCGAAGACCGGATCCCAGGTGGAATCGATCAAGCCCCACTGATACATCGCCAAGTGGGTCGAGATTCCTGCGGCCACAAAGGCCAACAAACAAATCGGCAACCTCTGAATCCACGAGGATGGATTGTGTGGATACGGCGGAACGGCGACGTTCAATCGGGCAGGCGTTCGGTCGATCGCAATGTCCATCGTCAGTCCAACCCATTCTGTTTGCGGAAGTGTTCCGGATTCTGTTGGGCCATTTGAACGATCCCGGCTAACGTTTCACGCAAGTCATGCTTGGGCTTCCAGCCCAGCAGTTCTTCCGCTCGGGAAATGTCCAAGGCGTAGTGATCGTCAGCCATGTCGACCATGTAGGGCTTGATGAACGATTCACCACCGCTGACGGTGTCATTGACCGCGGCACCGACCTTGGCGACCGCCTTGGGAATCTGGACCGTTGCCCAATCTTCGCCGTGCAGCTGCTGGCCGATGCGGTCTTGCAATTCCCCGTAGCTGGGCGGATCGGGTTCACCGATCAAAATCGCCGTCTTGGGTTCAATGCGTTCGCGGCGATTGACCGTTCGGACAATCGCTTCGACCGCGTCGTCGACATGCACTGCGGATTGTCCGTTGTCGCCGTCGCCAGGATAGAAATGGCCCTGAAAGTCTTTCTCGGCGATCCGTTTAATCTGTTGGACCAATGTCGGCTGGCGACCGTAGTCGGTGTACACGCCCGCGATCCGCAGAAACACCGACGACACACTGGGATGCCCTTCGCGAATCAACCGTTCGGTAGCAATCTTGCTTTCTGGATAGGCCCACTGTGCTTGCAGCGGACTGTCTTCGCGGATGCGATCACCCACTGCACAAGGCCGATGAACCAACATGGTGCTGGTGAAGATGAACTGTTCCAAACGGAAATCGCTCAAGCCGTTCAATAGCCGATCAGTACCGTTGACGGTCACTTCGCGGTACAGATCGCTATCAGCGCCGCTGAAATCGTAGTACGCCGCCATGTGAACCACGCTTGCCAAACGGCCACCGGTTCGCTCGTGTACTTTCCGCAGCGCACCTTGAACATTGGCATAGCTGGTCACGTCGCATTCAATGTCATGGACGTGCCGCAAGTGTTTGGGTGGTTCGGGAAGACCGACGCGGTCGAACCCAAACACTTCGTATCCCTCTTCGGCCAAACGTCGACAAACCGGGCCGCCTAAAAGCCCGGAACTGCCCGTGACGATCACCGCCGGGCGATCTTGTTGATGTTGTTCTTTCATTTTTTGGTGGCTCCTCGATGAACTTCTTTCACCGCTAGACATTCCCAGGCGGGTCAGCGATGTCGGTCGTCTTCCGGCCAGCGGCTAGCCCGTTTCGGGTTATCGCCTGAACAGAAGTGCGGTTCGGTTTGATTGCTTTGGATCGAATCGAGAGGGTCGCAATCGCTGTGCCACAGAGGATCGCTCCGGTGCGATCATCGGTATGCGAATGGCGATACAGTGTTGACCGAGTTGGCGTCGCTTGCCCAATCGACGCAGCGTTGCGGAATGCTGCATTCGCGGGGTCACAGCGTTGAATAAATGGTCATGCCGATGGCATAGACGACCAGAACAGCGAAGGAATCAATACCCATGCCTAGGAAGGTTTTGTCTCGCCGCTCCAAAACGCCCCACAGGTACAGGCAAGTGACCAGAATGCCCAGAGCGGCCAAGAAGACTGACGATGCCGCGACCGCATTCATGATGCCTCCTTCGCGATAGGCCAGCTCGGCCGGCAAGAATAAAGCGACTTCCAAACTATTGGTTCCCAAAATGTTGGCCGCCGCCATGCTGTACGCACCGAAGCGGACGGCGGAATAAGTCGTGCTTAATTCAGGCAGACTGGTGGCCACGGCAACCAAAGTGGCACCGATGAAACCTTGGCTGATTCCCGTCTGGTTCGCCAATGCTTCGCCACTTCGCGCGACGAAATACCCGCCGATCAAAACCGCCAGACCGCTCATGCAAAACAATCCTATGATCGTTTTCGTGCTGACGTTGTCGAACGCTTCGTGAAAGCTGTCCTTTAGGTCTTTGGCCGACTCGGGTGGCTGGGCCACTTCACCACGCGGTTCCCAGCGGGGGCTGCCTTCATAGCGATAGATCACGGCCATCGACGCCACATAGGCGACAAACAGCAGCGGCGGCCAAATTCCAATGCCCTGCCACACGTAACGGTCTCCGCTGGCGATCGCGGCACAGGCAAGTGCGATCATCGCAATCAACACGATGCCGACCAGCAGTAGGGATGATCGCGGTGAAAACATCGTCAGCGGTTTGCCTCGCAACACAAAGGCATCAATGAACGCCAAAACAGCGATCTGCATGACGATACCGCCCAGCAGGTTGGATCCTGCTAGGGTGGCGGCGCCCGACCATCCGGCGGTGACCGTTGTTGCAAGTTCCGGCAAGCTGGTCGCACCGCCCAATAGCATCGCGCCGGCGAAGGCTTCGCCGACACCCGTGCGTTCGGCAAACAAGTCGACGTAGCGGCTTAGTTTCGTACCCGCCAACCAAACGACGCAGGCCGCAACGAAAAAGATGACCACATTGGTGGGGATCGAAAGCTGTTGGAATTCAAACATGCCCTTGGTCGGCTGCAACAGACGCGCCGTCACGTGACACCGAAGCGTTGCGATTGGCCGGAGGAAAGGACTTGAGGAATGAACGGCTCTCGACGAAACGCGACAGGGAAGCCGTGTCGTCCATGTCTTCGCGATCGACAGGCAATTCCTCGGATCATCAGCATCGCGGCATGTCGATTGCGTCACTGATTCACTGGAGCCGCTCTTGATTTGGCGGCCGTTCAATTTCACCGCAACTTGATGCAACGGAGTCCACCATGGCAGATCCCAAACCTAGCGAATCCAACCCGCAGATCGATGAATTGTTCGATGAGCTTGCACAGCTGTGTTGCCAGTGCTTGCAAGGCGATCAATCCCAAATGGCCGATCGATCCGAAGCATTGTTGAAGTCGCTGATTCAGAACGGCTACGCTCGGAAAGACGGCAGCATCCAAGCGGAAATCGAAGCCCGCGCGAAAGATAGCTGTCGTGAATCGGCAATGCATCGTGGCGGCGAACTGTCGGGGCTGACTAAGAATCTTCAGGACCGGTTCGATCGCTTGGCCAAATGGAACAGCGACAATCCTCAATCGGACAACCAAGCCAAAGCGGCCAATATCAGTTCCGCGACGGACGCCTGATCGGCTTCAGTTCTGGCGACGCAAGGCAACTTGCTTTGCGTCGCAGTCGGTGTCGCAGGTTGCCGCACCTTGCATGCTGCACGGCATCGGCCAACGCGGACGCAACGATGCTAGGAATTGTTTATCAATTGGTAACCCGAAGCGTCAGCGAGGGGCCGAAGTTATTCATTCATCAAGAATCCCTCGCTGACGCGTCGGGTTACCGTTTCCGTTGGCCTTCGTGTTGAATTGATAAACAGCGCCTACGCCGCATCTCCTTCGCGAAGGAAGACTTCCAGCGTCACAGGGTCGACGGTCTTTAAGATGCGTTCCGCTTCACGCAACTTCAACGGTTCATCTTCCATGATGATCAACCGCGAACCTTCCTCCACGCGTTGCTGATACGTCTTCGCATTCTCGGTTTGAACGCCGGTATTGGTCAGTGCGGCGATCAACCCACCGCCGACCGCACCTACGGCCATTCCCGCGATCGGTCCGGCGACTAGAAAAGGGCCGACCAAACTTGCAGCGCCGATCGCACCACCGACCAGGCCACCGGTCATCGTGGTTGCGGAGGTCAGTTTTTCGCTGTCGACCTTGTTAGCGGTTCTTTGGCCCGTTTTCGGAGTCTTCGTGTTGTCGAGTTCGTCGGATCTCACAACGGTCGAGATTTGTTGTTCGTCGAAGCGTGCTTTCTGCAACGCCAAAAGACCGTTGCGAAACGCTTCGTCGCGGCGAAATTCCGCGATCAGGCAATTTTTGTCGACAGCCGAATGTTGGCGGGGGGTGATGCTGGACATGAAAAACATCCTTGGATGAAAAAAATGAAACAGAGTGGTCGGCAATCGAATTCCGTGAAATGCGCACCGGAGTTGATGAAACCGGATGCGCTTCCCTTGAAGTGGATTGCAATCGCCGATGTTGGCGATCAACGACGCGGATGACTGCCGGATGTCTTGTCAGACTCACCGGGGTATCGCAGCGGTGGATGTTTGGTCGGCGTGATGTCACCGGGATGTTCCACGTAGATTTTGTTTCCACAATTGGGACAGGCAACGGCGCGGTCATCGACCGACTGCTGACAGTTGGGGCATCGCACGCGGTTCAGCGGTGCTGATTTAGAATTCATGACAATCACCGTATTGATGGAGACTCGGGTGTTTTCCTTGGTTGGGACGTTTCATTGTTCGTGGCGATGCAAGGGCCATGCCGATGAAGCCCGAAAACACTTTGGCGCGATATCTGCATTCAGTGATCTTTCATGTGAATCCGGGCGTTGACGGCCACACCGTGACCGAAGACCGCTGAGATTCGTTGGACTGAAAGCAACTCACACGGAAATTCACCGAATGAATCGTCGAACAGCCATCGTGACCGGCGGAAGCACCGGCATTGGACGGGCGATCGCGATCGAATTGGCCAAGCACGGTCATGACGTTGCGATCACGTATCGATCCAGTCGTGACGAAGCCCAAAAAACGGCTGATGCGGTGAAAGCGGCGGGCGGCCGGTGCTTTATCCACCAACTTGATCTGTCATCGCCCGAAACCGCCGGTCCGGTGGTCGACCAAGCGGTTGATCAGTTGGGCGGTCTGGATGTGCTGGTCAGCAATGCCGGCATGATGGTTCGAAAAACGATGCCGGACTTGGACCTGGAGACGGCACGAAAAATCTTCGATGTCAACGCGATCGGCGCCGCCATGCTGATCCAGCGTGGCGTGCAGCACATGGTCCCCGACGGTGATTATTCGCAGTCACGTTCGACGCCGGGTCGTGTCATCGTTGTCACCAGCGTCCACGAAACAATCGCTAATCCACAGGACACGCTTTACACGATGACCAAGCACGCCCTTGGCGGCCTGGTGAAGTGTTTGTCGCTGGACCTGTCGCCACGAAACATTACGGTCAATGCGATCGCCCCCGGCGAGGTTGCGACTCCGATCAACGGCATGGATGCGGACGACTTCGACGACGTCGACCGTCCCGCGATTCCCGTCCGGCGTGCCGGAAAACCCAGTGAGATTGCCGCCGCGGTACGGTTCCTGGCATCCGACGACGCCGGGTTTGTTACCGGTGCCAGTTGGGTCGTTGATGGCGGCCTGAAAGTCGCCGCGCCGTTGGCGGCTAGCGCCTTCCGAAAGTCATATCTTCAACAGGGATGACGCGGAAAACGGCGACCGAATTTGTCCTGACTTATTAGTCACACTCCCTCTCCATTTTTGTTTCAAACAAAGGAAATCGAATGTCCACGACGACAACCGTTTTTAAACGCAACATCTTGGCCGACAGCGATAACGAAAAGACCGCTGAAGCTCTGCAGTCGAACCTGACAAACTTGGTCGACTTGGCTCTGGTGCTGAAGCAAGCTCACTGGAACGTGGTTGGCCCCAATTTCCGCAGCGTCCACCTGCAGCTTGACGAAATCATTGAAACCGTGCGTGACGGCAGCGACGAAGTGGCCGAACGACTCAGCACCCTGGGCGTTGCACCGGACGGACGTGCGGGCACTGTCGCCTCCGACAGCGACTTGGCACAGTACGACGCCGGATTCGTCTCCGTGAAGCAAACGGTCGACAAAGTGGCCGATGCACTGAAGACGGCGATCGAAGGCCTTCGCACCGGCATCGAAACGGTCGGTGATTTGGATCCGATCAGCGAAGACATGCTGATCGGCATCTCCGCACCGCTTGAAAAACACCTTTGGATGGTGCAAGCCCAGCAAGCGGACGTCTGATTCGCTACGGCATCCCGCCGAAATTTTGATACCACAGCGGCCGATCCATTGGACCGGCCGTTTTTTATGCGCCGATCGATCCGATCGGTGATTCAATCATTGCACCGGCCGTGCATCCAAATTTTCAGCGATAAGTCTACAGCGATGCGCCGTTGCGATTGAGATTCGCGATCACAGTTCGGAAGCGAACAATCGCACCAGCACGGACATCGTCCGACGAAACAGCGAATCATCGATCACGCCGCATTCGCTCTTTTCCAATAGGTTTTCGTACCACGCTTTTAACTTTTCGATCGTTTCCCGATCGTGAACGGCGACGGACAGTTCGTAGTTCAAAAAGAACGAGCGAATGTCAAAGTTGGCCGAACCGACCAAAGCCACTTCGTCGTCGACCAAGCCGACTTTGGCGTGCACCATGCCGTCGGTGTAGCGATACAGTTTCGCGCCGACCTCAATCAGGTCTTTCATATAGTCGTACCGTGCATAATCGACCGGCCACAAATCGCTGCGGCTGGGGACCAGCAACCGGACATCCAAGCCGCGGCGACATGCCAATTCCAGCGAACGCATCGCGCTGGGTGACGGGACCAAGTAAGGTGTGCAAATCCACACCCGATGTTCCGCTTGGTGGATGGAATACTGCCAAAAGTCTTCCAGGATTTCTTCCGGCCCATCGGGGCCGATCGGAACGACGGTCAAGCGGGCTGATTCACAGTCGGCACCTTCGGCGGGAGTTTCAATCTTGCTGGGCGGCAGCGTTTCGTCGGTCACAAAGTTCCAATCGCTGCAAAAGACCGCCTGCAACTGTGCCGCCGCCGGGCCTTCGATACGTACGCTCAGGTCGACCCAAGCGTCTTTCGGTGGGTCTTCCGCGATTTCTTCCTGCACCAAATTCGCGCCGCCCAGAATGGCCTTCTTTCCATCGACCACCATCAACTTGCGGTGGTTTCGATAGTTCAAATACGCCAAACGGCTGAGCTTCGATAGCGGTTTAAAACGTCTAGCTTTCCCGCCGGCTTCCCGGATTGCTTCCAGCTGGTCGTCGGACATCTGGAACGACCCGAAACCGTCGCACAATAATCGAACTTGAACCCCGTCCCGGGCTTTGCGGCACAGTCGTTCAACGATCTCCTCAGACGATTCACGTTCATCCATGATAAAGGTCATGACGTAAATCGCTTCCTCGGCCTGATCGATCATGTCCAGATAAGCGTTATAGACATTGTGGACTTCGGTCAAAATCTCGAACTGGTTCCCGATCGTCGGTGGACGCAGCCCGCGGGCCTGTAACAGCGATTCGAACCCGTCGCCGTGATCAGGAACGTCTTCATCATCCTTGGGCAAATCGACCAAGCGTCGGGACGCGTGTTCGGCGGAGATCTTTCGGCCTCCCAGCCACAAGAACAACAGCAGACCAATGGGTGGTGTCAAAAGAATCAGCCCCATCCAGCCCAAACGTCCGACGTTGTGGCGGGTGTCGTTGCGGATGATCGTCATCGCGACCAGGGTCAACAAAGCGCCGAGGACACTGCTCAGATAAGCGACGATCCAGATCATGTTTGCGATTGAGGTGTTCAAAAAGGGGCAAAGCGAAAATTGCGATGCGATCGCGACGTTAGTGTAGCGGCCGGTCGTCTGCACGGATCTGCCGGCGGCGAATCTTCACGTTCCCCATTTTTCCGGTCACAAATCTTCGCCGACGGCCAAGCTTTCGGCACGGTGATTGCGATTGCTATGCCAGTGTCAGGCGAACCCGCAGGATTTGGCATTTTCCAAAGCCACGTGGGTTGGCGAATCAAACACAACCTTCGAACAGGAGCTTTCTAGCCATGTTGGTGCCCATTTTGGGTTGGATCCTTTTTGGTTTGATCATCGGTGCCATCGCACGGTTGGTCGTTCCCGGTCGTCAAGACATCGGAATGCTGCGAACCATGCTTTTGGGAATCGTCGGATCGTTCGTCGGTGGTTTCGGCGGCTGGCTATTGTTCGGCGGTTCTCCGCTGCAAGCATCCGGTTGGATCGGATCGATCCTGGGTGCTGTTGTGGTTCTATTGATCGCGATTCGTTCGCCCAGCAGGGCAACCGGCTGATCGACCGGACAGACACTCTGCTGAACTGCCATCCACACATCCGTCGCGAATCACCGCGAGATGAAAAGGAAACTGAAAATGAATACTGAAGAAAAACTTGTCGATATCATCCAATCGTTCGACAACGCCATGCTGGTCACCAAGACCGACGATGCCAAATTGCACGGGCGTCCCATGGCGATTGCCGAAGCTACGGAGGACGGGCAACTGTGGTTTGTAACCGACCGCAGTTCGGGAAAGATCGCCGATCTGATGCTGGACAGTGACGTTGCCGTTACGTTCCAGTCAGACCGACGCTTTGCCACCGTCAGCGGGCAATGCCACGTCGTCGATGATCAGGCAAAGATCGAAGATTTGTGGAAAGAGGCCTGGAAGGTCTGGTTCCCCGGTGGTCCGTCAGATCCTTCATTGACGTTGCTTCGTGTCGATCCGGAAATCGGTGAATACTGGGATAACTCGGGGTTGTCCGGCGTTCGCTATCTGATCAAAGCGGGCAAGGCCTATCTGCAGGGCGATACGCCGGAAACCGATGATTCGATCAACGCGACCGTGGACATGAAATAGACATCACCTTCGGTGCTAACATTGCAATCGGCTTGTCGTTGTCATCTGACAGTGACAAGCCGTTTTTCATGCGCCGTTGTTTTGGGGGCGTTGTTTCAAAGTTGAACAGGCGAAAAAAAATCCCGTGCAAACCAGTCATGTTGCACGGGGTGGCGAAGATCGTTGGGGCTATAAAGAATCCGGATCAAAACGTCCAGTAAACCAATGCGGCGATTCCGACGACACCCGCCAGGATCACCAAGTAGCTTAATGCGACCAATGCGAAGGGGGTTCCCGGTGCGGCCTCGCCGACCGAATGATTGTTGTCCGTCATCGCCTCTTTCGTGCTTTCAAACGCGCTTTTGTCTGCCATTTCTCTTCATTCCAAGTTTGGTTGCTTCGATGACCAAAATCATCGCGGCCATCACTGTTCGAAGAATCGCAACTG
Organism: Crateriforma conspicua; assembly: GCF_007752935.1. Classification (NCBI taxonomy): domain Bacteria; kingdom Pseudomonadati; phylum Planctomycetota; class Planctomycetia; order Pirellulales; family Pirellulaceae; genus Crateriforma; species Crateriforma conspicua. Next base: position 4,210,822 of record NZ_CP036319.1, on the reverse strand, counting down.
ACGTGCCACAGTCGTCTCAATGCAAAAACACGCCGTCGATCATTCCCAGCCGGCGCGGCAGATCCACGCGGTTGTCGGATGATCGCCCAATGCGGTGCAACGTCGACCATTCTGAAAAGCTTCAAGGGGAAACTTTGCAAGCCGCTGGACAAGTGGGCATGGCGATCGACGCGAATACCGACGAACGGTTCGCCGTTCGCCGTCATCTGGTGACCGCAGCGGTCGACTGATATGAAAGCCAATGGCGGATCCGCATGAACGGCGGAAGATTTGAACGGATGATCCGATCATAGGTGGTTCGACGCGGCAAAACCGAACGTGGCAAGACCATCAGAACCTTTGCAACGCGAAGACGAAGCGTCGATGAACCAGTCCAACGACAAATCTGCAGACGGCAGCGGCGCGGAAGTCCGATCGACCGATCAAGCTTCCCGCCGGTCATCCGGCGAAGACAACCGGGGGCAAGAATCGCAACCCGCGGAAGGCAGCGGTCGGCTGAACCTTTCCGGTTATGCGCTGATCGCGTTGTGCTTGCTGGTCGGTGTGGTGTTTTATCGAATCGTGCAACCGTTCCTGATGGCATTGGTCTCTGCGGCGATTCTTGCGGTACTGTTTCATCCTTTCCACGACTGGATTCAAAGCAAGGTCGGTGGTCACCGGCGTGTTGCCGCGGGGATAGCCGCGTCGATCATCTTTTTTCTGATCTGTCTGCCCATCGCCGGCGCGTTGGCTGTTGCCGGGACCCAGTTGTTCGACATCAGCGAATCTTTGATGCAGGTCGTCGAAGATCCCGAGCATTCGGTTTGGGCCAAACGAATCGACCAATGGGAACAGCATTGGATCGTCCGCAAAGGCATGCAAGCCTATGGGCGTATCGGTGATGACGACAAAGTTCGACTGCGCGAATTCGCGGGCAAGGGGATGCAGGGGATGGCATCGGGGCTGTACGAAAAGACGGCTGGTTTGATCGCCAACTTGATTCATCTGGGGATCAGCATCTTTGTGGCCATGATGGCGTTGTACTACTTCTTTGCCGATGGCGATTCGATCATGGCAGAATTGCATCGGCTTTCGCCGCTGGGCCGTCGCGACGAAGACAAGTTGATCGATCGTTTCGGGCGTGTCTGTCGCGGCGTCGTCATGGGCAGCGTCGTTGCGGGACTGGCCCAAGCCGTCTTGGCGGGCATCGGCTATGCGGTGGCCGGCGTTCCGAACGTCTTTTTGATGGCCGCGCTGACGATGTTCTTTTCGTTCGTTCCGTTCTTGGGTGCCGGTTCGGTGGTGACGGCGATCTCCATCTATCTTGCCTTCGACGGTCGTTACGCCGCCTGCGCGGGTTTGTTGATCTACGGGTTCATCGTGGTCGGCTCGGTCGACAACATCATCAAAGCAAAATGGATCGGTACCGAGGCGTCGTTGCATCCACTGGTCGCACTGGTTTCGGTCATCGGTGCTGTTCAGTTTTTGGGGCTTTGGGGAATCTTTTTGGGGCCAATGATCGCCGCGTTCTTCTATGCATTGCTGCAGTTGGTGCGACAGCGATTCACCCCGATCGACTCGGGATCGTCGGCCGCGTAGAAGAAAGCTTCGCCGTATCGGGGAACCCGCCGGGCCAATCGAGCGTCCAAAGTCAAAGCACGCGTCCGAGAACGACTATCATGGTGACAGACGTCATCAATCGACAGAGATGGGGCGGGGGTGGTGCACCAGGATTTCGATCGCGTGATGCCATCGCAGGATCCGTCGGAACACGATTCAGCACGGCGATGGTCGCGAAGGAACCTTCAAGACAATCGGCAATGACAAGCCACCGAAAAATGACAAGCCACCAAAATAGGGATACCACGATGCGGCGTGTGATGTTTCCAGCTTTGACAGGGATCGCACTGACGGCATTGTGTTGGACGGTGGCCGTTGCACAGCCTCCACGTCTCGGTCAGTCCCAACCGAGTGACCTCCGCGCCGACTCACAGGCATCCACTCCGTCGTCGACCCGCTTCGGCGAAGCTCCGGCCAGCGTTTCGCGGGCAAGCGTTCAGCCGGCAAATGTCACATCCGCCAATGTTGCCGCGGACCGGCGTGCTGTGACCAATCCTTCGGGAATGGTCGTCCAGGATCGGGGAGGTCAAATCCCGATGAAGGAAGCTCGTGTGCAGGTGTTGTGGTTGATCGAATCCGACGACGCAAACCGTGCGGCCTATGACGGTCCAGCAGCCGACGGTTTGGCCGCGGCCGGGTTCGGACGGATGGTGATCGGCGCGTCCAACGCGTTGACGACGTCGGTCGGCCAGCGGGCGATGGTCAGCGGGACCGGACGCTACGGATCGCTAAATGTGTCGCTGACGTTGTTGAACACCACTGATGTTGGGGAATTGCAAATTGCCGCGAAATTGCAGACCCAGAACCCGTCACCGTTCCAGTTGGACACGACCACTCGAGTGCCGGTCGGTCGTTGGGTGTTGTTGGGGGCCGCGGAGACACGAGCGATCCATCCGACGCATGTGCAAGACGGGCACCGCAGCGTGATGATCCTGCGAATCGACCCCGGCGTGCTGGTCCTGCAGTAGCGGATTGGGCCCGCCAGTTTTGTGGCATTGTGGCCTTGGCGACCAGGCCGGTGTGACGCTAGAATCCCCGGCTTGACGCGGCCAGCCTGGCGACGGGCAGCCTTCCACGTCACGTTCGGCCGACGGCGTTCAACGCCTCGCCGAATCAGCCACCACGGCGGCATAGCTCAGCTGGTTAGAGCAGCGGAATCATAATCCGCGTGTCGGGGGTTCGAGTCCCTCTGCCGCTATTCCAGGGCAAGACGCGCCCAGACTTGAAAAGCCAAACGCCGAAAATACAGGCGTTTGGCTCTTTTCTTGCGCTGCGTGCAGTTTTTCGGACTCGTGAAATTGAGTGGCTAACTCGCGGGCGGGTTCCTTTATCTTTTCGGCAAAATGGGCGTCGTCATCTTCCACCTCTTCGGCTCCGACGTAGCGACTCGGTGAGCGCGCGTTCGTCCCGATGGGACGCCATGTTGTAGCCACGGTTGCAAACCCGTGGATGAGCTTTTGGTCGACCGTTGTGTTCTTCACGATCGCGGCGTCTAAAGTCTTGAGCCGCAAGCCGCTAGCTGCCGATGTCCATGCAGAATTGTTGGTAAAGTTGGCCGTCCAAATTTGTTGCGGTCAGTGACCACGACCAGCGTCGGGTTCAGAAACTAGTGAGCCGCAAGGCGCTAGCCGCGGGTTCGTTGGGCAACGTTTGAACTCACTACGACCAAACCGGCGGCTAGCGCCTTGCCGCTCAGAAATCGAGGCAGCCGCTTTCCCGCATAGCGGCACATGGAAATGGGTCTTGCCGCTGCCCTGCGTGTGCCAGAACACACCCGCCTTTCGCGAACCGGGATGCACTTCATTTTTTGTGAGCGGCAAGGCGCTAGCCGCCGGTACGTGGTTGGCTCGGCGTTCGCGGACTCCGTGGAACTGATCGTAGCCGGCGATCTTTCTGTTCAGCAAGTCTCCATCATCCTGAAACAGGACGAAGTACCGCATGAAATTCAGAAACAGCCCAACAGACTTGTGAGCCGCAAGGCGCTAGCCGCGGGTTCGTTGCGCAACGTTTTAACTCACTACCATCAAACCGGCGGCTAGCGCCATGCCGCTCAGAAATCGAGGCAGCCGCTTTCCCGCATAGCGGCACATGGAAATGGGTCTTGCCGCTGCCCTGCGTGTGCCAGAACACACCCGCCTTTCGCGAACCGGGTTGCACTTCATCTTTTGTGAGCGTCAAGGCGCTAGCCGCGGGTTCGTTGCGCAACGTTTTAACTCACTACCATCAAACCGGCGGCTAGCGCCATGCCGCTCAGAAATCGAGGCAGCCGCTTTCCCGCATAGCGGCACATGAAAATGCGCCCTGCCGCTGCCCTGCGTGTGCCAGAACACGCCCGCCTTTCGCGATCCGGGTTGCACTTCATTTTTTGTGAGCGGCAAGGCGCTAGCCGCCGGTACGCAGCTGGCTCGGAGTTCGCGGACTCGGTGGAACTGATTGATGACCAGCAAGTCGTCGCCCGCCGAGTTTCGAAAGTCGATGATTTCAGCGTGGATCGTTTCCTTGCCATCATCGGCGTTGTATTCGACTTTGACGTCGCTGGTGTAAAGCCTGTGCAGTTGTCGGTTGTTTTGTTCCAAGCTGGGATGAACGGGATTGGCGTCAACGTGCTCGACATCATCGACGGCCGATTGCGGAAGATCAGGATTCAGTCAAGCCACTGCTTCGGCCAATCGATCTTTATAGATGATGAATCGATAGTCATCCCGTTCTGGATCGTCTCCGTCGGGCGATATGTCCACGCCGTTAGCATATGCACAGCCCGTCTCGCGGAACCAGTCGAGAGAAAGCTGTTTGAGCTGGCCTTTTGTGATCATTGATCGGGCTTTTTGAACGCAAAGACGCAAGGACGGTAAGACGCAAAGGGTGGTTTGTTTTTTCATTCCTTGACCAACGATTATGTGAATTTTGTTCCGTAGGTCCGTAGCTTGTTAAAAATCTTTGCGTCCCTGCGTCTTCGCGTCTTCGCGTCTTCGCGTCTTCGCGTCTTTGCGTCTTTGCGTCTTTGCGTCTTTGCGTCTTTGCGTCTTTGCGTTCAAAAATACATCGCCATTGTGGTTTGAAACAAGGAGAGCGCAGAGGACTCTGGATCGATCCCTGCTCTGCGAACTCGGCGTCTCTCCGTTTCCATATCATCACGCGGGCATCTCCTCGGCCTGTGGGAGGGCTTCGGGAACGGGAAGTTCACCGGAGAGGAGTTGGGGAAGCAGTGCGTCAGTACGGGCTGCTATTTCCGCCGACGCATGCGTGGATCCCGGTCCCCGGTTCGATGAATGCAGCGGTGATCAGCAGCCCGAGACTCAAGCGAAAAACCGCGGTTGGTCTTGCTGGATGAATCGGCACAATCAATTGCCGACACTGCTGACACCGACACGCTTGACCACGTAAAGACCAAAGGTCTCCAGCCAGTGATCACCCTCGTAGTGTCCGCTGTTGATGTATGCCAGCCCGTCGCTCCGATGCATTTGGGCGCTTTTGCTGATAGGCTCGCGAAGTGGGTGGTCTGTGGGAAGTGCCGCTGCGACGGATTGCATGCACCATGCGCGGTTCAAAGAAGTTGAAGAAGATCCTCTGAATTGGTGGCGTCGTTGTTGATGACACCGCATTCGAGCCAAAATCGCACTCTGCGACGAAGATGCGACTTTCCGATGCCATGGTTGATTCAAGCCTACTTCGACAGCGGTTTGGGATCGTCGACGAACGCGGCGGGGCGACTGTTGTCGGCGATGTCCCGGGCGAATGCGGCAAGGTGCCGTTGCAGGCGAGCGACTACATCGGGGTGCGAGCCGATCACGTTCTTCGTTTCGCCGACGTCCGTCGACAAATCAAACAACTGCGTGGCCTTGCCAAGATTGGTGTGCAATTTCCAATTGCCGCACCGAACCGCCGCAAGCGTGTTGCCGCGGTGGTAAAAGAAACACTCGTGCGGTGTCGCAGTCTTGCCGATCAGCGTGGGCCAAATGTCTTTGCCATCGATCACGCGATCGCTGGGAACGGATGCTCCGGCCAACTTCGCGAACGTGGGCAGCAAATCCATCGTCGTCATCAGTTCGTCATTGGTCTGACCGGCCGGGATTTTGCCGGGCCACCGAACCACCGTGGGCTCTCGCATTCCGCCTTCGAACGTGGTTCCCTTGTTGCCTCGTAGCGGGCCCGCACTGGCGAACAACGAGTTTTTGGGCGGTCCGTTGTCGGAGGTGAACAGGACGAACGTGTTTTCGTCCAGGCCGTTGGCTTTCAATGTGCTAAGGATCTGTCCCACGGACCAATCGATTTCCGCGATGGCTTGATGATAGATCTTGTCACGTGTGCGATAGTCAATGTTTCCGTCTTCGGCGTTGATTGCGTCGAGCGTTTCCTCGGCGACGCCTTTCATGAACGGGGGTGATGCGTGCAGCGGTGCGTGGGGAATCGGGTGCGGGACGTACAGAAAGAACGGTGCATTTTGATGACGTTCGATGAACGAGACCGCGGCCTCGGTGACACGCTTGGTCAGGAAGTCGGCGTCGGGTTCCATTTCCACCACCGTGTCGTTTTTCAGCAGCGGCAGTGGCGGAAAGTTGTAATGGCTTTGTCGGGGGTGAAACGGATGGATGTCGTGGCTGTAAGGGATTCCAAAGTATTCGTCGAAGCCCTGTTTGGTCGGCAAAAACGCCGGCTGGTCACCCAGGTGCCACTTGCCGAAGATCCCTGTGCTGTATCCGGCGGACCGCATGACTTCGGCGATCGTTATCTCGTCCGGATTCATTCCTTTTCGATCGCCGGCAAGCAAGACACCGAAATTTGAACCGGTCGCCATATCGATCCGCTTGGGATAGCACCCGGTCATCAATGCGGCGCGTGACGGTGTGCAAACGGGGGCGGCCACATAAAAGCTGGTCAGCTTCATGCCTTCGGTCGCCATCTGATCGATGTTCGGCGTGTCGATATGGTCACCGCCGAAACAGCCAAGGTCGCCGTAACCTTGATCGTCGGTAAAGATCACCACAAAGTTGGGCTGTGCGGCATCGACCGGGACACGATGCAAACACAGCAAGATCAACCAGATCGATGCAAAAGCGGTCGTCTTGATTCGGCTCATGGCTATTTTGCCTTGTCAGTGGATAGATGCTTCGATTGTTTTGCAGCGGGTTTGCGCGGGGCGGGAACCGGAGGTCGTGTTGGACGTGGACCCGTCAGATCAAAGAATCGCATCTTGTCCCCGACACGGTCGAAGTCACCCAAGTCCTTTCGCATGGCGTCGGCAAGGGCGACCAGCCGCCGGACGACTTGGGGATTCTGGTCGGAAACATCGGTGGTTTCACCAAGATCGTTTTCCAGGTCGACCAGGAAGGGCTGTGCAAAGCCAACGCGATCCGCCGGCGCGATGTGCGTGTTGCGACCGAACGGGGCGGCGCCGATCGGTTCCTTTGCCCGCGGCAAGTGAAGTTTCCATTTGCCTTGGCGGACCGCCTGTAAATGAATGCGCAAGTAGTAAAAGTACGCCCGATCGGGATCGGCCGCGGAAAAGTCACCGTGGAATAGATGGCGAATATCTTTGCCGTCGATCACTCGGTCCGAGGGAACCTCCGCGCCGGACAATGCGGCAAAGGTCGGCAGCACATCCATGGTGGTTGCAATCGATTCGCACGTGGTTCCGGCAGGCACGCGACCCGGTCCCCAAAGGATGGCGGGAACCCGCACGCCGCCTTCGAAGACGGACACTTTGCCGCTGCGAAGTGGTCCGGCCGAACCACCATAATCTTTTGGTAAATGCCCATCGGAAAAGTTCTTGTTTTTGTTCAGCCAAGGGCCGTTGTCGCTGGTGAACAACACATAGGTGCGATCGTCGAGTTTCAGCGATTCAACCGTATCAAGGATTCGCCCCACATTGAAATCGATCTCTTCGATCACATCACCATACAAACCACGCGGACTGGATCCTTTGAAGTCGTCCGATGCCGCAAGGCGAGTGTGCGGCATGGTGTGAGGCAGATAGACGAAAAATGGTTCGTCACGGTGACGCTCCATGAACCCGATCGCCTCGTCGGTGTAACGCCGCGTCAGCGTCGCCATGTCGGTTTTGGGTTCGATCAGATTTTCGTTGCGGTACAGATTGGCAAAGCGGTCGTTGCTGGTGGGGGTGCCATAGAAATAGTCGAACCCCTGACGCGTCGGAAACAGATCCAAAAAGAAATCCGTTTGCGAATGCTTGGCCAAGTCCCATTTTCCAAAGCATGCGGTGGCATAGCCTTGTGTTTTCAAGACTTCGGCGACGGTGATTTCATCCTGATGCAGAATCGGGTGAACTTGCTTGGTATTGCCTCGTTCGGCGACTCGCATTGGATAACAACCGGTCATCAAAGCGGCCCGCGACGGACCGCAAATCGGTTGCGCATAGAAACTGGTGAACTTCATCCCCTGCGACGCCATCGCATCCAGACGTGGCGTGCGTATGTCGGGCGACCCGAAACAGCCGACATCCTGATATCCCTGGTCATCGGTGAAGATGACCACGAAATTGGGCTGGGTCGTGGCGTCGGCACGGACGGACATAGCGGAAAACAGAAGGCATGCCAGCACGCTGATGCGCACGGCCCAAGGTGCAAGCTGCATGTGAAATTCGGAAACCATGGAATGCAGTGATCCCGGTGCGGTGTTGGCGATGCGATCAAGCGATCATGAATTGGCCCCCTATTCGGGATACTGATTCAAGATCTGGGCATCCATTTGGAAGTTGTCAGCGGTCACGTGGCCCCATCCGGTCGTCGAACGGTCGACAATCTTCAAGAACATCTGTTTGCCCCCGAACGGCCGAAGATCGAAGGCTGCGTTCTGCATGGTTTGATCGTTGATGCCATGAGCCCGGCTGACTTCTTCGCCATCGGCGGTGCACAGTGCGACGTAAGTCTTCGGGCCTCCGCCGCCACCGATGCGAAAGGTCATGGTGTCGCCTTGGGGGACAAACAATGGTGACACGATCACGCCGGTTTGCTTGTCGTCGCCCTTTTCGGCGTCGGCAGACGTTTCCAATGTCGAAAGGTAATACTGACCCTGCTTGTTGTAATCACGACCGTTGTGAAAAAACTTCGCACGATTTCCGATGATGTGGCCAAAGCTACCTTTCACGATTCGCCAAGGCTGCAGCTTGCCAGATTCAAAATCGAACGACGCACTGCGATCACTGGGGGTGGCGGGAATCATTTTCGCTGGCGATCCCTTTGGCTTTTGCCTGCCTTGTCGTGACGGCGTCGGTTTGGCAGGAGCGTAGTCCTTCAGAATTTCGCTCATCTGTTCGACAACTTGCGGATAATCCTGATACAGGTTCTGGGTTTCCCGAACATCAAACTCCAGATCGTAAAGCTGTGCGGGCGGCGCATCCTTGCGGATCTTTCCGTCTTCGATATCGCTGTTGACCGAACCGACAAAGGTGACCGCTGGCGGACCGGCGAACGCGTGGTCGCTGGGCTTTCGCCCCCCGAATCCGCCGCTGCCTTTGGCGGGAATGTATTTCCACTTGCCTTTGCGTAGCGACAGGTGGGTACCTTTGTGGGGTGCCAAGACCAGTTGTTCGCGGATCGGTTCGGCGGGTTGGTCGATCCATGCCGGCAGCATGTTCAAGCTGTCGGCCTGTTGTTCCTTGGTCAGTGATTGGCCCGTCAGTGCCGCGAAAGTCGCCAGCATGTCGACATGGCCGATCAATTGGTCCGACGTCGTGCCGGCTTTCACTTTGCCAGGCCAACGAACGATCATCGGCACACGGTGGCCACCTTCCCAGACGCCGAATTTGAAGCCAAGCAATTCGCCGTTCTGACGGTGCCCTGCTTTGAAGGCGGCCTGGCCGCCGAAGTTGAACATACCGCCGTTGTCACTGGTGAAAATCACCAGGGTGTTATCGGTCAACTGGTTTTCATCCAGGCACTGCAAAACCCGACCGACCATCCAGTCCAGTTCGTGAATCGAATCACCGTACAATCCGCACTGGCTGGTACCTTGAAACCGCTTTGCCGGAGTGAATGGGTGATGGATGTTGGTGGTTGCCAAATATAGAAAGAACGGATGGTTTTTGTTCTGCTCAATCCACTTGACCGATTTTTCGGCAAACTTGGTGCCCAGGTCATAGTCGTTGAACAGCTTGTGTGCTTCGATGGCTCCGGTGAAAGCGTTGGCGCTACGCTGGGCGGCTTCCGGTGGAATGGGCGTGATCGGTGTGGCGTTCTTCGCGTTGCGTCCGACATAAACCAGCGGGTCGTCGGGATCACTGCCGACAATGCGATCGTTTTCGACATAGACATAGGGCGGTGCGCTGTTGACGACCGGCATGCCAAAGTAGTAATCGAATCCCAGGTCTTGCGGCCCCGGGCGCAAGGGCGGTTGCCAGTCGTTGGTCCCTGATTTGAAACCCAAATGCCATTTTCCCAAGACGGCGGTTTCGTATCCGCGGGTCTTGAAGACGTCGGCGATCGTGGTCTTTTCGGTGTCGACAATCAATGGCGAAGTGATCGGTGCGGGGCCCCACACACCCTGGCCATTGTTGGCACGAACCGGGTATTGGCCCGTCAGTAGCGCATAGCGAGACGGCGTACAGACGGCGGATACCGAATGGGCATCGGTGAAACGCCGACCTTCGGCCGCCAGTTTGTCGATGTTCGGCGTTTGGACCTTTGTCGCACCGTAGCAACCCAGGTCACCATAACCCAGGTCATCGGCGAAAATCAAAATCACATTGGGTGGGGCGTCTGCAGCATCGGCATGAGACAGTGGCAAAAACCCAAGGACGCATGGAACAAGCAGAGTGATGAACCGGAGATGGGTTGGCACGGTGGGAACCTCGAAAGATGAGATCGGGGCAGTGGTCGCCGCTGGGGTGGCGAAAGTGGTGGGCGAGAATGCGATAGGAGTGACAGGCGTGAAAAGTAGGGGATTTTAGAACACTTCCACGTCCAGTGATTGTCCGGCATTTATGTCCAAACCATTGGAAAAACGAAGGACCTGCTGTGATCCATCGGTTTCCAAAACCACCGGAACGTCTTGGTCATTCAGCCGCGCGGTCGCATTGGTGGCTGGCGCACCAGCAACGGACTGTAACGACAGTTGATTCAAACGCAGCGTCCCGTAACGTAACGCAACCGACGCGGACAATGTGTGCTGATTCGTTTTCTGGGTGAACGTGCCCCAACCTTCGGCCGTCGTGAATGCGGCTTTGAAGTGATCGGGTGAAACGCGAGGTGCGAAACCCAGATGACCT